>CAVBBP010000005.1:0-61431 GCA_963593685.1 Segatella copri
ACTTTGACGATGTAAACGCCGTTCAGCGAGCCGTTCAGGCGGGTTACATTGCGGCCTGTGAGGTCGAAAATTTGCAGGTTGTCGGGGCCAAAAATGGTTTTATCGATGGCAAAAATCTGCAATTCGCTGGCCAAAACAGCGGCAATGGCGGTCGGCACTTGTTCGTCCATGGTATATTCCATATCTGTGTCGAGGTCGTACTCTTTGTTATTCGGGTCGCGGTCGGTGAAGGTGCAGAAAATCGGTAGCACTTTGTCCAATTTCCACCGTTTTTTGTTCGAGTCGATGCAGTTCAGCACGATGTGGTAGTTGAACCAATTTTCGTCGTAGCGGCTCACGGGCGTGATAGAAAACTCGAGCGTGGTGAGTTTGGCTTGCGTGCCGCCCTCTTCGCTACTCGGGAACTGAATGTACGATTTCGACGAAGTCCAACCCACCATGGTTTCGGCTTTTTCGAGCGAATAGTCGCCTGCAATCGAGGTCATCGAGGCAGTTTGTATCGAGGTTTCGATGCGCGGCACAGCGGTTTCGGACTCCGACTGGTTGAGGCTCAAATCCCAAAAATAGAGATTTTTCGAGAAATCGGAATAGCGAGCGTAGAGGTCGGCTTGCGCATAGTTGATGTCGAGAATGTTTACCGACTCGTCGTCGCCCACATAGCCTGCGCCGTCGCCCTTCACATAGAGCACAGGGCGTTGCATATTGGTCTCGTTTTCGTAGAATTTGAAACCGTGATCTTTCTGGTTGAACTGAAATTTGCCTTTGCCAGTTTTCGACACAATATCGATGCCAAATTCGCCTTGCCAAGTGAGTTCGACATTGCTCTGACCAGCCGTAAACTGAATGCCATTGCCGCCGCCAACGCCCGACAGATGGTAGCCGCCAGCGCGGTCGCCATCGCCACGGCAGGTGATGGAGCAGAGTTTGTAGTAACTGTGCCAATCGTTGTGGTAAATCACGCATTCGTGGTCGGTATAGTCGCCCGAAATCTGTGTGCCGCTGAAATTTGTCAGCACCGTGTAGTTCTTGCCCGAGGCGTTTTGTCCGTCGAAAATATAGACATTGTTGGCATATTCGGCCACGAGCAGGAAAGTGTCCTGAAAATTGGTGCCGATTTTGTCGAATTTCGTTACACGCGTGTAAACGCCCGCCTGTACGCCCAACAGCGACACCGCAAAAATAAGGGTAAAAATGTGTTTTTTCATGATTGATGGATTTGGTTGATTTGGAGAATTGTTTCTAAGTTTCTAAGTTTCTCGCGCTGCGCGCTGTTTTTGTGTTTTTGTTAATTGGTTGATTAGTTGATTAGTTGATCAGTTGATTGGTCGTTAAAAAGTTGATAAGTTAAAAAGTTGATTGCATTAGTGAGAACCTGTGATGTTTATTTCCTATAAACTCTAACCTATAACCGCTAACCTTTCGGACGCACTCGGTGCGTCCCTACTTTCACACTTTTATACTTTCACACTTTCAAACCCTCTTGCGACTAATTTATGGTGCAAAATTACAAAAAAAATATGGGTGGAAAAACATTGTCGCAAAAAATGTGTACCTTTGCAAAAATAAAAATACCATAAAAACATGAAAAAATTGTTATCTCTTTTTGCTGTGCTGTCTGCGTTTGCAACAGCGTTTGCATTCGATGCTTACAAAGATTCGACTGTGCTGACAGGTGCCGATATGGCCGCTGTGATGTCGAACATTAACGGCTACCAAAACTACACCATGACCGACGAGCGCGGCTTCGAATACACGGGTTTCGTGCAAATCAACGACAATAAATTCGGTCAGTATCTGCAACTCAGCAACTACACCAACGATCGCAAATCGCAACTTACGCTGCCCGATGTCGGTTTCCCTATCGAAAGCGTTTCGCTCGATGTTTCGTACGCCACAGGCGAGGACAAAGATATTACAGACCGCAACATCTACCTGATGCCGGCGCCATCGACCAACTACAAAGACACCGTGAAGGCCATTGCAAAATGCAATATCGGTGCGGAGGGTACGCGCCATATCGATTTGGTGGTGGCATCGCCCAAAGAGAGCCAAGCCTCGCTGCAAATGTGCAAAAACGGTATGGCCATTTGGAAAATAGTTATCCGCTGGACGGTAACGGGCGAACTGGCGTGCAAAAGTCTGAAAATCACGCCCAACACGCTCACAATTTGTGAGGGCGGCGAAGGACAATTAGGCATAAAAACGCAGCCTGCCAACGCTTCGGAGCCAATCAGTTGGAAATCGATGGACGAGAGCATTGCCACCATTGTCGATGGCAAAGTTATGGGCGTTGCCGCTGGCGAAGTGAAAATTGCCGCCACGGCTACAAGTGGCGCAACCGACACCGCTGTAGTTACCGTGCGCCCGCATGCTACCGCCATAAAAATCTGTATCGATTCCGATGCCATCGACACCCTTACTATGTATGCCGATGCCACGGGCAGCATCTACGACACCGAAACATTCGGCGTAATGTTTGAGCCCGACGGCGCATTTGTCGAAACAATCGCTTGGCAAACCACCAACGACAAAGTGATTACCATCGACCAAACGGGCTACGCTGTGTCGCAAAATCCGGGCAACGCCAAAATAGTTGCCATCAGCGAATCGGGCTTGCGCGACACCTGCGAAATTGTAGTCAAAGGCAAACTGATGCCCGAACAGGTGATTATCGACCACCAGACGCTGCAACTCGAAAAAGGCGGCTACATCACGCTGACAGCCACTGTGTTGCCCGACGAGTTGGAGGAAGATTTGAAAGGTGTGAACTGGAGTTCGCTCAACGAGCGCGTCGCCACCGTGAGCGCACGCGGCTATGTGCAAGCCGTCGGCAGCGGCACCACCTACATTGTGGCTTCGACCTACAACGGGTTGCTCGACAGTTGCCTTGTAACCGTTGGCAGCAGCGAAATCACAGGCGAGTATTATGTGAAAGTTACCAAAGAACTCGACAACTGGAACGGTCGCTACTTGATAGTTTGCGAGCAGAAAAATGTGGCACTGAACGGTGGCCTCGACGAATATGATGTGGCCAGCAACACCATCGCTGTAAGCATTTCCGACGAAGCCATCGCTGCTGATGCCACCACCAATGCCGCCAGTTTCGACATTTTCAAAGTGGGCGAAAAGTACAGCATTCGCGGCGTGAGCGGCAAATATATCGGCTACAACGCCGTTGAAACCGAATACCAAAACCAAAACGGCATACAGACCAGCGACACACGCCTACTGAACGAGATTAGCCTCGACGACATCGATACCAAAATTGTGGGCGAAGATGGCTCACAACTGATGTATAATTCCGACGAAGCCGCTTCGGGACGCACGCTGCTGTTCCGCTACTACGCCAATCCAGCCGCCGTCGCAACGCTCCTGCCAATTCAACTCTACCGCTATGTGGGCGAAAAAACGCCACTCTCACAAGTCGAAATCGAAGGGCTCTACACCACCGCTGGCCGCATCGTTTGCGAAGGCGACTTCCAAATTTTCGACCTCCTTGGCCGCAATGTTACCCGCCTGAACGGCTCGCTAAATGGCGTTTACATCGTGAAAGTTGGCGACAAGGCGCAGAAAGTTGTGGTTAGTAGCAAGTAGCAAGAAGCAAGTCGCAAGCGAGTTAGGAATGAGGAATTAGGAGTGAGGAGTTTTTAGTGAGAAAGTTTGAAAGTATGAAAGTGCGAAAGTAGGGACGCGGCATGCCGCATCCGAGAATAAAGACAAAAGACTTTTTAATCATCTCACTAATCTAATTTCCAAATAGCCCCAAAAATATCCCCCCCTTGGGGGATTGAGGGGGTCTGATAAAATGTAAAGCCGTCACAGTGTGGCGGCTCTGCTGTTGTTGCGATGCAGAATAGTGGTGGATCCGCCAAATTCAAAATTCTTAATTCATAATTCTTAATTGATTCTTGGTGGGCGAGGCACACCATTTTAGGGGATTTCTATAAATTCCTTTGTCGTGATTTTTGGATTTTGGGCTAGCAGATGTTTGGCTTGAGCGAAAGCACAATGCGGTGGCATTGTAATTGAGTGAAAGTCAGACAGATGCAGCCAAAAAACAAAAAGCGCACAAAAGTATTCAGAAGTCCATCATTTGTTAATTTTATTGTTAAACGGGGAATTTATAGAAATCCCCTAATAATAAGTGAGCAAAAAACGCTATCTTTGCAGGTTATTGTGTTACAATCGTTTTTGAAACATCAACCGGCTTGCGTTATTTTCTCACATTTGCATATCGTGGCACCAACTATTGCGGTTGGCAGGTGCAGCCCAATGGGCTTTCGGTGCAGCAAGTTTTGACCGATGCGCTGCGCACGGTGGCGCGCTACCCTGCCCTTCAGGTGGTGGGCGCTGGGCGCACCGATGCGGGCGTTCACGCCACAAAAATGGTGGCGCATTTCGATGTGGCGCAGGCGATTGACGATGCTGAAAAATTTGTGGCACGACTGAATGGCGTTTTGCCAGCCGACATTGCTGTGAGCCAGTTGCGCGCTGTGGCTACCGACGCTCACGCCCGCTTCGATGCGACGGCACGGCACTACGAATACCACATTATGCGCCATAAATCGCCGTTCAAAACCGATTTGGCGTGGCGTGTGCCTGTGGCACTCGATTTCGACCAGATGAATGCCGCTGCCGCTACCCTATTGGAATACAGCGATTTCACGAGTTTTTCGAAAACGCACACCGATGTCAAAACGATGAACTGCCGCATCACAGAGGCGCGTTGGGAGCAGCGCGGCGACGAGTGGGTATTTTGCATTGCCGCCAACCGTTTTTTGCGCAATATGGTGCGCGCCATCGTCGGAACGCTGGTGGAGGTGGGCAAAGGCCGCCTGTCGGTCGATGGATTTCGGGCGGTAATCGAAGCCAAAAGCCGCTGCGCAGCAGGCATGTCGGTGCCAGCGTGCGGACTGTTTTTGACCGAAATTAAATATGATTGAAAGTGTGTAAAGTGAAAAGTGTATAAAGTCTATAAAGTTGAAAGTAAAAAGTGTTTGTTGAGGCGTGGATTTGTGGATTTGGTTATCTGGTTATTTGGTTAATCCAACAACTAGAAACTAGAAACCAGAAATTAGAAATAACACACCGCGCGCAGCGCAATCTGAAATTTGAAATTTGAAATTCTGAAATTTGAAATTCTAAAAAAATGAACAAATGTAATTTTAAGACGCAAATTTTGCCGAATCTGTTGATTGGGCTTGTGTTTATGTTTGCTGCGGCTATCTACTTTTGGCCAGCGTTGGAGGGGAAAATCATCAACTCGGGCGACGGCATCAGTGGGCGTGCTGCGGTGCAAGAGAGCGTGGCTTACCACGAAGCGACTGGCGACTACTCTTTTTGGACGGGGTCGATGTTTTCGGGTATGCCCAACTACCAAATCGGTGGCAATGGCGGCTACACCGTGGATAAAATGCTCCGCCCAATCAAACTATTTTTCTCGTGGGGTACGCGCAATGCAGCGTTCATTTTTCTATTCTACTTGTGCGCCTTTTTCCTGCTGCTCCGCACATTCAAGGTCGATAAATGGTTGAGCATGGCGGGGGCGTTTGCCATTTCGCTATCGAGTTACTTTTTTGTCGTTATCGCCGCCTCGCACCACGGCAAATGTTACTCCATCACATGGATGACGCTGGTGGTCATCGGATTCATACTCACCTACCGCAAGCAGTACGGTTGGGGTGCGCTGCTGACGATGTTTTTCACCTACATCGGATTTTTTCTGCACCCACAAATGTCGTACTACATCTGCATGATGATTGGGATTTTTTGGTTTGCCGAATTGGCCATTGCCGCCAAAGCCAAGGCGTGGAAACATTTTGGCATCGCCACAACGATTTTTTTCGCAGCGTTTGCCATCGGCATGGGCATGGGCAGTGCCAATGTGTTCACCAATCAGGAGTATGCCGAAGAGACCATGCGCGGCGGTCATAGCGATTTGGAAAAAACGACCGACGACACCAACAAAACCAAAGGCCTCGACCTCGACTACGCCACGGCATGGAGTTATGGCATCGACGAAACGATGACTTTCCTGATTCCTAACTACATGGGCGGCGCAAGCGGTTACAATTTGGGTAAAGATTCGCCGTTGGAAAAAGATTTGAAACAGATGGGCGTGCCAGCGCGACAAGCCCGACAATTTTGCCAAAGTGCGCCTACCTATTGGGGCGAAAAAGCCTTTACGAGCGGTCCTGTTTATATGGGCGCCATCGTTTGCTTCCTGTTTCTGCTCGGTTTGCTGATAGTCGGCGGACCATACAAATGGGCGTTGCTTGCCGCCACGCTGTTTTCCGTTTTTTTGGCGTGGGGACACAATTTTATGCGGCTCACCGAACTGTTTTTCAACTATTTCCCAGTCTATAACAAGTTCCGTGCGGTCGAAAGCATTCTGATTGTCGCCGAAATTACCATGCCACTGCTCGGATTTTTGGCATTGAAAGCTATCAGCGACAAGCGTTTGCCTTGGAATCGTCTGAAAAACAGCATTTTCATAGCGGGCGGCATTACAGGTGGCATCTGTTTGATTGTGGCATTATTTGCTGGCGCGATTGATGTAACCTCGTCGTACGATGTGCAGTGGAAAGGGCAGGTCGGGCAACAGATTTACGATGCCATTCTCGACCAACGCACGGCTCTTATCCGCAGCGATGCGTGGCGTTCGTTGCTGTTTGTTGCGCTGGGTGCGGCGGTTGTCGTTGCCTATGCGTATGCCCGCTACAACCGAGAATCGAAGCGCAACATCAACCTCTACTGCGGCATTGCGCTCACCGTGCTTGTGGTGGCTGATATGTGGACGGTGGACAAGCGTTTTTGCAACGACAGCATGTTTATTGCGCCCAAAGACCGCGACAAATCGTTCAAAATGCTGCCTTACGAATCGGAATTGTTGCAGGACAGCACGCATTTTCGTGTGCTCAACTTGGCGACCAACACCTTCAACGAGGCGCGCACCTCGTACTATCTGAAATCGATTGGCGGCTACTCGGCAGCGAAATTGCGCCGCTACCAAGACCTGATAGATGTGCATATCGCCCCCGAAATGAATCCGCTGATGCAGGCGATTATGCAGACCAACGGTTTTGTGCTGCCTTGCAATGGCGACAGCATTTTCCCAGTGCTGAATATGCTCAACATGAAATATGCCATTGTGCCGCTGCAAAATGGGCAGCAAATCCCTGTCGAAAATCCGTATGCCATGGGGAATTGCTGGTTCATCGACGACCTGCAAATTGTGGATAACGCCAACGACGAGATTGCCGCTCTCGGCAAAATCAACCTGCACACAACAGCCGTTGTCGAGCGGTCGTTTGCCGACCGATTGGACACCACTCAACCCGACATTGCGCCGCTGATGGCATTCGACGAAGACGAAATTGTGCTTACGCACTATGCGCCCAATCGCCTTGATTATCAGGCACAAAACGAGCGCAATCGCGTGGCTGTATTCTCCGAAATCTACTATCCGCACGGCTGGAAACTCTACCTTGTTGGCGACGATGGCAATTTCGACCAGCAACTGCCACTAGCGCGCGTCGATTATATGCTTCGTGCCGCCGTCATTCCTGCTGGCACACACACGCTCGCCATGGTTTTCGACCCCGACAGCGTTCACAAAGGCAATCTGCTCTCGCTCATCTGTTTGGGCATTTTCGGCATTACGCTGTGCGGTGTTGTTGGCACAAAAATCTATCGCAAGCGCAAAAAACCTTTGGCAGACAAAACAAAAACTGTATCTTTGTCAAACAATAAATTTGAAACGCTTGTTTAGAGCGCGCAAAAACTATGCGGATAGTAATTCTTGGCACGGCGTATCCCTATCGGGGCGGATTGGCAGCGTTCAACGAGCGACTGGCACACGAGGCTTTGTCGGCAGGTGATGAGCTGGAGGTGCTGACATTTACAATGCAATATCCCGATTTTCTCTTTCCGGGGAAGACGCAATACAGCGACGACCCCGCACCGAAAGACTTGTCTATTCGGCGAGTGATGAACTCCATCAATCCGCTGTCGTGGCTGCGTACAGGGCGAATGATACGCCGCATGAAGCCCGACTTGCTCATTATCAAGTTTTGGATTCCGCTCATGGCACCATGCTTGGGTACGATAGCGAGAATAGCAAAGCGAGGCGGCGTTCGGGTAGTTTCAGTGCTGGACAATGTAATACCGCACGAGCCGAAGCCGTGGGACGGAGTGCTGATTCGCTATTTCATTCGCAGCGTCGATGGGTTTGTGGCCATGTCCGAAAGCGTGCGGCAAGACTGTCTGCGATTTATCTCAAAAAAACATCCAAAACCCGTGGCGCTCTGCCCGCACCCGCTGTACGACAACTTCGGGGAAATAGTGGATAAGACGGAGGCTCGGCGACAGTTGGGCTTGCCCGAAACGGGGAAAATACTGCTGTTTTTCGGGTTTATTCGGGATTACAAAGGACTGGACTTGCTGCTGCGTGCGTATGCCGATGCGCGTCTGCAAAACGAACAGGTGCATTTGGTGGTCGCTGGGGAATTTTACAACAACAGCGAGAAATACTACGCCTTAGAAAAAGAGTTGGGGTTGAAACAGCCTGTGATTTGGCGCACAGAGTTTATTCCAGATGAGCAGGTGCGGGTGTATTTCTCGGCGGCTGACCTCATTGTACAACCCTACAAAACCGCCACGCAGAGCGGCGTGACGCAGATAGCGTACCACTTCCGCAAACCGATGTTGGTAACGAATGTGGGCGGGTTGGCAGAGATCGTGCCGAATGGAAAGGTGGGCTATGTGACGGCGGTTGACCCGCAGGCGATAGCCGATGCACTCGCCGACTTCTGCGCTCGTGAGGACTCGGAATGTTTCCGCATGGGAATAGAAGAAGAACGACAAAAATACTCGTGGAGCCGTATGCTCCAAACGATAAAAAGCGTATAATTATGATCATTCGCAGCAAAGCCCCTTTGCGCCTCGGATTGGCGGGCGGCGGCACTGATGTGTCGCCCTACTCGGACCTATACGGCGGGGCGATATTGAACGCTACTATCTCGCTCTATGCCTACACGACCATAGAGCCGATGGAGAACGGGAAAATTGTGTTTTCGTCGCCCGATGCGCAGTTGGAAGAGGTGTGCGACGCCACCGAAACCATCAGTACAGACGGGTATTTCGTGCTGGCACGGGGCGTGTATAACCGCATTGTGCGAGACTTTACACACAAACCGCTGTCGTTCCGTATTACCTCGCATGTGGATTCGCCTGCTGGGAGCGGATTAGGCACAAGCAGCACGCTGGTGGTGAGCATACTGGGGGCGTTCGTGGAATGGCTGCACCTGCCGTTGGGCGAATACGATATTGCACATTTAGCCTACGAAATAGAGCGAATAGACCTCGCCATGGCGGGCGGAAAACAAGACCAATATGCGGCGACTTTCGGCGGATTCAACTATATGCAGTTTTTGCAGGACGACAAAGTGATAGTCAATCCGCTCCGCATTCGGCAACGCTATCAGGACGAATTGGCGCATAACCTGCTGCTCTACTACACGCAGACTTCGCATGTCAGCGCACAGATTATCAGCGGACAAATAGCGAATGTGCGCAACAACGACGACCGCTCAATTCAGGCGATGCACCAACTGAAAGAACAGGCCATTCGCATGAAAGAGGCGTTGCTCAAAGGACAGATAGACAACATCGGCGAGATATTGAATTTCGGGTGGGAACAGAAGAAAAAGACCGCCTCGAACATCAGCAACACGCTGCTCGACGACATTTACCGAACCGCCATAGAGGCAGGTGCCACAGGCGGAAAAGTGAGCGGCGCTGGCGGCGGCGGATTTATGTTTTTCTACTGCCCAAAAACGAATCGCTATGGCGTGGAATGCGCATTGCAACAGCATTTTGCAGGGCAGGTTAAACGCTACGAATTTACACAAGAAGGACTGAAAACATGGACAATGTGATGAAAACCAATGCGATAGTACGCCAATGCATCGCCGACAGCCTAACGATTCGCGAAGCAATTTTGGCGGATAAAGCATTGCTCGATTGCGTCGAAAAAGTGGCAAATGTGTTGGTAACCGCGCTACGCACAGGGCATCGCGTGCTCTGGTGCGGAAACGGCGGAAGTGCTGCCGATGCGCAACACCTAGCGGCGGAACTGTCGGGACGGTTCTACTACGACCGCCCGCCCCTCAACTCGGAGGCACTGCACTGCAACACCTCGTACTTGACGGCAGTCGCCAACGACTACGGCTACGACCTCATCTACGCACGCATGATCGACGGCGCGTGCCAAAAAGGCGATGTGCTGATCGGCATTTCGACTTCGGGCAACTCGCGCAACATACTGAACGCCTTTGAGAAAGCGAAACAACTCGGCGTGGTAACGGTGGCCATGACAGGCGACACAGGCGGCGAAATGCGTGCGGTAGCAGATTATCTACTCAATGTACCGTCGAGCGATACGCCACGCATTCAAGAGTGCCACATCATGCTGGGGCATATCATCTGCCAACTGGTTGAAGCACAGATATTTCCGCGCTAATTTT
Organism: Segatella copri; assembly: GCA_963593685.1. Taxonomy (GTDB): domain Bacteria; phylum Bacteroidota; class Bacteroidia; order Bacteroidales; family Paludibacteraceae; genus W0P28-013. The sequence goes on from CAVBBP010000005.1 coordinate 10,527, forward strand.
GTTCCAAAACCGACCTATATAAAAGGGTGTGTATGTTTTCTGATGTGGTGATATTGGCGGGGGGATTGGGGACGCGACTGCGCTTGGAGATTGGCACAAACCTGCCCAAACCGATGGCATCTGTGTCGGGAAAACCATTTCTCGCCTACATTCTCGACCGTTTGGCGGCGGCTGGCGCAAAACGGATTGTCTTGGCGGTGAGTTATCACTACGAGGTGATTGAAGCCTATTTCCGGCGGCAATATCGCACCCTGCAAATAGATTATTCGGTCGAAGAGACACCACTCGGGACTGGCGGTGCAATCCGCCAAGCCGCCGAAAAAGTGGTGGCAGACGATTTTCTAGTGCTGAATGGCGACACGCTGTTCGACATCGATTTTGCAAAATTCTACGCATTCCACCAAACGAACTCTGCTCCGATTTCGGTAGCATTGCGCCAAGTGAAGAACACTTCTCGCTACGGCTCGGTAGAAACCGATGGCGCACTGCTGACTGCTTTCCGCGAAAAGACAGAGAGCATTGGCGAAGGGCTAATCAATGGTGGCATCTATGCGGTAAATCGGGTGTGGTTGCTGCAACAAACGCAACCCGAAAAATTCTCGTTCGAACGCGATCTGCTGCAACCATTGGCACCACAGCGGCACTTTTGCGGACTGGCTTTTTCGGATTATTTTGTGGATATGGGCGTTCCTGCCGATTATCAGCGCGCCAAGCAAGAAATTCCGCAACGCTTCCCTAAAGATCGATTCCTGTTTCTCGACCGCGATGGCGTGCTGAACGAACGCATTGTGGGCGACTATGTGCGCACCATAGAACAGTGGAAGTGGCTGCCCAACGCCAAAGAAACGGTGGCACGACTGTCGCAACATTTTGAGCGTACTTTCGTAGTGTCGAACCAGCAGGGCATCGGCAAAGGGCTGATGGCTGCAGCAGATGTTGCGGCTATTCACGAGCGAATGTGCGCAGAAATTGCGGAACAAGGCGGCCATATCGACCGAGTATATGTCTGCCCATCGTTAGCGACCGCGAACGACCCGAACCGCAAACCAAACATCGGAATGGCACTGCAAGCGGTAGAGGATTTTCCAGAGGTGTGCTTGCAAGACAGCGCGATGATCGGCGACAGCGTGAGCGATATGGAATTCGGCTGGCGATGCGGAATGCGGTGCGTCTATCTAACCAACAGCGAACCGATTCCTGCCGCAGTGAGCGACTACACCGACCTCACCTACGAACGACTGAATACTACCTTTGTCCGCTAAATAACATAACTGAAATTTTGCAAGTTAAAACTTTCACGGCGAAATAGGAGTCCTAAAATGAAATTTCACCGCAAAAGTGTAAAGTGAAACACCACAAAAGTGTAAAGTGAAACACCACAAAAGTGTAAAGTGGACTTGCATATATCATTTAATATCAGTACCTTTGTAGCGTTTTCCAAAAAGCATAAGAATGTGCTATAATGGCAAGCATAAACAGAAAAAACAGGAAATGCTATGAAGTACTTGGAAAGGATTGCGGACAAGCATTTGCAAGAAAGGCTGCAAGCCATAGGAGCAGTACTGATAGAAGGTCCAAAATGGTGCGGCAAAACGACCACGGCTGAACAACAAGCCAATAGTGTGCTACGCATGCAAGACCCCGATATGCGAGAAGATTACCTTGCTACCGCAGCAGCAAGACCCTCCAATCTCCTACAAGGCGAAACACCACGACTATTAGACGAATGGCAAGATGTGCCCGTACTATGGGACGCTGTGCGAACAATGTGCGACAAACGCGGACTGCCCGGACAATTTATCCTGACAGGGTCGAACGCCGTGGACAAAACAAAAATACTTCATAGCGGCACTGGACGCATCTCGCGTATGCAAATGCTCCCAATGAGCCTATGGGAATCGAAAGAATCGAATGGCGCCATCTCGCTCCAAGCACTCTTTGACAATCCAAAGCAGGAGATAGAGGCGACCTCCACAATGAATGTAAATGACTTGATTTTTGCAGCATGTCGAGGAGGTTGGCCTGCCGCACTGAAGCCCACTAACCGCAAAGAACAACTGATGACCGCCAAAGACTATGTACAGTCGGTGTGCCAAGTGGACATCATGCGCATAGATGGCTCACAGCGAAATGCCAAACTGTGTATGCATATCCTACGCTCCTACGCCCGAAACATATCCACTATTGCCAAAACGACCTCGCTACTTGCTGATGTCATCGCTGGAGACGGCGTAGATTGCACACGCACTACACTCTACGACTACATAGGTGCATTGGAGAAACTATTTGTCATTCAAGATATTGACGCTTGGTGTCCAGCCGTACGGAGCAAAACAGCCATACAAAGCACTTCCAAAAGAGGATTCTGCGACCCATCGGTGGCAGTGGCAGCATTGGGTTTAACTCCTGAAACACTGCAAACACAGTTGAAAACCTTTGGGTTTATCTTTGAGCAGATGTGTATTCGCGACCTAAAAGCCTATTCGTACGACTACTTTACCAGCGTGGGGTACTATCGCGACCGCTACGGTTTAGAGGCCGATGTAGTTCTACACCTCGGCGACGGCAGATATGCGCTGATAGAGTGCAAATTAGGCAGCAGAGAAATTGAAGAGGGAGCAAAACACCTATGCAAATTGCAAGAATTAATTCTGGAGCACAACAAAACTGAAAAACAAATGCCTATCCGTGAACCAGACTTAAAAATAATTCTGACTGGCGGGCAGTACGCATATACGCGCGCAGATGGCGTACATGTCGTGCCGTTGGCTTGCCTAAAACCTTAAAGGGAGTCTAGTCCAAATTTATTCAACAAAAACACCATACTGAACAAAAAAGTATGTTTTTTATTCAGTACAGCGTAAATTTTGAATAAAAACGAAAAAAAATCTAGCGATTAGTCCTTGCTGTGGTAGCGGCGGTACTTGGCAGGCCATGCGGCAATGCGTTGCGGCACTTTGATGACCCAACGCACACACTTGTCGGCAGCGAAATGAGCCGTGTCGTACCAATGCTCCACTGGCAACACCACCTCGCCGCCACGCTGCGCCGCCGACTCGTGTATCAGCGCATCGATGCGGGCTTTCTGCTTGCCAGCATTACGCTGCAATCGCCGCACAACAATACTCGGTACAGAGTAAAAGCGCGACAGCCACGAATGGGCGCAGAGTTGCCGCCCTTGCGGGTCGTACAACAGCGTGGAAATGCCATCGCTGTGGCGTTTTGGCGTTAGGTAGAGCGTTTTGAAATTGGCCGCCAACCACAAGAAAAATTGGTAATACGGCTCAATGATTTCAGGACGGTCGAAAGTGTATTTCTTGTCCAACGAATCGACATCGAACGCCACTATCATCGCTGCTTTGTGGTCGGCGTAGCGAAACGCTTTTACCGCCTCGCGCGAAAATTTTGTGCGGATAAGTCGCAAATCGAAAACATTGAAAAACGGATTGGTAACCAGCGGATTACCTGCACGCACCGAATCTCGGCCGCCATCGGAGCAGCCTGCATTAGCATAGCCGTTCGCCACTACATAATCGACCAAATCGAACACTGCCTGTGGGTCGGTGATGAAACAGTCCTCATCGACATTGATGGCAATATCGCAGTCGAGGTCGGCGAGCATGGTATAGAAATAGCCATCGGCCGATTGGTCGGTCAGCCGCACGCAGGGATAGCCCAACCCCTCGTAAAAAGCCTTTGAAAGGCGGTAGAGCCGCAAGTCGAACGAGCGGCAGAAAAACTTGATTTTCAGATTATTAGTATTCATAGCGAACGAATATAGTCGATGATTGATGTTACAATTACTTTTTTGAAATACACCCAACGCAGCACCTGTTTATACTCGTGCCATACTCCATGTTCTCTTGCATAAAACAAAAGAGCATCGAAGGCTTTCTTTTTCTCACCGCCACGCCACACACCATGCCTGTGACTAATAGACTGCGAGTGTATCACATAGTGGTAGATTGGCTTATCGGTCTGCACTACTCGCTCTGCCATCAAGTAGCATTGTCCCATGAAACTACTATCTTCTCCACTCTTGGCATTGGGAAACAAAATACCGTTGTCGAGCAACCACTCACGGCGAAAAAGCATAGTGTAAAAATTACTCACATAGTGCCTTAACAGATATTTCCGTTGTCGTCTATCTACTGCGCCGCTACCAACATGCGGATTACAAGCAATGCGATGGGTACCATCTGCATTATCCCATATAGCAGCCCCTGAACTAATATCGGCTTGATAAGATTTTGCACTCTCGTATAACACCTCCAGCATATCGGCCTCTATCCAATCGTCAGAATCCACAAAAGCAATATACTCGCCTTTTGCTGCCTGTATACCGATATTCCTCGCCATAGCGGGGCCACTATTCTTTGGCGTTTCCAGCACACGCCACCGCTCACTCAATCCTTCAGCAGAGATGTACTCTTGTATGATACTTACGCTTGCATCTTGTCCATGATCGTCAACACACAAGACCTCAAAATCTTGCATTGTCTGACTGCGCAGCGACTCCATGCAACGCTCCACATACTGCGCCACATTATAAATAGGGACAATAATCGAAACCTTCATCATTTTGAATTGAAAATATCGTTACTTCACTTACGAAATCACTTTCCGATCTGCAAATTGTATATTTGAAAATACAATTTTGAACAGAAAGTGTATTTTATAAAATACAAAATCAGTATAAAAATCCGAAGAGCCACAGCGGAATTTCCCTACCAAAACCTTGCTCTATATTGTCTAAAGCAAGGAATGAATCGGGAGTTCCTTGAATCTGCTCGGTCGTTTTGTTAGCACCACCAACCTCAAAAGTATAGCGGTCGTCAATCAGGAAATCGGCTCGAGTCTGCGAATACGCTACCTTGTGTTTCACCTCCAACTGACTGACGAAGAATGTTTCACACACATTACCGATATTGGTCTTCTCCCCTGCAAATGCGTATGCATAATTGGTATTGCCCAAATATATCTTTTCGGGCTTCGCCATCGGCTTAAGTCCAACAGACTGCTTGTCTATCATCAAAATGGCACGCGCACGCCACAGATAGTACAAATAATTAAGTAGAGAAACCCTTGTCGTATTCAAATCACGACTCAAAGCCGAGATGTTTGGCACAAGTGGGACTAACTGGGCTATTAAGGCAAAAAGTTTTTTTATCCGTTGCGTAGTAGTGTATTCAATATCTACCACAGATGGTAAATCCTGCTCAATAATCTGATTGAAAGTGGCAAGCAACTTCTGCGGATAAGCCTCTTTATCTTCGATAAAAAAGGGATAATAGCCGTATATCAGATATTTTTGAAACGCTGGCAACGGGCGCACACGCTGTACAATATCCGAAACGATAGTCGCATGGTTTTTCAAAATCGTTCCCAGTCCGTAAGATGGAAGCACAAGACCATTTTCCATCTCCAAAAACTCTCTGAAACTCATTCCATAAAGGTGATACATCGTAGCACGCCGCGACAGGTCAGCCTCGCCAGTTTCTATCTGGAGCAAAGAAGATCCTGTGAAGACAATTTTCATATCAGGATAATTGTCGTAGATCTGCTTAAGTTCGGCCGACCAGTTGGCATAGCGATGCACCTCGTCAAGATAAAGATACATACCGCCATTTTTGTAAAATTCTTCCGCCAAATCGAGCAGCGTGTGAGTGGTGAAATAGAGGTGATCCAAACTGACATAAAGCACAATGCTTGGCGTTTTTCCAAATTTGCGCAAAATATGCTGAAACAGAAGAGTTGTTTTGCCCGCACCTCGAGCGCCCGTAATGCCAACCATTCGTGCGCCCCAGTTAATCTCTTTTGCCAAATACCGTTCAAAACGCAACTCTGTGCGTGCCAAACGACGATAAAAAAGTGAAAATAGTTCTCTCATACCTCGTGCTGCTTTTTATTTCACGCTGCAAAGATACAAAAAATGTATTTTCAAAAGAACAATTTTATGCAAAAAGTGTATTTTGTAAAACACAAAATCCGCAAATTCAAAGCACTCTTAGCATATTTTCACATTTCATTTTTTCAGAAAAGAACCTTGCAGAGTCTTTTTTGGTGCAAGAAAAAGACTTTGGAAAGTCTTTTTTCTAAAAGGGGACTTCTATTTATTACGAGAATAGTTAGTAGTTAGAAGTGAGAAGTGAAAACTTTGACGAAAACTAAGACGAAGACCAAGACAAATTATTTGAAAATTTGAAAATTTGAAGATTTGAAGATTGTGGCGTTTCGGCTACCGAAATTTGAAATTTGAATTTTTGCGATAAGCGAGAGCAGTGCCAAACTCGTTTGGGCAATGCCGAGCGGAGCAAAAATCAGTGAAATTTGAAATTTGAAATTGTTTCTTTCGCACGACAAAAAAAACTTACTTGCAAAACTACAAAGAAAGTTATAGAAATCCCCTAAATAGAAATATCGATCACAAATTTTGTCGATTAAAAATGCATAAACCTGTCGATTACCTCCAATTTTGCCTGCGAAGGTTCGGCATACGCATTGCAAGCCCCCCAAAAAAACAAAAAATTTGCTCCGCCTTTTGGGACGGAGCAAACTTTTCGATTTATTCTGAACAAAATCAGTCTTTCAGTTTTGCGCAGATAAATTCGCGGTTCAGGCGTGCGATGTGCGTCAGCGAAACGCCTTTGGGGCATTCGGCGGCGCAAGCACCTGTGTTGGTACAGTTTCCAAAACCGAGTTCGTCCATTTTCGAGAGCATAGCCTTGGCGCGTGCGGCAGCCTCCACTTTGCCCTGCGGCAACAGCGCCAACTGGCTCACTTTGGCAGCCACAAACAGCATGGCCGAACCGTTTTTGCAAGCGGCAGCGCACGCACCGCAACCGATACACGAGGCGGCGTCCATCGCTTCGTCGGCGACGGCTTTCGGAATCGGAATGGCGTTGGCATCGGTGCTTACACCCGTATTGACCGAGATGTAGCCGCCAGCCTGCATTATCTTGTCGTACGCACCGCGATCGACCATCAAATCTTTGATAACGGGGAAAGCGTGCGAGCGCCACGGCTCTACGGTGATGGTTTCGCCGTCGTGGAATTTGCGCATGTGCAGTTGGCAGGTGGTTACGCCGCCATCGGGGCCGTGTGGATGGCCGTTGATATAGAGCGAACACATGCCGCAGATGCCTTCGCGGCAATCGTGGTCGAATGCGATAGGCTCTTTGCGCTCGCTAACGAGTTGTTCGTTCAGCACATCGAGCATTTCGAGAAACGAACTGTCGGTCGAAATGTTTTTTAGGTCGTACACTTCGAACGAGCCTTTGGCTTTCGGACCAGCCTGACGCCAAACTTTCACTTTGATATTTATTGTCTTTTCCATTGCCGCTTAATTTTTATAGTTTCTGGTCTTTCTTTCGGTAAATTCGTAGTCGAGCCGTTCTTTGAGCAGTTTCGGTTCTTGATTTTCGCCCATATATTTCCAGCACGAAACATACGAGAATTTGTCGTCTTGGCGCAAGGCTTCGCCTTCGGGCGTTTGGTACTCTTCGCGGAAGTGGCCGCCGCACGACTCTTCGCGGTTCAATGCGTCGCGAGCCATCAGTTCGCCTATTTCCAAGAAATCGGACAGGCGCAAGGCTTTTTCGAGTTCGACATTCAGGTCGTTGCGCGAACCGGGAATGTAAACTTCCGTCCAGAAGACTTTTTTCAACGCTTTGATCTTCTCGAGAGCCGTTTTCAGACCTTCGGCGGTGCGTCCCATGCCAACAAATTCCCACATCACCAAACCGAGTTCGCGGTGAATGCTGTCCACCGAACGATCTCCTTGAATAGCCATCAAACGGTCGATTTTGTCGTTCACGGCCTTTTCGGCTTCGACAAATTCGGGCAGTTCCACGCTCATGCGCGGCACCTGAATCTGGTCGGCCAAATAGTTTTGAATGGTGTATGGCAGCACAAAATAGCCGTCGGCCAAGCCCTGCATCAGAGCCGATGCGCCCAAACGGTTGGCACCGTGGTCGGAGAAGTTGGCCTCGCCAATGCAGAACAGACCTTTAATAGAGGTTTGCAGTTCGTAATCGACCCAAATGCCGCCCATCGTGTAGTGAATGGCTGGGAAAATCATCATCGGCGTTTCGTACGGATTGTCATCGACAATTTTTTCGTACATCTGGAACAGGTTGCCGTATTTCTGTTCAACCACCTTTTTGCCAAGGCGTTCGATAGCGTATTTGAAATCGAGATAAACGGCCAAGCCAGTCGAGTTCACGCCAAAACCTGCGTCGCAACGCTCTTTGGCAGCGCGCGAAGCCACATCGCGTGGCACCAAATTGCCGAAAGCGGGATAGCGGCGCTCCAAGTAGAAGTCGCGATCTTCGTCGGGAATGTCGGTTGGTTTCAGTTTGCCAGCGCGAATTGCCTCGGCATCTTCTTTCTTTTTCGGTACCCAAATGCGGCCGTCGTTGCGCAGCGATTCCGACATCAGCGTCAGTTTCGACTGGAATTCGCCGTGCTTCGGAATACAGGTCGGGTGAATCTGCGCAAAGCAAGGATTTGCAAAGTAAGCACCTTTGCGGTACATCTGCATCGCCGCCGAGCCGTTCGAGGCCATGGCGTTGGTCGAAAGGAAGAAGGTGTTGCCGTAGCCGCCCGAGCCGACCACCACAGCGTGCGCAAAGAAGCGTTCGATTTTGCCTGTAATCAGATTGCGAGCGATGATGCCGCGGGCGCGACCGTCGATAATCACCACATCTAACATTTCGTGGCGCGTGTACATCTTCACTGTGCCTTTTTTGATTTGGCGACTCAACGCCGAGTAGGCACCGAGCAGCAGTTGCTGACCCGTTTGACCTTTGGCGTAGAATGTGCGCGACACCTGTGCGCCGCCAAACGAGCGGTTGTCGAGCAAGCCGCCGTAGTCACGCGCAAAAGGCACGCCTTGCGCCACGCACTGGTCGATGATATTGTTCGACACCTCGGCCAAGCGGTACACATTGGCTTCGCGAGCGCGGTAGTCGCCGCCTTTGATGGTATCGTAGTACAAACGATAAACCGAGTCGCCGTCGTTTTGGTAGTTTTTGGCTGCATTGATACCGCCCTGCGCAGCGATAGAGTGCGCGCGGCGCGGCGAATCCTGAATGCAGAAGTTCAGCACATTGAATCCAAGTTCGCCCAGCGAGGCGGCAGCCGATGCGCCAGCCAGTCCCGTGCCAACCACGATGATGTCGAGGCGGCGTTTATTGGCGGGGTTCACCAATTTCTGGTGGGCTTTGTAGTTGGTCCATTTTTCTGCCAGCGGCCCTTCGGGAATTTTGGCGGTAACATAGTCGCCTTCGACCGCCGTTTCGACGGCTTTTTTGGCGGCGTGTACCACTTTTTCGGCAGCAACTTTGGTCGCTTTCACAGCCTCTTGCGTGGCATCGTCGGCAATGACTTCCGCCACTTTCTTGCGCACAGTCTTCACCACTTTTTCGGCAGCAGCCTTGGCGGTTTCGACAGCAGTTTCTTTTTTCTTTGCCATATCTCAGTCAAGTTTTTATCGGTTAAAATTAAAGTGCGCAGCATGCGCCGAGCGAATAGCCAAAATAGTAAACCACCACAGCGGCAAACATCAGCACGATGAGCGTAGCCACAATGTTGCCAATGCACTTGATGCGCGGCATCCACATATCGTTGTTCCAACCCAAGGTGTGTAGCGCACTCCAAACGCCGTGCGTCAGGTGATACCACAGCGCACCGAGCCACAGCAGATAAAGCACCACATAGTACCACTGCGAGAAGGTGTACTTAATCAGTTCCACACCGCTTTTGGGTTCTTGGCCAAGAATTTCGACCAACTGCATTTTTGCCCAAAAGTTGAACAGGTGCAGTGCCAAACCGCAGAGAATGATGAAACCGAGCACCAGCATATTTTTCGATGCCCACTCCACCTGCTCCTGACGAGCGGTAACGGCGTAGCGTTCGCGGCCGCGCGCGCGGTAGTTCTGCACCGTCAGCGCAAATGCATAGAAAATATGCACCACCGCCAAAAACGCCAGTCCCAGCGTGCCAACCAAGGCGTACCAGTTTGCGCCCAAAAACTCGCAAATCGCGTCGTAGCCCTCTTCGGAGATGATGGCCACGAGATTCATCGTGCCGTGAAACAGCAAGAAAAGCACCAAGCAAGCGCCCGTCACGCTCATCACGACCTTCCTTCCGATGGAAGAGTTTGTCAACCAAGTCATAAAAAAGTCTGTTTTTAAGTTAATTAGTAATTAAAAAAATCGCTTTGCAACAGCCACGCACGGCGGCTTTCAATTAAACTACAAAGGTAGTCGATTTTCGGCAAACACGCAAACGAAATGCAAAAAATATTTTTTTCAACACAATTTGGCGTTTTCAAAACAAATGCGTACCTTTGTACGAATATTTTCAGTTCGACAGATGGACCGCGAACATCAGCAAGTAACAGACGAATTTGAGGCAAAATTGGAACGGCTCATTTTCCTGTTCGAGACCACCAAAAGCCGCGCCGATAAGTTGCAAGACGCACTCGACGAGGCCAACGACAAACTGATGGAAGCACATAGGGAAATCGTCGAACTCCGCGCAAAATACGAAAACCTGAAAATGGCACGCATGGTCGGATTCTCGGAAGAGGACAAGAAAAAAGCCTACCTCCGCGTGTCGGGTTTCATGCGGAAAATTGACAGTTGTTTGGAATTGCTTAACGATTGACGCACCCATGATGCATGGCGACAAACTTCAGATAACGCTATCGATAGCAGGCCGCAGTCTGCACCTGACGATAGACCGCGACGATGAATTCGCCTTCCGCGAGGCGGCGCGAAAATTGAGCAACCGAATAGATTATTTGTACAAAGCATACCCAAAGGCCGACTACGCCTCGATTCTCACGGTGGCTGCGCTCGAAAAAGCCATCGACTGCGAAAAAGGGCTCGGCAACAACGGAAATCAGCCTTTGAGAAGCAAAATAGACGAGTGGTCGGGGCTGATCGACCGCGTGCTCGCCAACGAATAATCGCTCTGCGCCAAACAATTTCACCACAATTTTCTGCACCAACCACAAGGCGCACTGCCGCCGCTGGTTTCGGCATTTTGCAACGAACGAAAATGTTCGCGGCACACTTTTTGTGCAAAAAAGTAAAAACACACTATTAAAATAACAAAAACCGAAAAAAATTATGAGTACCACACTATTTATTATCATCGCTGCGGTCGCACTGGCTGGCGGCGGAGCGCTCGGCTGGCTTATCACGCACATCAGCGTAAAAAGCCGCGTGCAGAAGACCCTGAAACAGGCCGAAAAAGATGCCGAAGAGTTGAAACGCAACAAACTGCTCGAAGCCAAAGAGAAATTTCTGAATCTGAAATCGGATTTTGAAAAAGAGGTGGCCGACCGCAACGCCAAGGTGCAGGAGATAGAAAGTCGCGCCAAACAGACCGAATCGCGTATGCAACAGCGCGAGCAGAGCCTGAACCAACGCCAAAACGAACTGAACCAACGCCAAGGCGAATTGCAGCGCCGCAACAACGAAATCGATGCCATCAAAGAGAACCTCGACAAGCAACTGCAACTCGTGGACGAGAAGAAGCAGGAACTCGAAAAACTGCACTTCCAAGCCACCGAAAAGTTGTCGGCCATTTCGGGACTTTCGGCAGAACAGGCCAAAGCGCAACTCATCGAAAACATCAAAGACGAGGCTAAAACCGATGCGATGGCCTATGTGAACGAGATGATGGAAGAGGCCAAAATGACCGCTGGCAAAGAGGCGAAACGCATTATCATACAGACGATTCAGCGCGTTGCCACCGAAACTGCCATCGAAAATTCGGTAACCGTTTTCCATCTCGAATCTGACGAGGTGAAAGGGCGCATCATCGGTCGCGAAGGGCGCAACATTCGCGCTCTGGAGGCCGCCACAGGCATCGAAATCATTGTGGACGACACGCCCGACGCCATCGTGCTCTCGGGCTTCGACCCCGTGCGCCGCGAGATTGCGCGCTTGGCGCTGCATCAACTGGTGCAAGACGGCCGCATTCACCCAGCACGCATCGAAGAAGTAGTCGCCAAAACACGCAAACAGGTGGAAGACGAGATAGCCGAAGTGGGCAAACGCACCGCCATCGACCTCGGCATTCACGGTCTGCACCCCGACCTGATTCGCCTGATTGGTAAGATGAAATACCGCTCGTCGTACGGACAAAATCTGCTGCAACACGCCCGCGAAACCGCCAATCTCTGCGCGGTGATGGCATCGGAACTCGGACTGAATCCGCAGAAAGCCAAACGCGCTGGTCTGCTGCACGACATCGGCAAAGTGCCCGACGACCAACCCGAATTGCCGCACGCTATTTTGGGCATGAACTTGGCGGAGAAATACAAAGAGAAACCCGACATTTGCAACGCCATCGGGGCGCACCACGACGAGGTGGAGATGACTTCGCTCATCGCGCCAATCGTGCAAATATGCGACGCCATATCGGGCGCACGCCCTGGCGCACGCCGCGAGATTGTAGAGGCCTATATCAAACGCTTGAACGACCTCGAAAAACTGGCACTCTCCTACCCCGGCGTGGTGAAAACCTACGCCATTCAAGCGGGTCGCGAACTGCGTGTAATCGTGGGAGCCGACCGCGTGGACGACAAGGCTGTGGAGACGCTCTCGTACGACATCGCCAAGAAAATTCAGGACGAGATGACCTATCCCGGACAGGTGAAAATCACCGTGATACGCGAAACACGCGCCGTAAGTTACGCCAAATAATTCGGCGAAAATACGAACAAAAAAGGGTCGTTCACACCAGTGGGCGGCTTTTTTTATTTTGTGGCGAAATCACCGTTGTGTTGTAGCGTTATGTAGAGCGTATCGAGGGGACTGTAGCCGATTTTTTTCAAGAGCGTCTTATTCACATAGATGGTGTTCATTTTCGGAACATCAAACTCGTCATCGACTAACTCTTTGAAACGCAGGGTGTTTTTGGTTTCTCGCTCGAACATGAAACGCACCGTTACGCCGTCTTCCATACCATATCGCAGTTCGGTGAATTGCGGATCGAGCCTTACTTTTCTCCATGTTTCTCTGTTGTTGTGCGTTTTTGCTATCAACTCGTCAGCATAGATAGAAAAGCGGTCTGGGGTTATGAGATCTGCCGCCGTTTCTATGGCATAAAGAAAATCTGCTTGGGCATCGGAGGTTACGGTGGCCTCTACCACATGAATCAGTTCCATCACCTCCCCTTGCGCGCTCGGGCGAACGCTAACACCGCTATTGATGGTTATATCGCTTACGCCCTTGATTTTATTCAATCTCGGCATAACGAGCATTTCCACTCCTTTTTTTCGGAGATTCTCTATCGTATCAATCACGGTTTCGGCTACCAAGCGTTCCAATTCGGAGAACTCTTTGGCTTTGCGCAATAGGTTCATGGCATATCTATACATTTCGCCCTGTTCTTGTTGGTGCAGCATTCTCAAATTTGCGGCACGCATCTCTGTCAATCGTCGCTCTGCGTCGGTGAGTTCTCCCATTTCCAGTGTTTTGAATACGGAAGCATATTCAGCACTGAGTGTTGGGTCGCATATCGAGTTGTAAATCGAAGATGTCCACCATTTCATTCTGCATTTGAGTGTTGTTTCGAGTTGTTGGCGTTTTGTGCTTGTATCGGCACACTGTATAGCGTTACGCAATTTTCGCATCATCGATGCATAAAACAGCGCTCTCGGATTTTTGAACCGTTCGCTCATTGCTTTCGGATCGGCTTGTGGCGCAGGGGCTGGAGTAGGCTCTGCTTGCGCTGCTGACGCAGGTTGCGGCTGCTGCACAGGCTCGGCTTGCGGTGCTTCTTGCTGCGCTACTTGCGGTGCTGGCTTTTGTTCTGCTCTGCGCTGCTTTTGGTTTTTCAATCGGTTCTGATAGAGTTCTTGTAACCGTAAATACTCCTGCATAGCGGCTGCGCGTTTGGCAATCGATTTTTCATCGCCGAACGAAACAGGTGCAGTAGCGATTTGAGCCTGCTCCTCCATCTTTCGCCAAATATCTTCATCGCTAATTTCCGAGTACTCGTCTTGCTGTTCGGTTTGCTGCGTCTGTTTTGGCTGTTGTGATTGCTCTTGTTGTTGTCTTGCTTGTGGGACTTGCTGCTGTTGCTCTGCGGCAGGTTGCTCTGTGGTTTGTTCAGTAGTAGTCTGCTCGGCAGTAGGCTGCTGTGTTTGTTCGGGCGCAGGTTGCTCTTGCTCGGTAGTAGGCTGCTCTGTTTGTTCGGGCGCAGGTTGTGGCTCTTGCTCGGCAGTTGGCTCTTGTGTTTGTTCAGTGGTAGGTACGATAAGAGGAAAGTTTTGACCGCTGTTTCTCGGTTTCTCTGTCTTGCCGCGACTATGGTCATAGAGCGTTGTTGACATAAATTCTGCATCATCTATTCCTGTGTCTGCAACGCTTGACAAGCGAGGTGGTGTTGTGTTTTCTGCATCTCTTTTAGGCAACACACCCACCGTTACAAGAATTTTTTTCAGTCTGTCTATCAATTCCATAATTCTATCTGATTTTCAAATGGTTATCAATAATTTTGGAAGAAGAGTTCAAGACAACCCCGAAAGAGGCTCCTCCGAAGTTGTCTTGAGTTTTTACTCTTTTTCAGTATTCGTAGCGGAACGAGCGGTATTTTTCTTGATACCTTCTCATTTTTTTCATGGTTGTTTTGCTCACTCCGATGAATATGTCGTCGGAATCCCACTGCACCTCCTTTGGCGCGCTAAAAAGGATTCCCTTGTCGAGAGCCGCCCCAATCAACAGCCTATCAAAAATAGTGTAATAGGGAATGCAAAATGAAGCCTCATTCTCCCAATCCGCAACATAACAGAGCATGTAATACGAGTCGTCCTGTTCACGACTTTCGACAAACTCGATCCAACGCACACAATGATTTTCAACCAAATCCACTCCATGTCGTATAAGCAGTATATAGTCGGCTTTGACAATACTGCCCGTTATCTTGTAACCTTTGGATTTAACAGCACCAATAGCCATAGAAAGAAAATCACATTGTTCACGGTATTCTTTGGTGCCCTTTTCAGCCCAATCATTGTCGAAAACGATGGTCAATGTCGAACCACGCTCAGGGACTTTTCCCTTGGAACTTGCATAACAATATTGGCGTTTGGCTGCCATTATACTACCACAACACACTACTACACAGACTGCTAAAATAAGAATTTTTTTCATGATTGTAAAATTTTTGTTTTGATTTTTTATTGTAAATTCAATTTGTTTTACACCATTTTTACTGCCGCGCTATTTGACGGCAGCAATGGTTACTTCCAGCGCATCGCCTTCGCGAAAGCCAAGCGCCCTTATGGCATGTTTACTCACATAGATGTTAGTGATTGTCGGTACTCCCCAACGATCCAACACCTGTTCATAAAATCGAAGGTGATTTTTTGTTTCACGCTCAAACACAAACCGCAGTTTCAAACTATTTCTTTCCATAATCGATAATCGGTTACCTATACACCGCAAGGTTTTTAAGGATTTGAGAAAAAATTTTTTTTGTTCGAGTACAAATTTAGAAAAAGTCGGATCGCGTGCGCGTACAATATATAAAAAACGCGCATTATGCGCGCGCGCGCGAAGCCCCCCTCCCTTATTCCCCCAAGCAAGGGGGAAGATTTTGGGCTAATTTGAGAGTTAGATAATTGGGAAAATAAAAAGTCTTTCGTCTTTATTCTCGGACGCACTCGGTGCGTCCCTACTTTCGCACTTTCACACTCTCTTGCGACTTGCTTCTTGCTTCTTGCGACTAGAAAAACGCCATATTGTCAGTGCGAGAAAATTAGAATGTGTCATTTTGTCAGAAAATAGGACAAAAATGGTCGTTTTTGGGGGTGGCACGCCATTTGCAAACTATAAGGCGAAAGGGGTTGGGAAAGCCCCCGAGAAGAGAACAAAAAACAAACAAATAATTGGAGGACAAAACTATGACACTTGTAAGAAGAAACCAAAACAACTGGCTGCCGTCGATTTTCAGCGACCTGTTCGACAACGAATTTATGACGCGCGCCAACACAACCACGCCGGCCATCAATGTGAAGGAGACCGAAAAGGCATACGCCGTTGAGGTTGCCGCACCGGGCATGGACAAAAAAGATTTCAGCGTGCGCATCGATGAGGACAACAACCTTATCATATCGCTCGAGAAGAAGGAAGAACACGAGGAGAATGAAAAAGATGTGCTGTACCTGCGCCGCGAATTTGCCTACTCGAAGTTTGAGCAGACCATGATTCTGCCCGACAATGTGGACAAAGAGAAAATCAAAGCCACTATGGAGAACGGCGTTTTGAAAATCGACCTGCCGAAACTTTCGGAGAAAGAGATTAAAAAAGCGCAACGCACCATCGAAATTGGCTAATGGGCGTGGCTTAAAATGAGCGGAGGCGGACAAATTTTATCCGCCTCCGCTTTTTTGTGCGCCAGTTTTCAGAGTGCTGCCAAAAGGCGTTTTACCGCCTCCGAAATGGAACGACCATCGGCTTTGCCAGCCAACTGTTTGGCGGCCACGCCCATCACTTTGCCCATCTCTTGCTGCGTTTTTGCGCCCACCTGTTCGATGATGGCACGCACGGCGGCTTCGAGTTCGTCGGCGCTCATCGGTTTGGGCAGATAGCGCTCATAAACAGCCACTTGCGCCAGATACTCATCGGCCAAGTCCTGCCGCTTCTGTTCCACAAAAATGGCGGCGGCATCTTTGCCCTGTTTCGCCATTTTTTGCAGAATTTTCAGAGCCGCATCGTCGGTCAGTTCGCCGTTGCCGCCCTTGGCAGTTTTGGCTTCGAGAAACTCTTTTTTGATGCCACGCAGCGCATCGAGTTCGGCGTGGTTGCGCGCCAACATCGCCTTTTTGATGTCGTCGCTAATTTGGTCAAATAGATTCATAATTGTCTGATTTTTAGTTGATTTACTTTTTTTTACAAGCGTTGATAGGCGGGCGTGTTTTGAATTTCGGCCAGCACGCTGTCGTCGTCCAAATCGGGCAGCACGCGCTCCTCGTTTTTGACCGTTCCCGGCACGCCATCGCCATAGTATTCGCTGCGCGAGCGGTCTATCTCTGCGCCTTCGCGTTTTTTCTCCTCGTCGGTGGCTTTGCCATCGGCCGATTTCGAGGCAACGGGTTTGGGCAGTGCTTCAGAGGTGAATCCCGTGGCGATGATGGTGATTTTCACCTTGTCGTCGAGCGAATCGTCGAACGAAACGCCCGTTATCACATTCACATCGTCGATCATCTGCTCCATAAATTCGCGCACCTGCGCCACTTCGCGCCCGAGAATGCCCTTTTCGCTCGAACAACTGATGTTCATCAGAATGCGTTTCGAGTTGCGCACATCGGTATTTTCGAGCAGCGGCGATTTCAGTGCATTGTTGATGGCGTCCATCACACGGTTTTCGCCTTCGCCCACGCCGATGTTCATGATGGCGATGCCGCTATCCTTCATTATCGTATTGACATCGGCAAAATCGACATTCATATAGCCATGCACCGTGATGATTTCGGCAATGCTTTTGACGGCAGTTGCCAGCACATCGTCGGCCACCTCGAACGAGTGCAGCATGTCGAGGTCGGGGTAGATTTCGCACAATTTTTCGTTGTTCACCACCAAAATTGCATCGACATTTTTGCTCATTTCTAGCACGCCGCGCAAGGCCTGATTGATTTTCAGTTTGCCTTCGAAAGCATACGGAATCGTTACCACGCCCACGGTGAGAATGCCCAAATCGTGCGCCACTTTGGCAATGATTGGCGCAGCGCCAGTGCCAGTGCCGCCGCCCATGCCTGCGGTGATAAACACCATTTTTGTGGGCGTATCGGTCAGCATTTTTTCGATTTTTGTGAGCGATTTTTTCACGGCTTCGGCGGCGTTTTCGGGGCGGCCGCCAGCACCAAGTCCGTCGTCGCCAAGAATAATCTGCTGCGACACAGGCGAATGCGTCAACGCCTGCTGGTCGGTGTTGCACACCACAAATGTTACATCTTTGATGCCGCGATTGAACATGTGATTGACGGCATTGCCGCCGCCGCCACCCACGCCCACCACCTTGATGATGGAGGCATTGTTGGCCAATATAGCCGACAAATCGGTAGATTCGAAACAAGTGTCAAGTTCCATAGTGTCTTCGTTTTTTCTTTGTTATTCGCCCATATTTTCTTCGGAGAACATATCGCCGAGTCTGTTTTTCACCTTGCCGAAAAAGTTTTTGCCGCTTGGCTGCTTCTTTTTCTTCTCCATTATCTGCTCCTCCACGCAGTTTTCGTCGGCGGCGAGCAGCAGCCCCACCAACTGCGCCGAGGCTTTGGCACACGACTCGTTTGAATCAACGGCAATGTGGTCGGCATACGCTCCGATGCGCACCGCCATTTTGCTCGATTCGGCCACAATATCGGCAATGTGTTCCATCTGCGTAATTCCGCCTGTGATGATAAGTCCAGCGGACAATTCGTCGGGAGCGGCGGCCGCGCGAATCTGCTGCATAGCGTACGCAACAATTTCGTCGAAACGCGCTTGGCACACATGCAAAATCCGCTCAACTTCGAACACGCGTTCGTTGCCATCGGCATCGGCAGGGAACTTCAATTTTTCGTTCTTTTTCGCTTCCGAGCCATATTTTTTACCGAAAAGCGGTTTCAAACTTTCGGCCTCTTTTTCGGTAAGTCC
The DNA here is from genome assembly GCA_963593685.1 of Segatella copri. Classification (GTDB taxonomy): domain Bacteria; phylum Bacteroidota; class Bacteroidia; order Bacteroidales; family Paludibacteraceae; genus W0P28-013. The sequence continues at coordinate 29,186 of CAVBBP010000005.1, forward strand.
GAGCGACATCAGGTCGGCAGTGATGTGCTTGCCGCCCAGCGGAACGACCGCCACATGGCACAATTCGCCCTGCCGATAGACCGCCACCGAGGTGCAACCAGCCCCAAAATCGACCACAGCACAACCTGCTTCGCGGTCGGCTTGCGTTGTAACGGCCGCTGCCACAACCTGCGGCGCGAGCAGGCACTCCTGCAATTTGTAGTTGCTCATCAGTTCGACGCAGCGCACCACCGTGTCTGCGCAGTCGGGTTGAACGCACGCCACAGCAAATGTGCCAAACAGATGGCCGCCAGTAGCCCCAATCGGATTCGCAATGGCATCGCCATCGAGTGCGTAGGTTTCCGACAAAATGCCCTGCGATTCGCGGTCGGCGGGCAGTTGCGACAACGCCTCCATGCGCATTTGCTGCAAAAGTTCGGGCGTAATCGCTTCGGACTGCGTCAGCACGCGCGGCACGCCCACCTGAATTGTGGCCAGCGAGCGACAGTTGAGCCCAGCATAAAATTTGACGATGCGCATCGACGCACCCAGACGGTTAGCCAGTTGCTTGAGCAGTTTGCCCAGCCCCGCAGCCACATCGTTCGATTTCACAATCAGGCCGTTGCAGACCGAATCTTTCGGCGTTGGCAAACTCTCCAAAGCCAGCAATTTCAATTTACCGTCGGGCATTTTGCTGGCCGCCATAGCCACCAACTTGCTCTGCCCCACCTCGACGGCAACAACAATTTTTTCCATATTTTCAGTGTACATTTTAGAATTTCAGATTTGGTTGATCGGTTGATTGGTTGATTGGTTGATTGGTTGATTGGTCGTTGAAAAGTTGATGAGTTGATAAGTTTAACGCATTAGTGAAGGTTTTCAGGTTTTTAGTTTCTCAAAATTGCTGACGCAATTTTTGTTTCTAAGTTTCTATGTTTATTCGGCTAATCCGACAATTTGAAATTTGAAATTTGAAATCTGAAATCTGAAATTTGAAATTTGAAATTGCGGCTTTGCCGCATCACTCCTCACTCCTAATTCCTCACTCCTCACTAATAAAACTAATTCTGCCTTTTGGTGCAGACCACCTGATTGCGGTAGCGCAAGTCGATGGTGCTGTAGCGGTTCCAACCGATATAGGGCAAACCCTTGCGGTAGAAAGTGCGCATTTTCTCCAGTTTTTGGTCGGCGTTGTCCAGTTTGCCCAAACGAATGGTGTGGTTGCCAACGCGCGGCGTCAAACTCAATTCGTAGTTCGGGAAAATGCGGATTTGCGTGATTTGGTTCGCCCAAAAATCGTCTTTTTCGATCTGCTCGATAAAATCGTAGAAATCGCCACACAAAAATGCGTCGTCGGCAAAGCCCGTAACCACAGGCACATACACGCTAAACCGCGTAGATGTGGGCATTCGGTGGCGCGTGTCGTCGATGTAGTAGTTGCCGTAGGGAGTCATCACACGGAACTTGGGGCGGCGTTGCTGCACATCGATGCGCAGCGCGCCCGACGCGGTGTAGTAGCACGCCACCGAGCGCACAAACGGATTTTTCGCAATTTCGTCCTCGACCTGCTGGCAGTCGATTTTGTCGAACGACACGCCGATATATTTTTGGTGCATGCGTCCCAACTGCGCCACAATGTCCTTCTCGTCGATGAAAGCGTATTCATCGCTGTCGAGAATGCGCGCCTCGACACGCTGGCACACATGCCCATCGACCAGCGGCGACACAAACACCGCCGCACAGACCAAATAGGCAGCCAAAGCGATTATCGTGAACAAAATCAGTATGTTACGCAGGAATTTCAAAATTCGGATTTATCAGTTTATTGCGCTGTGCGCGGTTTTTTAATTGTTTATTTGAAGATTTGAAAATTTGAAAATTTGAAAATTCAGTTTGCTATTTCACTGCTCACTGCTAACTTCTCACTCCTAACTCCTAACTCCTCACTCCTAACTCCTCACTCCTAACTCCTCACTCCTAACTCCTAACTCCTCACTCCTAACTCCTCACTCCTAACTCCTCACTCCCAATTCTCTTACGATCTGCGGCAACATTGTGTCGAGGTCGCCCGCGCCGAGCGTGAGCAGCACATCGAACTGTTGCGTTTTCAGAAAATCGATAAGTTCGGCCTTGGTAGTCAGATGTTTCGGGCAGGTTACCTCGTCGTAAATCGTTTTCGACGAAATGCCCAGAATTGGCTGCTCGCGCGCTGGGTAAAGTTCGACCAAGACGGCCTCGTCGAGGTGCGACAGTGCCGCCGCAAACTCGCTGTGGAAGTCGCGTGTGCGCGTGTAGAGGTGCGGCTGAAACACGCCCAGCACCTTTTTGTCGGCATACAACGCCTTCACCGATTTGATGCTCGATTCCAACTCCACAGGGTGGTGCGCATAATCGTCGATTATGGTCAGGCGGTCGGTTTTGAGCCACATTTCGAATCGGCGACGAATGCCTGCGTACGACCTCATTCCGCTGCGTAACTCGCTGGCACTCACGCCATTGAGCCACGCCACCGCCATCGCTGCCACGCCATTTTCGATATTCACCAGCACAGGCACACCCAGTTCGATGTCGCAGATAGTTTCGGTCGGCGTAACAAAATCGAACACGATAGTGCCGTTGCCAATGCGGATATTTTCGGCGCAAAAATCGGCTTTTTCGGTAGCCGAATAGGTGTAGAGCGTTACATTTTTGCCCAAGCGCGGCTGCAAAGCGATGCCTTTTTTCATCAGCAGGCAGCCACCCTCGACGATGAGCGAGGTGAAGTGCGCAAAACTTTCGAGGTAGGCCTCGTGCGTGCCGTAGATGTCGAGATGGTCGGCATCGACAGCGGTAACCACCGCCATGTAGGGTGTCAAGTGGTGGAATGAGCGGTCGAACTCGTCGGCCTCAATGACCACCAAATCGCTCGTGTCGGAGAGCAGAAGGTTGCTCGTGTAGTTTTTCGAAATGCCGCCGAGAAATGCGTTACAATCGACATGGCTCTGCTTGAGCAGGTGCGCCAGCATGGTCGAAGTGGTGGTTTTGCCGTGCGTGCCAGCCACGCACAGTCCGCGCTCGAGGCGTGTAACCTGCCCCAGCACCTGCGCCCGCTTTTCGATGGCGAAATTGTGTTCGCGAAAATAGCAAAACTCCGTATGTTCGGCAGGGATGGCGGGCGTATAGACCACCAGTGTCGCGTCTTTTTGCAGAAATTCGGGAGCAATTTGCGCCACATCGTCGGTGTAGTGAATGGCGATGCCCTCGCCCTCCAACTCGCAGCAAAGTTCGCTGCGTGTGCGGTCGTAACCAGCCACACGGTAGCCTTTCGCCTTAAAATAGCGTGCGATGGCACTCATACCAATGCCCCCAATCCCCAAAAAATAAAAATTTTTGTATTGCATGATTTAATCGTTGTATTCGTCGAAAGCCCAATTATATGGATTTTGATCAATATAATCAGCCAAATGATTCATTTCAATATAATTTCGTATAATATGTTCGTGATAGCGCGGCTGCCACTTAAATTCGATTTTGTTTTCGTTTGCAAAGTGAGTAACAGTCAATTTTAATCCTCGAATTACTGATGCTAAATTGCTACGCTGTGAACCAAATTGTAGGGACGCACCGAGTGCGTCCGCGTTTGTTTGCGTATTTGACACAACTGGCATATCTACATTATCACCATTACAAGAGTTGATAAAAACAATCAAATGCACATGATTTGGCATAACAACATAATATGGTATCTCTGCTTCAGATTCTCGTACTACAGCAGTTTTTTCAATTTGTTCTTTCAAGTACAATCCGATTGTAGATAAATGCATTTTGCCACTCTTTATTTCTCCAAAGTAGCATTCACGATTGTCAGTGCAGATTGTTACAAAATACTCACCGATAGTGTAATCAAAATCCTTAAACCTAATATGTTTCCTTTTTTGCATAGATGATTTTTTGTTCTGCGCATCGGACGCACTCGGTGCGTCCCTACAATAAGTTTTCTACACTCAAAAAATAAAAATTTTGTATTGCATTTTGTCCTATTTTGTACTGCAAATGTATTTCAAATGTACTGCAGATGTACTGCAAATGTACTGCAGATGTACATCATTTTTTCACCAATTTCAATACCTCATCGGCGATGCGGCGGGCGGAATCGCGCTGCGCCAAAGCCGAAACATTGGTGGCGAGTTGGGCGAGGCGCGTGTCGTCGTTTATCAGGCGCAAGGCATTGCCTATCAGACTGTTTTGTGCATCGGCGTCTTTTACCAGCACGGCAGCGTTTTTGTTGACCAGCGCCATGGCGTTGTGCGTTTGGTGGTCTTCGGCCACATTGGGCGACGGCACCAAAATGCTCGGTTTGCCCAGTAGGCAAAGTTCCGAAATGCTGCTTGCGCCAGCGCGCGACACCACCAAATCGGCCACGGCATAGGCCAAATCCATGCGGCTCACAAAATCGGTAACAATCAGGTGTGGATTGGCGAACGGTTCGGTGGCACGGCGGCAGTCGTCGATGTAGAATTTGCCTGTTTGCCACAAAATCTGTATGCCGCTTTCGACCAACTGGGCGAGGTGCGCCTTCACGCTGTTGTTGATGGTGCGTGCACCAAGACTTCCGCCGATGATGAGCAGCGTTTTGCGGTCGGGGTCGAAGCCAAACTCGGCACAGGCCTCGGATTTGGTGCCGTTCAGCAGGTTTTGGCGGACAGGATTGCCCGTAAGAATGATTTTATCGGCAGGAAAAAATCGTTCCATGCCCTCGTATGCCACGCAGATTTTGGCAGCATCGTTTTTCAGCAGTTTGTTGGTAACGCCCGCAAAACCGTTCTGCTCCTGAAGCAGTACAGGAATGCCCATGCGTGCCGCCACTTTCATGGCTGCGCCGCTAGCGTAACCGCCCACGCCCACCGCCACATCGGGCTGAAACTCTTTGATGACGCGGCGCACTTGGCGCATACTTTTGAGCAGATCGCACAGCACGGCGATGTTTTTCAGCGGATTTTTGCGATCGAAACCGCGCACAGGTAAGCCCACAATTTTGTAGCCAGCGGCTGGCACGCGCTCCATCTCCATGCGCCCGAGCGCGCCCACAAACAAAATTTCGCAATCGGGTTGCGCCTCACGCAGAGCGTTGGCAATGCTTACGGCAGGAAAAATGTGTCCGCCAGTGCCGCCTCCAGAGATTAGGAATTTCATTTTTTTTAAGTTGATGAGTTGATAAGTTTAACGCGTTCGTGTAAGTCTGCGAGGCAAAATCAATTTTCAAATCTTCAAATTTTCAAATTTTCAAATAAATTAAATAATTGGGAATTAGATAATTGGGTGATTAAAAAGTCTTTATTCTTTTGTCGTCGGACGTGGCATGCCGCGTCCCTACTTTCACACTTTTATACTTTCACACTCGTCTTGCGACTTGCTTCTTGCTACTTGCTACTATTGTTCATTATTCATTGTTTCATCAGTTGGCAGGAGGTCGGCTTGTGCTTCTTGGTTGGCCGAGGCGTAGCAGGTTACATTGAGCAGCAGCCCGAAATAGACGCTTGTAACCAAAATGGAACTGCCGCCACGCGTAACGAGCGGCAAAGGCTGTCCCGTAACGGGAATAAGTTGCACGCAGACCGCCATGTGAATCAACGCTTGCAACACGACCATGAGCGCAACGCCAATGACCAGCACGGCAGGATAGACCGTGGTGGATTTGTAGGCCACTCGTCCTGCGCGGAAAAGCAACACCAAATAGATGGCAACGACAAACAATCCGCCCAAAATAGAGCCAAGTTCCTCGACAATAATCGAAAAGACAAAATCGCTGTAGGCCTGCGGCAATTTGTTGCGCACCTCGCTGCTGCCAGGCAGATGCGGCAGAAATCCACCGCGTGCGATGGCAATCTGTCCGTAAACAGGTTGGCGCGTGGCGTCGTTGATGGTATATTCCGTTTTTTTCTCGTCGGAAAAGCGCGAAATACGGCCTTTCCAAGTGTAAGCGCGTCCGAAAAGTCGGTAGTAGCCCGCTTCGACCACATTCATATCGGTGCGTGTGGTGCCCGTCTGTTCGTCGATGAAATGGTCTTGCGGCACAAGCCACGCCAGCGCCAGCACCAAAGCGACCACCGCCATCACGCAACCGCACATGCTGAAAATGCGTTTCGCTGCGATGCCGCCACAAAAGAGCATCGCCACGATGACAGCAAAAAGCAACGCCGCCGTGGAGAGATTGCCCGGGAAAATGAGGCCGCAAGTGAGCAAAATGGCAGCGGCAAACCATTTGAAGTATTTCTCCTCGAAATCGGGTTTGTTCGGATTTTTGGCGCGCGCCACCCAGTCGGCCGTAGCGACTATCAGACCAAGTTTGGCAAACTCCGACGGTTGCAAACCAAACACCCAGCGCGCCGCACCATTGACGCCACTGGCGCAGACAAAAGTGTAGAGCAGCAGAATGACCGCCCCAATCCAAACGGCCCAGCCAATCATGCGGATATGGCGGTAATTGACCGACAGGACAGCCACCATCGCCACAAAACCCACCGCCAGATGAATGGCGTGCCGCAGCAGCGGTTCGGCGGTAGAAGAGGCGCGTGCCACAAAAAAACTCTGCGAGCTGAACCCCTCGACCAGCGAGATGGCCACCAACAGACCGTACAGCGTCCAAATGACGCGGTCGCCTTTGAGTTGATGTTTTAGAAATTCGTCCACGGTTGGGTTAGTATAAAAGTGTGAAGGTGTGAAAGTGTGAAAGTGTGAAGGTTTGGTTGATGAGTTGATGAGTTGATTGGTTGATTTTATTTCTAGTTTCTGGTTTCTGGTTTCTAGTTTCTGGTTTCTAGTTTCTCGCGCTTCGCGCTGTTTCAGAGTTTCAAGTCGCAGTAGCCGAAACGCCGCAATTATTATTCATTGTTTATTATTTATTTTCTTGGTTGTGGCCTCTTTTCCCGTTTTCCCCAAAGGGGAAAAGCCTTCCGTTAATGGTGAATTATGAATTTAGAATTATGAATTATTGCGTTCCGAAAAGCCTCCAAATTTTAATTAAATAATTGGAAATTAAGAAATTGGGTAATTAAAAAGTCTATGCTCTATGTTCTATCTTCTTAAAATCTATTCTTGCGACTACAATTTTCTAACAGCGTTTTTGAACTGTTCGCCGCGGTCTTCGTAGTTTTTGAAGAGGTCGAAACTGGCGCAGCAGGGCGAGAGCAGCACGGTGTCGCCTTCGTGTGCCACTTCGTAGGCTTTGCGCACGCAGTCTTCCATCGATTTGGCTTCGTACATGGGGCAGGTGCAGTGGTCTTGCCAAAAATCGAACAATTTTTTGTTGTCCACGCCCAAAAAGATGAGCGTATGCACTTTTTCGCGCACCAAAAGTTCGATTTCGGAGTAGTCGTTGCCTTTGTCGGTGCCGCCGAGTATCAGCACAACGGGCGTTTTCATGCTTTGCAGCGCATACCAGCACGAGTTCACATTGGTGGCTTTCGAGTCGTTGATGTAGCGCACGCCGCGCACCGAAGCCACATATTCCAAGCGGTGTTCCACGCCCTGAAATTCGGCCAGCGACTTGCGAATCGTCTCTTTGCGAATATGCACCAACTGCGCCGCCAAGCCAGCCGCCATCGAATTGTAAACATTGTGCGTGCCACGCAGTGCCAGTTCGTCGACGGGCATTTTTAGGTCGTTTTCGGGTTTGGGCGACTTGATATTCAGGTCGTTCTCCTCGATAAACGCCCAAGTGGCTTCGGTTTTGCCGAGCGCAAAAGGCAGCAATTTGGCTTTGATGTCGCGTTTTTCGATTTCGGCTTTCAACACAGGATCGTCGTTCCAATAGATGAACGCATCTTCGGGCGTTTGGTTCTGCAAAATGCGGAATTTCGAGTTGATATAGTTCTGAAATTTATGGTCGTAGCGGTCGAGATGGTCGGGCGTAATGTTCAGAATGACAGACACATCGGCTTTGAAATTGTACATGCCATCGAGTTGGAACGAACTGAGTTCCAGCACATAGAAATCGAAATCGCATTCTGCCACTTGCCAAGCGAAACTTTTGCCCACATTGCCCGCCAAACCCACATTCAGCCCTTCGTTTTTCAAGATGAAATAGGTGAGCATCGTGGTGGTTGTTTTGCCGTTCGAGCCTGTGATACAGATTTTTTTTGCATCGGTGTAGCGTGCGGCAAACTCGATTTCGGAGATGATGGGCGTACCCTGCTGGCGCAAGGCGCAAACCATCGGCGCAGTTTCGGGAATGCCCGGACTTTTCACCACTTCGTCGGCGTTAAGAATCAGCGTGTTGGTGTGTCCGTTCTCTTCGTAAGGCAGACCACGGCGGTCGAGTTCGGTCTTGTATTCGGATTTCAGTGCGCCCTTGTCCGACAGGAACACATCGTAGCCCTGTTTTTTTGCCAAAATGGCCGTTCCAACGCCACTTTCGCCGCCTCCAAGAATCACTAAGCGTTTCATAGTTGTTTATTTCTGGGTTGATTGGTTGATTAGTTGATTGGTTGATTGGTCGTTGATAGGTTGATGAGTTGATAAGTTTAACGCATCAATAAAAGTCTGTGCGGTAAAATCAATTTTCAAATTTTCAAATCTTCAAATAATTAAATAATTGGAAATTAGATAATTAGGTAATTGACTCTATCTGATTTTCAGTGTGATGATGGCAAATGCTGCCAAAATGATGGTTACAATCCAAAAGTGCAGCGTGATTTTTGTTTCGTGATGCAACTCGTTCGAGCCTTTGAATTTTACGGTGCTCGTTGGGTCGGAGCGCAACACCTGCTCCATCGAAGTGCGGAAATGGTCGTGAATGGGAGTGCGTTTCCACAGCCGCTGATGCACGCCACGGCGCTTCCCAAGTGCGTAATAGTTGCGTTGCAAAATCACCGAAAGGCTCTCGACAAGGAACACGCCGCAGAGAATCGGCAGCAACCACTCTTTGTGGATAATCACCGCCGAAACGGCTATGATGCCACCGATGGTAAGACTGCCTGTGTCGCCCATGAAAATCTGCGCTGGGTACGAATTGTACCACAAAAAACCGATGAGCGCGCCCACAAAAGCGGCCAAAAACACCACCAACTCTTCGCTGCCGGGAATGTACATCACATCGAAATAATCGGCCCAGACATAACTGCCCGACACATAGGCCAGCACGATGAGTGCCACACCGATAATGGCCGAATTGCCAGCCGCCATGCCGTCCATGCCGTCGTTCAGGTTGGCACCATTCGACACGGCCGCCACCACAATCACCGTCAGCACGACGAAGAAAATCCAGCCCGCCCAGTATTTCATCGGTTCGCCCAAGAAATTGAACAAATCGGCATAGTTGAAGTTGTGATTTTTGAAAAACGGAATTGTCGTGCGCGTCGATTTCACGGTAGGCGATTTGTAAACCACCTCGGTGTTGTTTTCGATGCGCACCTCGACGGTTTCGTTCATCACCGTAGCGGGAGCAAAACGCAATGTTAGGCCAACAATCAAGCCGATAGTAACCTGCCCTGCAATTTTCCACCAGCCGTTGAGGCCATCTTTGTTTTTGCGGAAAGTTTTGATATAGTCGTCGGCAAACCCGATAGCAGCGAGCAAAAGCGTGGTTACAATCATCAGAATGAGATAGACATTTTCGAGTTTTCCGACCAGCAAGCACGACAACAAAATGGCAGCAATCACCACCAAGCCGCCCATGGTCGGCACGCCTTTTTTCTGCGTATTGAATGGGTCGAGGCGTTCGTCGCGCTGCGTTTCGGAGATATTTTTGCGTTTCAGCAAGTCGATGAATTTTCGGCCAAACCAAATGGCAACAATCATTGCAATGACGGCCGCCAACACCGCCCGAAACGAGATGTAGGCGAACAATCCCGCCCCGGGAAAGTCGAAAGTTTTGTCAAGAAAAGCAAATAAATAGTACAACATGATTTACAGATTTACGAATTTACGAATTTACGGATTTACAAATTGTTTGTTTTCGTTTTATGGTCAAAATAGAACTACGAATAATTTTGTATAACTCATTGGCTTCTTCTATCAAACTGTTCATTTTTGTGAGCGGTAACATTTTTGCTTCGACAATAATGTCGAGCCAATGTGCTGTTTCGTCCAATTCCTCTTCAACCATTTTTAGTTTATTGACAAAATCTTTCTCTGACTTTGCGATACATGCGGCACGATAATTTGCCGCTGGCGAAGTGCCAGAGCGTATAATTTGGTGCGCAACTGTTTTTGCCGATATAGTATTTGGCAGAGAATCGACCATTTTTATTATCCGCAACGAAAATTGCTTAAAGCGTTTTTTTAACTCTTCCGATTCCATTGGCAGTTTCAATTTGTCAATTTGTAAATCCGTCAATTTGTAAATAAAAAATTGTTAGAAACAATTTTTTATCTCTTCTTTATCGTCAAAATGGTGTTTTACGCCTTTGATTATTTGGTAGTCTTCGTGGCCTTTGCCAGCGACGAGCAGCACATCGCCCGACTGCGCCAGCGCGCAAGCGGTTTTTATGGCTTCGTGGCGGTCGGCTACCACCAGCGTGCGGCGGCGTTGGTCGGCATCGAGGCCTGCCAGCATATCGTCAATAATGGCTTGCGGCTCTTCGTCGCGCGGATTGTCGCTGGTGAGAATCGTGCGGCTGCTGGCGTTCACGGCTTCGCGTGCCATCATCGGGCGTTTGCCTTTGTCGCGGTTGCCGCCGCAGCCCACCACGGTAATCAGATTGCCTCGACCGCCACGAATGTCGTTGATGGTGGCAAGCACATTGGCGAGCGCATCGGGCGTGTGGGCGTAATCGACTATGGCAGTCCAGCCTTGTGGCGCACGCAACGCCTCGAAACGGCCGTTCACTGCGTGGAGCGCACTCAAGCAGCGCAAAACCTCTTCTTCGGGACTGCCGAGCAACACCGCTGCGCCAAATACCGCCGTCAAATTGCTGGCATTGAACCGCCCAACAAACGGCAACGACACCTCGTGTCCGTTCATTTCGAGTAGCATTCCATCGAACGACATCTCCAAAATGCGTGTTTTGAAATCGGCCATGGTGCGCAATGAGTAGGTTTTCTTGGTCGCGGCGCAGTTTTGGAGCATCACCAAACCGTTTTTGTCGTCGGCATTGGTCAGCGCAAACGCATCGGAGGGCAAATCGTCGAAAAAGCGTTTTTTGGCTTTCAGATAATTTTCCACCGTTTTGTGGTAGTCCATGTGGTCGCGCGTGAGGTTGGTAAAAATGCCGCCACGAAAGCGCAATCCCGCAATGCGCCGCTGGTCGATGGCGTGCGAACTGCACTCCATAAAGGCGTATTGGCAGCCAGCCGCCACCATTTTGGCCAAAAGCGCATTCAGTTCGAGCGAATCGGGCGTGGTGTGGGTCGCCTCCACTTTTTGGTCGTCGATATAGTTGCAGACGGTCGAGAGCAGCCCGACTTTGTAGCCAAATTGGCGAAAAAGTTGGTACAGCAGCGTGGCAATGGTGGTCTTGCCGTTGGTGCCAGTTACGCCCACCAAAGTCAAATGGTGCGATGGGCGACCGTAGAAATTCGCCGCCATCACGCCGAGTGCTTCGGCACTATTTTCGACCTGCACATACACCGCGCCAGCCGCCTGTTTTTGGGGCAATGTTTCGCACACAACGGCTGCGGCACCGAGTTCCACTGCCTTGTCGATAAAGTCGTGTCCATCGACTGCCGTGCCGCGCGTTGCCACAAACACATCGCCGCGTGCAACCTTGCGCGAATCGAAACAGAGTCCGCTTACAGTCCCATGCGCCACGCTGTTTTTCACAGCCACGCCCGACAACAAATCCACAAGTTCCATATCGTTCAGTTTTTCAAAGGAATTTTCTATAAATTGTCTTAATTCAGCATTTGTTATTTTTTACAAAACGGGGAATTTATAGAAGTCCCCCTTAAATCATTTCAATTCGAGTGTTACGGTATCGCCTTTTCGCGCCACGCTGCCAGCCGTTATCGACTGATTTACAACGCTTCCGTTGCCGTACATACGCACATGCAGTCCAACATTTTCGAGCAGATAGACGGCATCTTTTGCGCCCATGCCCACCACATTCGGCACCAGTCCAGGTTTCACACCAATCGTTTTCAGGTCGAAACTGTTTTGCCACTGCGCATACGCCCACGGCGAGGCGTTTTCGGCGTAATCAAAATCGAGTTCATCGAGCGTTTCGACCAAAGCCGCTGCGCTGCCCGATTTCACTTTTGGCACATCGCCCACCACCAACTGCTCGGGCAGCGTGCGTTGCACCGTCTGCGAATAGATACGCTCAGCAATTTTGCGTGCCACAGGGCCGCACATTGTGCCAGCATCGGCAGGTTCGATGGGTTTTCGCATCACCACAATGACCGAATAGAGCGGTTTTTCGGCAGGAAAATAGCCGCAAAAAGTTATCTGATGCCGCACTGGGCCGCGATTATTCCAGTATTCCACTTGGGCGGTACCAGTTTTGCCAGCCAACGCCACATGGCGCGAATTGGCGTATTTCGCCGTGCCATCGACCACGGTGGCACGCAACATCGCACGAATGTCGCGCAGGGTGTGCGACGAACAGATTTTCGAGTTGATGGTTTCGGTTTTGAAACTTTTCAACACGCGTCCATTTCGACTTATCGATTTCACCAAAAATGGCTTGATATATTTGCCGTCGTTGGCGATGGCGTTGTAGAAAGCCAGCGTGTAGATGGGCGGCATGCCTGTTTCGTAGCCAATCGACATCCACGGCAGCGTCGTTTTCGACCATTTCACATCTTTGTCGTTGGGGTGGCGCACATTCGGTTTCGCCGCATTCGGGTAGTCCAAATCCATCGGCTTGCCAACACCCATTTTGTAGAGCGCGTCCACAAATTCGCCCGGTTTGTCGTGGTAGTAGTCGTCGATGACGCGCGACATGCCAATGTTCGACGATTTGGCAATCACTTCGGTCATGGTCAGCACGCCGTTTTTGTGCGTGTCGGTCATTTTGCGACCGTAGAAATTCCACACGCCTTCGCCTGTGTTCACTTTGTCGTCGGCTTTCACTACGCCATTTTCCAGTGCAACCATCATCGCCATGATTTTGAATGTGGAGCCGGGTTCGGGGCGCGTGGTGAATGTCATATCGTCGGCTTCGCTGTAGCGACCGTCGCTGCCACGCATCATGTTCACGCAGGCTTTTATCTCGCCTGTATGCACATCCATCAACGCCACGCAGCCCTGTTGCGGCGCATAGCGTTCGAGATATTCCATGAAAACACTCTCGGCAATGTCCTGCATTTCGATGTCGATGGTGGTGGTGATGTCGAGTCCGTCTTCGGGGTCGATTACAGGCACATAAGCGGCGTAACTGCCCAAATGTTGGTACTGCGCCACGCCGGGCGTTCCACGCAGTTGCTCATCGAAAGCCAACTCCAAGCCGCAGCGACCGCCTTTTTCGGCCTGTCCGTAGATGTCGCCAATGGTGCGCGATGCCAACGAGCCAAATGGTTTTATGCGGCGCACATGTTTTTCGGTAATCAGCCCGCCGCGCATCTGTCCCATGCGGAAGAGCGGGAACTGCTTCACCTCCATCATATCGCTATACGAAATCGCTTTCGGATAGAGCGCCAGCCGCCGCGATTTTGCATTGTCCTGTTTGTATGCCGTCAGAATCATGTTCTTGTAGTCCGCCGCCGAACGGTCGCCAAACTTGTGCGACAGCCGCCACGCCAGCGAATCGATATTTTCGTAGAGGCGTTTGCCGCCCTTTTGGCACAGATATTCGGTGCGTGTGTCCATATAAATGCGGTAATAAGGCACTGTGCTGGCCATCAGTTTGCCGTCGCACGCATAGATGTTGCCACGCATGGCGGGCACCTCTTTTTCTGGTTTCAGTTGGTCGAGTTTCATCAGTTCGGGCTTCCAAACGGTCTGAATCAGAAACATGCGCACCAGCACCGCCACAAACGCCCCCACCACCAAAATGAGAACGAGCGCGAAACGCCACATGTTCAATTTGTTCTGATCTGACATATTTTCCCTCAACTACTCTATCGCAACTGCGGGCTGCGACGAGAGTTTCAATGTGCTACCCTGCTCCGCCAATTTTTCCATCACATACGACTGTCGGCTCATCTGCATCAACTCTTTCGATATGGTGAGCGACCTGTTTTTTACATCGGTCAATTCCTTTTTCAGCGACTCTATTTGGCGCAGTTCCGCCTCGTGCGCAAATCGATTGTAAACCAGCAACAGCGACAGCACCACAATCAGCACCACAAAAGGCGTTTGGCGACGCAGTGCCTCACGGCTCAACACATCGCCAGCCATCACTTCGCGCCAGCCAACACGCGACTGACGCTCTCTGCGCTGCGCCATGCGTTCCCGTATTTTTGCAAACCATTTCATTGGTTACTTAATCGTTCTGCGATGCGCAATTTTGCACTGCGCGCACGCGGATTGGCAGCCACCTCGTCGTCCGAAGCCACCAACACCCTATTATTAACTGCGGCAAACGGCGAAAGCAGATTGCCATAAAAATCCTTCTCTTGATGTCCTTCGACATTGCCCGTTCTGACAAAATTTTTCACCATTCTGTCCTCGAGCGAATGATAGGTAAGCACCACCAACCGACCGCCCACAGCGAGCGTTTGTGCCGATTGACAAAGCAGTTCGCGCAATGCGCCCATCTCGTCGTTCACCACGATGCGCAACGCCTGAAACAGTTTGGCCATCTCTTTTTTCTCGCGTTCGCGCAGGAAAAACGGTTTCACCACATCAATCAACTGCGCTGCCGTCGTTATCGGAGCCGCAGCACGCACCGCCACCACCGCTCTAGCAATGCGCCGCGCTTGGCGCAACTCGCCATAGTTGAAAAAGATGTCGGACAACTGCGCCTCGTCGTAACTATTCAGCACATCGGCCGCCGTCAGCGCAGCGCGACGGTTCATACGCATGTCCAAATCGCCATCGAAGCGAAACGAAAAACCGCGCGTTTCGTCGTCGAAATGGTGCGACGACACACCCAAATCAGCCAAAATACCGTCCACTTTTTCGATATTGTGATAGCGCAAAAAGTTCGACAGATAGCGAAAATTGCTCCGCACAAAGGTGAAACGCGCGTCGTCGAGGGCATTTTGCGCCGCATCTAAATCTTGGTCGAAACCAAGCAGACGACCGCCACTACCCAGCCGCTCCAAAATAGCGCGCGAATGGCCGCCACCGCCAAATGTAACATCGACATACACGCCATCAGGCTTGATTTGCAAGCCCTCGAGCGTCTCATTCAACATAACTGGCGTGTGGTACATAAAAAGTTTGTAAAGTTTGTAAAGTTAAAAGTGCATAAAGTGTGTAAAGTGAAAAGTGTATAAAGTGTGTAAAGTGTGTAAAGTGTGTAAAGTGGAAAGTTATTTCTAATTTCTGGTTTCTAATTTCTGGTTTTTCAAAATTGCTGCCGCAATTTTTGTTTCTAAGTTTCTTTGTTTCTAATTGTTGAATTTGAAATTTGAAATTTGAAATTGCGACTTGCCGCATCACTTCTCACTTCTAACTGCTAACTTCTCACTAAAAACTCCTAACTCCTAACTCCTAATTCCTAACTCCTCATTTTTCTTGCTACTTGCTACTCATATCTTGCTACTAGAATTGTCAATTCTCTTCGCCATTTTCTCTGCCAAGCGTTTGGCAAAATCGGCCGAAGTGAGGCGCGAATGCTCGTAAGTGGCTTTGTTCCACAGCGCGATGCGGTCGAGCATGCCCACAAACAGCACATCGGCTTCGGCACCAATCTGCGACAGATAACGCCGCGGCACCAGCACACGCCCCTGCGCATCGATGTCGAGCCACTCGGCGTCCGACACAAACTGCATCAGCAACATCTGGTCTTCTGGATTCCACTCGTCGAGTTTCTCTTTGAAATCCGCCACTTTGCGATTCCAAACCGCCTCTGGATACAAAATCAGGCACGCATTGTCGGGATCCATACGCATCACCAAACGGCGGCCAGCACCATCGTCGGGCAGCAGCCTGCGGTAGTTCGACGGCACAAATACACGCCCTTTGGCATCTAATTTCGCCTCGCTATTTCCGATAAATGTGGACATATTTTTCTCGCTTTATTTCGGGTGTAAAGTTACAACAAATTTCAAATTCCCCACATCTCCCCACAAGAAACTTATCAACAACTTTTTCAACCGATTTTTGCAAGAAATCAAAAAGTTATCAACAACTTATCCGCAATCAACAAAATCAATAACTTGCTAATTTTCAACAAATAATAAACAAACTAAAAATCAATGGTTGAAAGTGGGGGAATTTTTGCTAATTTTTGTTAAAAAGCGACAAAATAGGCACTCATTGTCGGCGGAGCGAACATTTTTTTGCCATCGTTTTGCATTTTTTTGTCGAAAACGATTGTCGTTCAGGAAAAAAGCCGTAAATTTGCACGCTTAAAAATTGAACAGCATTATTCACCGCATATCCGCGCCAAGCGGAGAGGCGACAAAAACAGTCAAACCATTGATTATCAAGAAGAAAGACGAATCCGCGCACCGCATAAACGAACGCATTAGAGGCGTGCGCGAAGTCCGTTTGGTGGGCGAAAATGTAGAACAAGGCATCTACCCGATTGAACGCGCGATGGCGATTGCCGACGAACAAGGGCTCGATTTGGTAGAGATTTCGCCCAATGCGCAACCGCCCGTGTGCAAGGTGATAGACTACCAAAAGTTCCTCTATCAGCAGAAAAAACGCGAAAAAGAGTTGAAAGCCAAGTCGGTAAAAATGGAGGTGAAAGAGATTCGCTTCGGGCCGCAAACCGACGACCACGACTACAATTTCAAACTGAAACATGCGCAGGGTTTCATCAAGGACGGCAACAAGGTGAAGGCCTATGTCTTTTTCAAAGGTCGTTCGATTCTGTTCAAAGAGCAGGGCGAGGTGCTGCTGTTGCGCTTTGCCAACGACCTCGAAGAGATTGCCAAAGTCGATTCGCTGCCCAAACTCGAAGGCAAACGCATGATAATAATGCTCTCGCCCAAAGGCAAAAAATAGACGCAGCGCAATTTGAAATTTGAGATTTTTTCCCCGACACACTTATTATTAACTAATTAAATA
Organism: Segatella copri; assembly: GCA_963593685.1. Classification (GTDB taxonomy): domain Bacteria; phylum Bacteroidota; class Bacteroidia; order Bacteroidales; family Paludibacteraceae; genus W0P28-013. Next base: position 46,209 of record CAVBBP010000005.1, read on the forward strand.
ACAATTTTACTGAAATGCCTAAACTGAAGACTAATTCCGGTGCCAAAAAGAGGTTCGCCCTTACCGGAACAGGAAAAATCAAACGGAAGCACGCTTTCAAAAGCCACATTCTGACCAAAAAGACACTGAAACAAAAACGCAATTTGACGCACGCTGGGCTGGTTGATTCGGCAAACATCAAAAGCGTTAAAGCCTTGTTGGCCAACCATTAAGCAAACATTTTTTGAAAGCAAACAAACACAAGTGATTAACCGAATGTTTAGCACCGAAAAGTTTCCGATGGAACGCTAACATTCAAAAAAAAACAGAAAATTATGCCAAGATCAGTAAATCATGTCGCTTCGAGAGCGAAACGCAAAAGAATTCTGAAACTCACACGCGGCTACTTCGGCGCACGCCGCAATGTGTGGACCGTAGCCAAAAACACATGGGAAAAAGGTCTGCTCTACGCCTACCGCGACCGCAAAAACAAGAAACGCAACTTCCGCGCTCTGTGGATTCAGCGTATCAATGCGGCGGCACGCTTGGAGGGGCTGTCGTACTCGCAACTGATGGGTGCGCTGCACAAAGCAGGTATCGCCATGAACCGCAAGGTGCTGGCCGACCTCGCCATGAACCACCCCGAAGCATTCCAAGCCATCGTGAAAAAGGCCGCCAAAGCAAAATAAACGCCGCAGCGAAAGATAAACTCAAACGCCCAACTCTGCTGGAGTTGGGCGTTTGAGTTTAGGGGACTTCTATAAATTCCCCGTTTTGAAAGAAAATGGCTCAACTTTTGCATGTGATTTTAATTATTCAATCACCTAATTTCCAATTATTTAATTAAAAAAAAGAGGCGTTGTTAAGCACTTGGCTTTCCCCCTACTGGGGGAAACGGGAAAGGGGGCTACGAGAAAAAATTAACAATAAACAATGAATAATAATTGCGGCGTTTCGGCTACCGCAACTTGAAAATCTGAAACCGCGCTGCGCACTACTTTTCTGCCATTTTGTCATAAAAACTGACAGCAGTTGCTGTGGCACGCTGTTTGCTCGTATCAAAGCGTATCTGCGCAAAGTAGATGCAAGCAAACAAGATTATTAAAACAAAAAAAAACGATACAACTATGGGAAAGATTATTGGTATTGACTTGGGTACGACCAACTCGTGTGTGGCGGTACTCGAAGGTAATGAGCCAGTGGTAATAGCCAACAGCGAGGGCAAACGCACAACGCCTTCGATTGTGGCATTTATCGACGGTGGCGAACGCAAGGTGGGCGACCCTGCCAAGCGTCAAGCGGTAACAAATCCGCATAAAACGGTCTACTCCATCAAGCGTTTCATGGGCGAAACCTACGACCGTGTAACGAAAGAGATAGAACGCGTGCCATACAAAGTGGTGAAAGGCGACAACAACACGCCGCGCGTCGATATCGACGGACGACTCTACACGCCGCAAGAGATTTCGGCCATGATTCTGCAAAAAATGAAAAAGACAGCCGAAGATTATCTCGGACAAGAGGTTACCGAAGCGGTCATCACGGTGCCAGCCTACTTTAGCGATGCACAGCGCCAAGCCACCAAAGAGGCGGGCGAAATTGCAGGTTTGAAAGTGCGCCGTATCGTGAACGAACCGACGGCAGCGGCCTTGGCCTACGGTCTCGACAAATCGAACAAAAACATGAAAATCGCTGTGTTCGACCTTGGTGGCGGCACATTCGATATTTCGATACTTGAACTTGGCGACGGCGTGTTCGAAGTGAAATCGACCAACGGCGATACGCACCTCGGCGGCGACGATTTCGACCATGTCATCATCGACTGGCTGGCCGACGAGTTCCAACACGAAGAGGGCGTGGATTTGCGCCAAGACCCGATGGCGCTGCAACGCTTGAAAGAGGCAGCCGAAAAGGCAAAAATCGAACTGTCGAGTTCGACTTCGACCGAAATCAACTTGCCGTACATCATGCCAGTGAACGGTGTGCCGAAACATTTGGTTAAAACTTTGAGCCGTGCCAAATTCGAGCAACTGGCCGACCGTCTGATTCAGGCTTGTTTGGCACCGTGCCAAAACGCATTGGAGGCCGCTGGTTTGACCAAATCCGACATCGATGAAGTGATTTTGGTGGGCGGTTCTACGCGTATTCCAGCAATTCAAACGCTGGTCGAAAAATTCTTCGGCAAAGTGCCGTCGAAAGGCGTGAACCCCGACGAGGTTGTGGCTATTGGCGCAGCCATTCAGGGCGGCGTACTCACGGGCGAAGTGAAAGATGTGTTGCTGCTCGATGTAACGCCATTGAGCCTCGGCATCGAAACCATGGGCGGTGTGATGACCAAACTGATTGACGCAAACACTACCATTCCGACCAAAAAATCGGAAGTATTCTCGACCGCCAGCGACAACCAGCCATCGGTACAAATCAATGTGCTGCAAGGCGAACGCCCGATGGCCAGTCAGAACAAACAGATTGGCATGTTCAACCTCGATGGCATTCCTGCTGCTCCGCGTGGCGTGCCGCAAATCGAAGTAACATTCGACATCGACGCCAACGGCATTCTGAAAGTTTCGGCCAAAGATAAGGCTACGGGCAAAGAGCAGACCATTCGTATCGAAGCCTCGAGCGGTTTGAGCGAAGACGAAATCAAACGCATGAAAGCCGAAGCCGAAGCCAATGCCGAAGCCGACAAAAAAGAGCGCGAGCGCGTGGACAAACTAAACCAAGCCGACAGCATGATTTTCCAAACCGAAAAGCAGTTGAAGGAGTTGGGTGACAAGATTCCTGCCGACAAGAAAGCGCCTATCGAAAAGGCTCTCGAAGAGTTGAAAGCGGCGCACAAAGCGCAAGATGTTGCTGGTATCGACCGTGCTACGGAGGCTCTGAATAGCGCATTCCACGCTGCAAGTCAGGACATGTACAACGCCGCCAACGCACAAGGCGCGCAAAACGCTGGTGCAGGCTTCAACGCCGAACAGCAACAGCCGAATGGCGATTCTACCTCGAACGACGACAATGTGCAAGATGCCGACTTCGAAGAGGTGAAGTAAAACATAGCACTGAATTTTTTAACAGCGACTCCGCATAACGCAAAGTGTGCGGAGTCGCCGTTTTTTTTGATTTATTGCTGTCCGCCAAAACTTTTTGTGAAGTTAAACATGAGCCAAGTCCATCGCTTGGAATTCGGCGGTTGTCTAAATCCTTGTTCGTATGAAATATGGCGTAAAAAAGAGAGTAACTTATTGATTATCAATAAATTACTCTCTTATGTGATCCTGGCGGGGCTCAAACCCACAACCCCCACATCCGTAGTGTGGTACTCTATTCAATTGAGCTACAGGACCAACAAATACTATTCGGATTTGCGACCGCAAAGGTAATGCTTTTTCCGAAAACTACCAAATAAAAATGGACTTTTTTTTCAGAAAAAGATGATTTTTATTCGTAAATTGCTCTATTTCAGACACTTATTGATGAGCAAGTAAGTCAAAATGCCCACGATGATCAGCCCTAAACCGACGGCCAAATAGGCATTCGAGCGCACGGCGGAGAAATAATGGAGTGCCAAAACAATCACGCCAAGCAACAAAATGATGATTCCCAAGTTTTGCAACAGTAGTTTTTTCATATCTCTTTACGGATAAAAGTTCGCTGCAAATTTACAAACAAAAGGTTGAAATGACAAATTTTGTAAGAAAAAATGCGCTATTTTTTTACAAATTCACTATTCGCCGATTTTTCCGTCGCGCATGTGTACCACGCGGTCGCTCATGGCGGCCAGTTCGTCGTCGTGCGTAACGATGAGGATTGTCTGCCCAAAGGTGTCGCGCAGGTCGAAAAAGAGGCGGTGCAGTTCGGTGCGGTTGGCGCTGTCGAGGCTGCCGCTCGGCTCGTCGGCAAAAATCACTTCGGGGCGATTGACCAACGCACGCGCCACCGCCACACGCTGTTTTTCGCCGCCCGACAGTTGCGATGGTTTGTGCTTGGCACGGTCGGCAAGTTTCAGATAATCAAGCAGTTCCATTGCCGCACGTTCCGATTCGGCAAAACTTTTTCCTGCAATCAGCGCAGGCATCATCACATTTTCGACGGCTGTAAATTCGGGCAGAAGTTGGTGAAATTGGAACACAAACCCGATGTGTCTGTTGCGAAAATCGGACAGCGCATCGCCTTTCAGCGCCAGCACATCGGTGTCCGCTATTTCGATGCTCCCACCGTCGGGGCGGTCGAGCGTGCCAAGCAGTTGCAGCAGCGTGGTTTTGCCTGCGCCACTCGGCCCCATAATCGACACAATTTCGCACGGCGCAATGTGCAAATCGACGCCTTTCAGTACGGGCAGTGCGCCATACGATTTTGTAATGTTTCGAGCCTTTATCATTGAGTTTCAGTTTGTTCTGATTGCGAATCGGTTGCTGTGAGCGTGCGTATGACATGCGACGCCAAGTAGCAGCCAAACACCGCCGGCATATACGACACCGTGCCAACATTTGAGCGTTTGTTGCGTTCGTTTTCGACCACTTCAATCCGCTCGTCGGGCACAATTTCGGGCGAATAGGCCACCGTGATGCCGCGGCGCACGCCCAAACGATGCAGATATTTGCGCACCATGTGTGCCAATTTGCAATAGTTCGATTTCGAAATGTCGCAAAGGCGCACCTGCGCAGGGTCGAGTTTGCCGCCCGAACCCATGCTCGAAACCGTGGGAATGCCGAGTTTGTGCGCCTCGTAGAGCAGAAAAACCTTCGGGCTGAGCGTGTCGATAGCATCGACCAAAAAGTCGTAATGCGCCGCACGGAGCAGTTCGGCGGTACGCTCATCACGCAGAAATTCGGTGTGCAGATGCAGCCGCACATCGGGATTGATGTCGCGCAAACGCGCCGCCAGCACCTCGGTTTTGGGCTGCCCAATCGTCGAGTAGAGTGCGATAAGTTGGCGGTTGCGGTTGCTGTCGGCCACCGTGTCGCCATCGACCAGCGTGAAGCAGCCCACACCAGCGCGACAGAGCATTTCGGCGGCATATGCGCCCACGCCGCCAAGTCCAACCACCAACACATGCGCTGCCTGCAACCGTGCCAATCGGTCGGCACCAAACATCAATTCTGTACGCTCTTGCCACATAGTTTCGTTCACAAAAACGGCTGTACAAAGGTACAAAAAAAGTGTGAAAGTGAAAAGTGTATAAAGTGTATAAAGTGTGTAAAGTGTGAAAGTTTATAAAGTGTATAAAGTTAAAAGTAGGGACGCACCGCGTGCGTCCGTTTTTGTGGATTTGGAGATTTGCAGATTTGTTGATTTGGGAAAATCCGTAAATTTGTCAATCCGTAAATCCGTAAATAAGCAGAGCCGCCACAGTGTGGCGGCTCTGCAATTCTTGCGAATATTTTAGCGTGCTTCGATGATGGCGAGGAATTTGTCGGCAACGAGAGCCGCACCGCCAATCAGGCCGCCGTCCACATCGGGATTGGCAAAGAGTTCGGCAGCGTTTTTGTCGTTGCAACTGCCACCGTAGAGTATCGAGCAGTCGTCGGCCACCTGTTTGCCATATTTTTCGGCTACCAGCGAGCGAATGTAGGCGTGCATCTCTTGCGCCTGCTCGGGTGTGGCGGTCAAGCCAGTGCCAATGGCCCAAACGGGTTCGTAGGCCAGCACTATTTTGCCGAAGTCATCGGCCGAAAGGTTGAACAGCGAGCCTTCGAGTTGGGCTTTCACCACAGCGTTCTGTTTGCCGGCTTCGCGCTCCTCTTTCACTTCGCCGATGCAGAAAATTGGTTTCAGACCGTGCGCCAAGGCGAGTTGTACTTTCTCGCGCAGAATGTCGTAGGTTTCGTGGTAGTAGGCGCGGCGTTCGCTGTGTCCGATGATGCAGTATTCTGCGCCCGTCGAGGCCACCATGGCGGCCGACACTTCGCCCGTGTATGCGCCCGATTCTTTGTCGGCGCAGTTTTCGGCAGCCACTTTTATGCACGAACCTTTCAGCAGTTCTGCCACTGTGGCCAAGTGAATGAATGGCGTACCAACCACTATTTCGCAGTTGGGTTTTGCACCTTCGAGTCGTGTTTTCAGTTCGGTAGCCAAGGCTACACCTTCTTGCAGGGTCTTGTTCATTTTCCAGTTGCCTGCTACAATGTTTTTTCTCATATTATAAAAATTTCAGAATTTCAAATTTCAAATTTCAGATTGGGTTGCGTGCGGTTTCAAGTTTCAGGTTTCAGATTTCAAATTGGGTTGATTGGTTGATTTTTTTCTGTTGAAGCGTTGAACTGTTGAATTGTTCGGACGCACGCGGTGCGTCCCTACTTTTTACTTTTCACTTTATACACTTTCACACTCTTCTTGCTACTTGCTACTCATATCTTGCTACTATTCCGGTATCCTATTATGACTATACTTATCAATAATCGTGCCATTTTTGAGGACGACGATGCCCGGATTAGCGCGCACGACGGTTTTTAGCATGATGGGGTCGGCGGTGCAGAACTGGAACAGCGCGCCTGTCTTGTTGATAAACTTCTGAATATCAGCCTCATACGAAGCAGTGAGCGCGTAGAATGTTGCGCCTTCGGCAGTTTTGGTATTGTAGAGTTGCCGCAGTTCGGCCATGTGCGTGGTATCGGTTTGCGACAGGTCGTACATGATTATCAGATAGACAGTGCTATCGTTGGTCAGAATTTCGTCGGTGATGTCGTCGCCATCGAGCGTGGTGATGACAAAATCGTGGATTGGCGGTGTGTAGCCTTTGCGTATGAGTTTGCTCTCTTGGCTCACAAAATGCCAAGTGCTATCCTCCCACAGATAGGGCGATTTCAGAAATTCTTCTTGCGAAAATTGCTGTTCCACGCCGTCGTGTTCATACACGAAAGTCGTTTCGTACACATCGCGTTCGGCATTGGCAGGAATGGTCATTCCTTCGCTGATATTCGCACCGATTTTGTACGGTCTGAAATCGAACAACGGCAAGAAATTCAGGCAGTAGAACGAGAGCGCCACCGAGATGGTGAAGAATGCGAACACCAGCAGCCAACTTGGCAGCGGCGACAGAAAATTGCGTTGGCGTTTTTGAGTGGCAACAATAACGATGGCGAGCAGCAGCAGGATAAGATTTTTCCAAAATGTTTGCCAATTAGTAATGATGATGGCATCGCCAAAGCAGCCGCAGTCCGACACGGGATTTTTCAGCGCAATCCAGAGCGTGAGTGGCGTGTAGAAAAGCATAAAGGCAAGACCAGCCCAGCCCGTCTCTTTCAGGCGAATGCCGAAAAGTATGCAGCAGCCGATGCAGAGTTCCAACGCCGACATACCGATGGCGGTCGCCAGCGTCAGGTTGTCGAACTGCGTGAGATGCCACGCCTCGAGATAGTCGTGCATTTTGTACGAAAATCCGAGCGGGTCGATGGCTTTGACAAACCCCGAAAAGATGAATGTGGCACCGAACAGTAGGCGACACATCACACCCAATCGGCGCGGAATATCCGACTGTTTGAGTCTGTTATACATGGCTATTTTCCTCCGTCTGTTTTTTCTTGCAGTTGAATCAATGCGAACACGGCGTAGTTGAGCATATCGAAATAGTTGCCGTCGGAGCCTTCGGAAACGAGCGTTTTTTCGTCGTGTGCGGCTATCGATTTATTGCGGTTTACTTTGGTCAGAATGATGTCGGTGAGCGATGTCGAAGCCATGTCGCGCCACGCTTCGCCGTAGTCGTGATTTTTGTTGCGCATCAGGTTTTTCGCTTCCAACAGGTATTTGTCGTAGAGTTCGAGAGCGCGTTCGCGGGTCATATCCACGGCATCGGCATAGTGGCATTCGAGTTGTATCAACCCGATGATGGAGTAATTGACAATGGCCATCAGTTCGCCGCGGATGTCGTCGCCCACGCGGTTTTCGCCCGTGGTTTCGATGGTGCGAATGCGTTTGGCTTTGATGAACAGTTGGTCGTTGACCGTTTGCGGCCGCATAATGCGCCACGACGGTCCGTAGTCCTTCATCTTGAGAATAAATATCGTGCGGCACTCCGCTGTGATTTTGTCGAACTGTTCCTCGGTATGCATAAAAATTTCAGATTTCAGAATTTCAAATTTCAGATTGGGGTTGATGAGTTGATTAGTTTAACGCATTGGTGAAGGTCTGTGCAGTTTATTTCTGATTTCTAATTTCTGGTTGTCGGTAGCCGAAAAGCCGCAATTATTATTTAGTATTCATTGTTTATTGTTAATTTTTCTTGGCAGTAGCCCCCTTTCCCGTTTCCCCCGAGAGGGGGAAAGGCTTTGGTCTTGGTCATCGTCTTTTGTCTATAAACGATAACCTATAAACTCTAACCTTTCATTGTCAATTATCAATTATCAATTAACTTCTGGTTCATCGCGTAGAGTTTGGTGTCGGCCAAGGCTTCGACCACATTCACGATGTAGTCGCCCATTTTTTCGCATTCCACAATCATATCCATATAGACAACGCTGGTTTCGTAAGGATATTTGCCCTCGTTCACATCGATAATGTTTTGCGTTTTCAGTTGGTTGCGGAAGTTGTTTATCTCGTTTTCGAGGTTTTGCGTGCGGTTTACATCGGCTATTTGCAGCGGGTTCGATTCGAGTGCCACAATCATCTGTGCCGTTGCACTTTCGAGCAGATTGAGCATCAGTTCCACATTGCCGTTCAACTCTTCGGTGAAAGCGATATGCCCATCGTTGCGGCGCTGTATGGTGCGCGCCAAGTTGTAGCAACTGTCGGCCACGCTCTCTATTTCGGAGATGACACGCAGATCGGTTTGCACTTGGTGTTTCGATTCGTCGCTCAAGCGGCCGTCCGACACATTGCCGAGATAAGTGGCGATTTCCACCTCCATGCGGTCGCTGATGTTTTCGTATTTCTGTATGCGCGAGAACTGTTTAACAAATTCCGCCTCGTTGGTTTCGTGGTAGAGTTTGCGCACCAATCCAAGCATGCGTTGCGTGCGTTGGCTGTAAACCACAATCTCTTTGTGCGCTTGCAGTATCGAAAGTTCGGCCGTCGAGAGCATACCCGACGAGATGAAAGTGAGGTGCGATTCGTCCTCGTCCTCTTGATTTGGCTTGCTCGGCAGCAGTTTGGTAACGATGACCACATAGAGTTTGGTGAACCAAATCATGATGCAGATGTTGATGACATTGAACACGGTGTGGAACATCGAAAGTCCGAACGACACCCAGTATTGCATATCGGCAAAATGTTTTGCCAGTGCGGCATTGTCAGGATTCGAGAGATCTATTGTGCCGTCGTTCAGTTGGTTTACAATGGCAGGGTCGGTTGTGTCGGCAAACTCTTGCAGTGCATTGGGGTCGCCAGCGAGTGGTATTGATATAGTGGCAATCAATTTCATGAACGGATAATAGAGTGCCAATGCCCAAATGGAGCCAAGCACATTGAACAGCAGATGTCCCGCTGCCGCGCGTTTTGCCCAGATGTTGCCCGAAATCGATGCCAAAACTGGCGTGATGCAGGTGCCAATGTTGCCGCCCAGCACCAACGCCGCCGCAATATCGAACGAAATCCAACCTTTGCTACACATGATGAGCGCGATGGCAAAAGTGGCACTCGAGGCTTGCACCACCATTGTCAGCAACATGCCGATGAGCGCAAACAGCAGCACCGACAGGTAGCCCATATTCGTGTAGTTTTGCAGTGCACCAAACACTTCGGGATTGGCTTGCAGGTCGGGCACCGATTTGCTCAGATAACTCAATCCAAGGAAAAGCAGCGCAAAGCCGATGATAAATTCGCCCCAGTTTTTCAGCACGCTCTTTTTGCAAAACAGCAGCGGCACACCAAAACCGATGAGCGGAATGGCGTAGAGCGCAATATCCATTTTGAAACCGAACAGCGAGATGATCCACGCCGTGAGTGTAGTGCCGACATTTGCGCCCATAATCACAGCCATCGACTGGCCGAGCGAGAGCAGACCTGCGTTAACGAAACTGACTATCATCACCGTGGTGGCCGACGAACTCTGCACCAACGCTGTGATAATTATGCCCATCAGTGCGCCGACGAAGCGGTTGTTGGTCATCATGGCCAAAATGTTGCGCAACTTGTCGCCAGCAGCCTTTTGCAGGCCTTCGCTCATCAGTTTCATGCCATACAAAAAGAGGCATACCGAGCCGATAAGCGTGAAAAATTCCAGTAATCCGAATTGCATAAAAAAGCGAATAAAGGTTATTGTTTTGAAACTGTGCGATTCCACATAACGAACACACCGAAAGGGAGTTGCACAAAAAAGGGTTTGGTTTTGCGCTGCAAATTTACTCAAAAATTTTGAGCAAACAGATAGTTTTTAACAAAAAATATCTACTTTTACGCCTAAATTACCGAAATGTTTATTTGCTGTATAAACGGCTGTAAATCAGCACTATTTTCGGTTGCGCCAACACCGCTTTTTCTTCAAAACGCATAAATTGTAGCAATAATTATGGAACATAGCGTTCAGATTTTTTGCAAAAACGACCACCAATTTCACACTTATCGTTGCGGGTTGTCGCTGCTCGAAGTGTATGCCGACCTGAATATCCACTTGAAATATCCGGTGGTGGCGGCGCGTGTCAATTACAAGGCCGAAGACCTCAATTTTGTGGTCTATAAGCCGAAAGACATCGAGTTTATCGATGCCAGCACGCCATCGGGCTACCGCGTGTATATGCGCTCGCTCAGTTGCATCATGGCCAAGGCGTTGAACGACATCGACCCGACCGCCACGCTGCGCATCGAACACCCCATTTGCCGCGGCTACTACTGCTGCATCAATGGGCGCGACAACAAAGTGGCTCCCGAATTTATTGCGCGACTGAAACAGCGCATGTGCGAGATTGTGGACGAAGATCTGCCCATCATCTCAGAAGAGAAACAGACGCCCACGGTCATCGAAATGTTTCGCCGTCGTGGCGAGGCAGACAAGGTCATTCTGCTCGAAACGCTGGGCGTGCCGTATGCTCGATTTGTGCATATCGGCGATTTTGTCGATTATTACAATGGTGTGTTGGTGCCTTCGACGGGCTACATTCGCCTGTTCGACCTCGAAAGTTACGACAACGGCATTTTGTTGCGCGTTCCCGACCGCCAGCAGCCCGACCGCTTGGCCGAATACGAAGACCAATCGAAAATGTTCGATGTTTTCAACGAATTTGTGCGCTGGAACCGCCTGATGGGCATTGCCACGGTGGGCGATTTCAACCGCCATGCGCAGTCGCAAAACATCTACAACATGATAAAAGTGTCGGAAGCCCTGCACGAGCGCAAAATTGTGCAGATAGCCGACATGATTTACGCCCGACAGCCGCAAAGTCGCTTTGTGATGATTGCTGGGCCGTCGTCGTCGGGCAAAACCACGCTGAGCAAACGCCTCTCGGTGCAACTGATGGTGTCGGGGCTGAAACCGCTTGTGCTTTCGCTCGACAACTACTTTGTGAACCGCGAAGACACGCCGCGCGACGAAAACGGCGATTGGGATTTTGAGGACATTCACGCGCTCGACCTCGACCTGCTTAATAGCCACCTCGAACTATTGCTCAAAGGCGAAGAGATAGAGTTGCCGTTTTTTAATTTCGAAGACGGAAAACGCTACTATCGTGGCGAAAAAATGCGCCTAAATCCCGACAATGTGCTGCTGCTCGAGGGCATTCACGCACTCAATCCGTGCCTCACCACCTCCATTCCGCGCGAGGCGATGTTCAAAGTCTATGTTTCGACGCTCACCACCATATCGCTCGACAACCACAACTGGATTCCGACCACCGACACGCGGCTGCTGCGCCGCATTGTGCGCGACTACCGTTTCCGCAACTACTCGGCGCGCGAAACCATAGCCCGAGCCGCCAGCGTGCGCCGTGGCGAAGAGAAGTGGATTTTTCCCTACGAAGAGCAAGCCGATGTGATGTTCAATTCGGCGCTGGTATTCGAACTGGCGGTGCTGAAACGCCACGCTGAACCCATTTTGGCCGAAGTGCCAAAATCGTGCGAAGAGTACACCGAAGCGCACCGACTTTTGAAATTTTTGCAGTATTTTGTAACTATTCACGACCGCGAAATTCCGCCAACCTCGCTCCTGCGCGAGTTCGTCGGTGGCAGCAGTTTCCGCTATTGAGTAGAAAAAACAGGCAAAAAACGCGATGAAAACGAAATTGTGGCGTGTTGTGGTGGCGAGCGTGCTGCTGGCGGCGGCGGTGGTGGTCGAGAAGACGGCAAATCTGGCGGTGTGGCAACTGCTATTGGTCTATCTGGTGCCCTATCTCGTGGTGGGCTACGATGTGATTGCCGAGGCTGCCGAAGGGCTGCTGCAAGGCGAGGCGTTCAACGAGGATTTTCTGATGTGCGTGGCGACTATCGGCGCACTCTGCATCGGTTTTCTGCCTGGTGCCGAAACGGAATTCCCCGAAGCGGTGTTTGTTATGCTCTTTTTCCAAGTGGGCGAACTGTTCGAAGATTACGCCGAAGGCAACAGCCGTAAATCGATTTCGACGCTGATGAACATACGCCCCGACATCGCCAATGTGGAGCGCAATGGGCAGATAGAAACCGTTGCGCCCGACCAAGTAACTATCGGCGAAACTATCGTGGTGCGCCCCGGCGAGAAAATTCCGCTCGACGGCTACATCGTCGAAGGCACATCGAGCCTCAATACCGTGGCACTGACGGGCGAAAGCGCACCGCGCGATGTGAACACAGGCGACGATGTGGTGTCGGGTTGCGTGAACATTTCGGGACTGATTCGCGTGAAAGTGATGAAAAATTTTGGTGAATCGACCGCTTCGAAAATCATCGATTTGGTAGAAAATGCCAGTAGCAACAAGTCGAAAAGCGAAACTTTCATCGCCAAATTTGCGCACATCTACACGCCCATCGTGGTTTTTGCCGCCATTGCGCTGGCGTTTATTCCGCCATTTTTCAGCACAAGTTACATCGAATCGTTGCCCACATGGCTCAACCGCGCACTCACATTTCTCGTGGTGTCGTGCCCGTGTGCGCTGGTCATCAGCGTGCCGCTCACCTTTTTTGGCGGCATTGGCGGTGCATCGCGCAACGGCATTCTCGTCAAAGGCGGCAACTATATGGACGCGTTAGCCAAAATTGGCGTAGTGGTGTTCGACAAGACTGGCACGCTCACCAAAGGCGAATTTGGCGTTACGGCCGTTCACCCCGAATCGCTCGACGAGATGCAACTGCTGCACCTCGCTGCTCATGTCGAACATTTTTCGACACACCCGATAGCCGCCTCGTTGCGCGCCGCCTATCCCAACGAAAACGACCGCTGCAAAGTCGAAAATATCGAAGAGATTGCAGGGCAGGGCATTCGCGCCCAAGTGAACGGCAGCATCGTGTGCGTGGGCAATAGCAAAATGATGGACAATATCGGTGCAAAATGGCACCAGTGCCACAAGGTGGGCACCATCATTCATGTGGCGGTCGACGGCGTTTATGCGGGACATATTGTTATTTCTGATAAAATCAAAGACGATGCCCAGGCCGCTATCGCCGCTCTGAAGGCGTTGGGCGTGCAGCGCACTGTGATGCTTACGGGCGACCGCGCCGCGGTTGGCGAATCGGTGGCAAATACGCTCGGACTCGACGATTTTCACGCCGAATTGCTGCCTGCCGACAAGGTGGCGCACATGGAACGCCTCATTCAGACGAAACCTCGAGGCACAACGCTCGCCTTTGTGGGCGACGGCATAAACGATGCACCCGTGCTGGCGCGTGCCGATGTAGGCATCGCTATGGGCGGACTCGGTGCCGACGCTGCCATCGAAGCCGCCGATGTGGTGCTGATGGACGACAAACCGTCGAAAATTGCCACCGCCATACGCATTGCGCGCCACACCGTGGCCATTGCCCGACAAAATGTTGGTTTTGCCATCGGTGTGAAACTGCTGGTGTTGGCGCTGGCAGGCGTTGGGCTCGCCACCATGTGGATGGCTGTTTTTGCCGATGTGGGCGTTACCGTGCTGGCTGTGCTGAACGCCATGCGCACGCTATCAGCAAAAAGTGGCGAATAATCGCACGCCAATCCGAAAAAATCAGAAAATACACTTTGCCGATTGCCGTTTTTGTGCCTCTATCTGGCTGATAATTAGCGCAAAGCAATCTTTTTCGACAAAAAATAGAGCGCACATTTCCATTTGTCCGAAAAAAAGCGTAATTTTGCGCTGCATTTTGGAGTATAGTGCAGCGTATGGACACATTGAGCCAATTTGAACTCGCAGCGGAGCAGTTAAAGGCTGGAAATCAGCACTTTGAATATGCGCTCGACAACGATTTTTTCGCTGCGCTCGACGAAACAGAGATACGCAAAGGCGCACTGAAAGCCGTTGTCGATACGCGAAAAGTGGGCGGACACATCGAACTGCACATTGCAATCGATGGCGAAGTAACGATACCGTGCAACCGCTGCCTCGACGAGATGCAGCAGCCGATACACACCATCGATGTGTGGAAACTGTTTTTCGGCGAAAATGCCGCCACGGACGATGCGATTGTCGTCGCTGCCGACGCTGCAAGCATCAACATTGCGTGGAATCTGTACGAGTGCATTGCGCTTGCCATTCCGATAGCGCACACGCACGCCAGCGGTCAGTGCAACGCCGAGATGATGGCCAAATTCGACGAATACGCCATCGATGAACAAGCAACGAGAATAGAGCCAGACCCGCGTTGGGACGCTCTAAAACATATTAGTACTAACAACTAAAAGTAGTTTTGTAAAATGGCACATCCTAAACGAAAACATTCGAAACAGAGAACAGCCAAACGCCGCACACACGATGTTGCAGTTGCGCCCACTTTGGCCGTTTGCTCCAACTGTGGCGCCACACACATCTATCACACCGTTTGCCCCGAATGCGGCTACTACCGCGGCAAACTGGCCATCGAGGTGAACGCAGTCGAAGCCTAATTCCCTGTCGAATTAAAACGAAAAAGAGATCCTTGCCTTTCGGGGCGAGGATTTTTTTATTTACGGATTTTTTCAACAACCAAATCTGCGACTGCAAGTTTATAGGTGAGAGGTTATGGGTTATAGGGGGTAGAGTATAGATGAAAATAGTGTAATAGTTTGAAAGTGAGAAAGTATGAAAGTGTATAAAGTGTGTAAAGTGGAAAGTAGTTTCTAGTTAATCCATTTAATTTGAAATTTGTCATTGCGGCTTGCCGCCTTACTTGCTGCTTTTGCGACGGTTGCAGTCGCGGCAAAGCATCTGGCAGTTCTCCGCTATGGTGCGACCTCCCT
>CAVBBP010000006.1:0-60162 GCA_963593685.1 Segatella copri
TCTTTATTCTTTTGTCCTTACTCTTTATTCCAAAATTCTTGCTACTTGCTACTCACATCTTGCGACTAAAAAATTTGTCATTGCGGCTCTGCCGCATCACTTCTCACTATTTCAGTGCAAAGATAGCGTTTTTGTTGATAACTTCTGCCCTATTTTTCGCAAAAATTCACAGATAAACTGTAATTTTGTGGTTTCTGACACAAGTCATTCGCAAAAAATGATAGATTTTCAGCAACTGATTGCGCAAACTACGCTTGTAGAGTGGATTTTGTTGGCACTGCTTTTGGTGGTGTTTTGCGTGCAACTGTTCATCTACGCCTACTACTACACAGGCGTGATGAGGCACAACCGCCCGAAAACTGCCGAAAGTCGCCTCCAGCCGCCTGTGTCTGTGGTGATTTGCGCCCGCAACGAGACGGAAAATTTAGAACAGTTTCTGCCGTTGATTTTAGAACAGGACTATCCCAACTACGAGGTGATTGTGGTGAACGACGGCGCATCGGAAGAGACCGAAATGCTGCTGGCGCAACTGGAACTCACCTATCAGCACCTGCACCACACCTACACGCCCGAACAGACCGACATCATCTCGCGCAAAAAGTTGGGGCTAACCATCGGCATAAAGGCGGCGCAAAACGAGATTCTGCTCTTTACCGATGCCGATTGCCGCCCAGTTTCGTCGCAATGGATTGCCGAGATGGTCGCTCCTTTCGACGACGGCACGGAATTTGTACTTGGTTACGGCGGTTACATGCCGCAAAACACGCTGTTGAGTCGCCTCATCTCGTACGACACGCTCACCATCGCCATGCAATACCTCGGATTTGCCTACCGCGGCAAGCCCTACATGGGCGTTGGGCGCAATTTGGCCTACCGCCGCAGTTCGTTTTTTGCACACAAAGGTTTTGCGGGACTGCTCCACATCGCCTCGGGCGACGACGACCTGCTGGTGAACAAACTGGCCAACAGCGCAAACACACGCATCGTTACCACGGCACAAAGCAGCACGCAATCGGTACCAAAAACATCGTTTGTGCGCTGGTGCCAGCAAAAAAGCCGCCATTTGACCGCCGCGCCGTTCTACTCCCCGCAAAGTCGGCGCATGGTGGGCGTGGAACCAGCCACACGCGGCCTGTTCTACGCCTTGGTAGTGGCTATTTGCTGCCTATCTGGCTGGTTTGCAGTTGGTTGCGCCATCGGTTTGTATCTGCTTCGCCTGATTTTTCAAGAAATCATCATCAACAAGACGGCAACGCAACTCGGCGAACGGCATTTCTATCTCACCATTCCGATTTTCGACATTTTTCTGCCACTCATCACGCTATTTTTGCTCATTTTCGGGCGAAAAAAGAGCATAAAATGGAAATAATGCGCACAAAAACACAGAAATAGGCAAATTTTCGCTTTTTTATTTGGAACATTCGAGAAAAAGTTGCTACATTTGTAAAAATTTTTTCGTGCGGAGTTCGTGCGCAAGCAAATCCGCGTAACTTTTTGGAACAATTATGGAAGAACCAGAAGTAAACAAAACGGTCGAACAGCCAGCCTCCGAGAAACTGGCCGAAGTTGTCGAAACAGTGGCGCAGCACGCCAACAAATTCTACAATCTCACACGCGAGGAGATGATAGAAAAACTGCGTGAACTGCTGAATACCAAGCCGATAACCGACGCAAAAGAGCAGGTCGAAAGCCTCAAACAGAATTTCTATCGCAAACTGAAAGCCGAGATGGAAGCCAAATTGAGCGAGCCTGCCGACAGCGAAGCGCAGCCCGAAAATGCGCCCGCCGAAGCCGACAAATCGGAGGCAACTTTCAAAGAACTGCTGGCCAAATACCGCGAACTGAAAGCCGCCGAAAACGCCGCCACCGAAGCCGAACACGAGGCAAATCTCGCCGCCAAACAGCGCATTCTCGACGAATTGGAGAAACTGACCAACTCGTCGGACGACCTCTCGTCGGTGATTCCTGCCTTCCGCAAACTGCAACAGGACTGGAAAGCCATCGGGCAGGTGCCAGCGCCAAAAGTTACCGAACTCTGGAAAGCCTACAGCGCGTATCAGGAGAAATTTTACGACCTGATAAAGATAAACAACGACCTGCGCGACTACGATTTCAAGAAAAATCTCGAAGCCAAAACCGCACTCTGCGAGCAAGCCGAGCAGTTGGCCGAACAAGACGACGCTGTGGAGGCCTTCAAACGCCTACAAAAACTGCACGACGACTGGCGCGAAATTGGTCCTGTGGCACGCGAAATGCGCGAAGAGATTTGGGATCGTTTCAAAGCCGCATCGACTGCGGTGAACAAACGCCACCAAGCCTATTTCGAGAGCATCAAAGAGCAAGAAGAGAAATTTGTGGCCGAAAAAGCCGCCCTCTGCGAACTCATCGAAAATATCGACTACGCCGCCCTGAAAACTTTCAAACAGTGGGAAGAAAAAACCAAGGAAGTGATTGATATTCAATCGAAATGGAAAGCCATTGGCGGTGTGCCGTCGTACAAAGCGGCCGTCAAGGCGTTTCGACGCTTCCGCACTGCCTGCGACAAATTTTTCAACGAGAAAAAGGCGTTTTACAAGAATGTGAAAGGCGAGCTTTCGAAAAATCTCGATGCCAAAAAAGCCCTCTGCGAACAGGCCGAAGCCTTGAAAGACAGCACCGAGTGGAAAGAGACCGCCGAAAAATTTGTAGAACTGCAAAAAGAGTGGAAAAAATTGGGACCGACGGCACGCAAACAGTCCGATGCCATTTGGAAACGCTTTGTCGGTGCGTGCGACCACTTTTTCGAGCAGAAAGCCGCCAACTGCAACGACAAATATGCCGAAGAGATAGCGCACCTGAAAGCCAAAAAAGCCATCATCGAGAAAATTGCTGCCTACACGCCAACAGGCGACAACAAGCAAGATGCGGCCGCACTCAACGCCATGATCGAGGAGTACAACAAAATTGGTTTTGTGCCGTATCGCGACAAAGACAAACTGTTCAAAGCGTTCAAAGCCGCCACCGACAAACACGCCGAACTGCTGCGTGGCAAACGCGATGGTAAGCCGTCGAACGAGCGCAGCAAACTGCTCAAAGAGTACGACCGTCTGAAATCGGAAATTGCCACCTACGAAAACAATATCGGATTTTTTGCCAACACCAAAACTGCCAATTCGATGGTGGAACAGATGAACAAAAAAATCGACCAACTGAAAAAGCAGTACGAAAAAGTGGTGGCGCAAATAAAAGCATTCGACCAAGAATCGTGATTCGCCGCAACGCAACCGAACGAAAACAGACAAATGGCGCATCAGAACAAGTGTGCCATTTTGTTTAATTATTTAATTTCCAATTACTTAATGATTTAATTATTTGAAAATTTGAAAATTATTTTTGCCACACAGGCTTTCACCAATGCGTTAAACCAATCAACTTATCAACCCATCAACTAATCAACCTAATCTGAAATTCCGCCATGTTTGAAAATTTAAGCGAACGCCTCGAACGGTCGTTCAAAATACTGAAAGGTCAGGGAAAAATTACCGAAATAAATGTTGCCGAAACGCTCAAAGAGGTGCGCAAGGCACTGCTCGATGCCGATGTGAACTACAAGGTTGCCAAGTCCTTTACCGACGAGGTGAAAGCCAAAGCACTCGGCCAAAATGTGCTGCTCGCCGTGAAGCCCAACGAGATGATGGTGAAAATTGTGCACGATGAGTTGGCGCAACTCATGGGCGGCGAACATGTCGAAATCAACACCAAAGGCTCGCCCGCCGTCATTCTGATGTCGGGTTTGCAAGGTTCGGGCAAAACCACTTTTTCGGGCAAATTGGCCAATATGCTCAAGCACAAACGCGGCAAAAATCCGCTGCTTGTGGCTTGTGATGTCTATCGCCCTGCGGCCATCGAGCAACTGCGCGTGGTGGGCGAGCAGATTGGCGTGCCAGTGTATAGCGAACCCGATTGCAAAAATCCTGTCGAAATAGCGCAAAACGCTGTAAAACAGGCGAAAAAAGACGGTCGCGACATCGTTATCATCGACACGGCGGGACGCTTGGCGGTGGACGAACAGATGATGGACGAAATCGAAGCCATCAAAAAAGCCATTGCGCCGCAAGAAACGCTCTTTGTGGTCGATGCGATGACGGGTCAAGATGCCGTGAACACCGCCAAAGAGTTCAACGACCGCCTCGATTTCGACGGCGTGGTGCTCACCAAACTCGATGGCGATACGCGCGGCGGTGCGGCACTTTCGATTCGCACGGTGGTGAACAAACCGATAAAATTTGTCGGAACGGGCGAAAAGATGGAGGCCATCGACCTGTTTCACCCGCAGCGCATGGCCGATCGCATTCTCGGCATGGGCGACATTGTGTCGCTCGTCGAACGCGCACAAGAGCAGTACGACGAAGCCGAAGCACGCCGAATTGCCAAAAAAATTGCCAAAAATCGGTTCGATTTCAACGATTTCATGGGGCAACTGCAGCAGATAAAAAAGATGGGCAACCTGAAAGATGTCGCCTCGATGATTCCGGGCGTGGGCAAAGCCCTGAAAGATGTCGATATCGACGACAACGCCTTTGTCGGCATCGAAGCCATCATACAGTCGATGACCCCAGCCGAGCGCGAAAATCCTGCGTTGCTCAACGGCAGCCGTAAAAACCGCATTGCCAAAGGCTCGGGGCGCGGCATCGTAGAGGTGAACCGACTCGTAAAACAGTTCGACCAAATGAGCAAAATGATGCGTATGGTGCAACAACGCAATTTTAAGGCGAGAAAATGATTTTTTTTTGAGTGAGGAGTGAGGAATTAGGAGTGAATTTAATTACCCAATTATCTAATTTCCAATTATTTAATTATTTGAAGATTTGAAAATTTGAAGATTGAGACATTTCGGCTACCGCAACCTGAAACTTGAAACTTGAAACCGAAAACCAGAAACCAACACCAATGCGTTAAACTTTTCAACTTATCAACTGATCAACTTTTCAACTTAATTGAAATGCCAATAATCGACGGGAAACAGATTGCGGAGCAGATTAAGGCCGAGATAGCCGACGAGGTGGCGCAGATGCGAGCCAAAGGGCTGCGTGCGCCGCACCTTGCCACTATACTTGTGGGGCACGACGGCGCAAGCGAGACCTATGTGGCAAACAAGATAAAGGCCTGCCAACGCTGCGGCTTCGACACGACCGACATTCGGCTCGAAAGCGACTGCACCGAAGCCGAACTGCTGCAACACATCGCCACGCTCAACGCCAATCCCGCCATCGATGGCATACTTGTGCAACTGCCTCTGCCACAGCACATTGCACCGCAAAAAATAATCGAAGCCATCGACCCGCACAAAGATGTAGACGGCTTTCACCCCATCAATGTGGGGCGCGCCAGCCTTGGACTGCCCGCCTTTGTGGCAGCCACGCCATCGGGCATTGTGGAACTGCTGCACCGCTACCACATCGAAACCGACGGTCGCCACTGCGTGGTTATCGGGCGCAGCAACATTGTGGGACGCCCTGTCGCCACGCTGCTTTCGCGCAAAACACCCGACGGCAACGCCACCGTAACTCTCTGCCACAGCCACACGCACAACATCGCCGACATTTGCCGCACCGCCGACATACTCATCGCCGCCATCGGACAGCCGCGCTTCGTTACCGCCGACATGGTAAAAGAGGGCGCAACCGTTATCGATGTGGGCATTACGCGTCTGCCCGACCCCACCGCCAAAAACGGCTACCGTCTTGTAGGCGATGTCGATTTTGTGCAAGTCGCCCCCAAATGCGCCTACATCACGCCCGTGCCTGGCGGTGTCGGCCCCATGACCATTGCCGCCCTCATGCGCAACACCCTGCAAGCGGCACAGCAAAGGCTTTTGAATCTCTAGATTTCAGAATTTATAGATTTTTTCTCCGCTCGGCGCTGCGCTCGCTTATCGAAAAAAAATCAAATTGTAGGGACGCACCGCGTGCGTCCGAACGCTTCAACAGTTCAACGATTAATCGCTTCAACAAAAATGGACAGGGCATGCCGCGTCCCTACTTTCTTGCTACTAAAATTTTTGAAATTATTTTGGCAATATCAAAATAATGTTGTACTTTTGCCTTGCTGATTTGCACAAATTTGTGTGCTGATTGGCAGACACAATATAAGGCGTTTATTGACGCTTTGTTCTGACTTGCAGAAATGTCGCAGTTTCGGAAAAAGAATCAGGACTTAGCAACGATAGATGCCCTCGGAATGTAAGTATATTCGCTGCCTATGTTGGTAGGCGTGTTATCTTATGTTCGCGTGGGTTTCGCGTTGTCTGTTCGATTCTTTTAGGCAATGCGACAGCCTCTGTAAGTGGAACGACAATAGTCGAATTCCACGCTTTTTTATTGTGTCTATTTGACAAATTTCAAATTTTACTAACACTCTTAAAATCAAATGATTATGAAAAAAATTACAACTCTTTTGGTGGCTATTTTTGCTACCACTGCCCTTTGGGCTGCATTCACTCCTGCCGCTTTTACGGTTTCTGCCGACGGCAAGCAGGTCTATTTCTCGCAGGGAAATCTGCAATACACGCAATCGACCGCTACTTGGGTGTTTGCCGCTGAACAGTACGAAATGATAGGTACAGCCAATGTAACAGGCGGTACAGAATCGTACGCAGCAAAAGGTTATTCCAAGAGCGGTGATGCACTTGCCGATAAGATAGATCTTTTTGGCTGGAGTGGCAGCATAGGTTCGGCAAAGTGGGGTATCAGTATTTCTGTCGACACCTTTGCTTACGCAGGCGACTTTGTCGATTGGGGCAAGAATATATGCAATGGCAGTATCTACCGCACACTGACATACGACGAGTGGTATTATTTGAGGCACATGCGTACCAACGCCGACAATCTTTTAGGCGTTGCCAGAATCAATCTCAATAGCGATGGTACACAGTATGCCAATGGCCTAATTCTTCTCCCCGACAGTTGGATTTGTCCAAAGGGCGTAACATTCAATAGTGGCCTTACAAGTGAAATGAGCGCAGATGCCTTTGCTACTCATCAGACCTTTACGATCGCCGAGTGGCAGAAACTTGAAGCCGCTGGGGCGGTCTTTTTGCCCGCCCCAGGTTGGCGCGAAGGAACGAGTATGTTCAATGTGCAGTACAACGGCGGCTATTGGTCCTCTACAGCAACTGACCCATGTCATGCGAAGTATCTGTACTTGCACAATTCTAATGTAGGCGCCAGTTGTCTTTTCCGTGGGCGATCAGTCCGTCTTGTAAAAGATGCCATTCCATACACAGTTACCATTATCACGCCCGAAAACGGTACACTCACTGCCGATAAGGCAGAAGCCGAAATGGGTGAAACGGTTACACTCACCATCACTCCCGACACTGGCTACGAACTTGAGAGTATTACAGTAAAAGATTGTGAAAACAACGACATCGCGGTTTCGGACAATGTATTTACTATGCCAGCAAGCAATGTTACGGTAAGCGCGGTATTTAGTAAAACATCTGCCCACGACAGTGAGGCTCTTCCTGGCGCTTTTTCGATATCTGCCGACAAGCAAATCTACTTTTCGCCAGGCAACCTACAATACACGCAATCCACCGCTACTTGGGCATTTGCAGAGAACCAGTATGATATGCTGGGTACTGCCAATGTAATAGGTGGTACGGACTTGTATGATGCCACTTACGGCTATTCGAAGAGTGGTGAAGCCCTCGCCGACAAGATAGACCTCTTCGGTTGGAGTGCCGACAACGAAACAGCAAAGTGGGGTATCAGCACCTCAACAGAATACACCGACTATGCAGGCGATTTTGTCGATTGGGGCAAAAATATCGGTGACGGGACCACCTACCGCACCCTGACTAACGACGAGTGGAACTATCTGCTCAATACGCGCACCAATGCAAGTGAAAAGAAAGGCGTAGCACGCATCAAATTGAGTGAAACAGAGTACACTAACGGTCTTATCCTGCTGCCTGATAATTGGACTGACCTTACAGATGTAACTTTCACGAGCGGCTTTGCAAGTGAATATAGCATAGACGCCTACACCACATTATCAACTTTCACGCTTGACCAATGGCAGAAACTTGAAGCCGCAGGCGCGGTCTTCTTGCCTGCTTCGGGCCGCCGCAACGGGTCGATTGTGCTCCGTGTGCAGCGCAACGGCGACTATTGGTCTGCTGCGGCGAGCGACTCGGACTACGCGTTCAGCCTGTACTTCTACTCGTGCAGTGCGAACACGGGCGACATCGACGGTCGCTACGACGGGCAAGCAGTCCGTCTTGTGCGCGATGTTATTTCCTATGCGGTTACCATCGCTACGCCTGAAAATGGTAGCATTGAAGCCGATAAGAATGCAGCAGTAAAAGGCGAAATCATTACTCTGACCGTTACGCCAAATACTGGCTACGAACTTGAGAATATCACGGTAAAAGATACTGACGACAACAAAATTATAATATCGGAAGAGTATACATTCGAAATGCCAGCAAGCAATGTTACGGTAACGGCTACTTTCAAGAAGCCCGACACCAAAGAGTGGGTTGACCTTGGTTTGCCGAGCGGTCTTAAATGGGCTACCTGCAATGTGGGCGCTTATGCTCCCGAGATTTACGGCGACTATTTTGCTTGGGGCGAAACCGAGCCAAAAGAAACTTACTGGTGGGACAACTACAAATATGGTACTTACAATCACGACAGTGATTACAGTAAATTGACCAAGTACAACGCTACCGATGATAAAATTACGCTCGAAGCCGAGGACGATGCCGCTGTACAAAACTGGGGTGGTGCATGGCGTATGCCTACCGATGACGAATGGACTGAGCTGCGTGAAAACTGCATTTGGACTTGGACAACTCTAAATGGTGTGAACGGCTATGAGGTAAAAGCCGTCAATGGAAACTCTATATTCCTTCCTGCGGCAGGTTGTCGAAGGGGCTACAATCTAGACTATGCAGGAGACAGAGGCTACTGCTGGTCGAGTTTGCTTAGCACAGACGATCTAGGCTACACTTGGGGCGTGTATTTTAACTCGAATAGCGTAAATCGGTACAGCGGTTGGCGTTATTGTGGGCGTTCTGTTCGCGCTGTGCAAGATGCCATAAAACACATGGTTACCATTATCACGCCCGAAAATGGTATACTCATTGCCGACAAGGCAGAAGCCGAAATGGGTGAAATAGTTACACTCACCATCACTCCCGATACTGGCTACGAACTTGAGAGTATTACAGTAAAAGATTGTGAAAACAACGACATCGCGGTTTCGGACAATGTATTTACTATGCCAGCAAGCAATGTTACGGTAAGTGCAATATTTAGTAAGACATCTGCCACTGACAACGAGGCTCTTCCTGGTGCTTTTTCGATATCTGCCGACAAACAAATCGCTTTCAGCCGCGGCAACTTGCAATACACGCAATCCACCGCCACATGGTCGTTTGCTGAGAATCAGTATGATATGATAGGCACAGACAATGTCAGCGACGGTGCGCTTGCCGACAAAATTGACCTTTTTGGTTGGAGTGCCGACAACGAAACAGCAAAGTGGGGCATCAGCACCTCTACGGACTATTCTGACTACTTGGGCGATTTTGTCGATTGGGGCAAAAATATAGGCGATGGCAACACCTACCGCACGCTTACTTACGATGAGTGGAAATACTTGCTAAATTCCCGCACCAATGCCGATGATAAGAAAGGCGTTGTGCGCATTAACCTTAACAGCAACGGCACACAGTATGCGAATGGCCTTATTTTGCTGCCCGATAGTTGGGTTTGTTCCGAGGGTGTAACCTTCACGAGCGGCTTCTCAAGTGAATGGAGCATAGACGCCTATGCCACTTACCAGACCCTTACCCTCGCTGAATGGCAAAAACTCGAAGCCGCAGGAGCGGTATTTTTGCCTGCTTCGGGGTGCCGCTATGGGTCTGGTATGTACTATGTGCGGTTCTACGGCTACTCTTGGGCTGCTACGCCCAACGTCTCGGGCTGCGCACGCCACCTGGACTTCAACTCGGGCTACGCGGCCACGGGCTACGGCAGCGATCGCCGCTATGGGTTTCCAGTTCGTCTCGTTCAAGATGTTAGTTCTCTTGTTATCGCCCTGCAGCCAGCAGAAAGCATAGCTATCTACACCGAAAACGGCCACATCGTCTGCGAACAAGAGTTCCAGATTTTCGATCTTCTCGGCCGCAATGTTACCCGCCTGAATGGCTCGCTGAATGGCGTTTACATCGTGAAAGTGGGCGACAAGGCGCAGAAAGTTGTAGTTAGTCGCAAGTAGCAAGAGAATTAGGAGTGAGGAGTGAGAAGTGATGCGGCAGAGCCGCAATTTCAAATTTCAAATTGTAGGGATGTGGCATGCCGCGTCCCTACTTTTTACTTCCCACTTTACACACTTTTACACTTTCGCACTACTAATAACCGAAAGATATCGTTCGCCAGTGTCGGGCAGTAATGCGACAATCATTTTGCCTGTGTTTTCGGGCTGTTTGACCAGTTTCAGTGCGGCGCAAAAGGCTGCTCCCGACGAGATGCCGACCAGCAATCCTTGCGTTTCGGCCAGCGTGTGCAAGCCCGCCATCGCCTCGTCGTCGGTGATGGTCATCACTGCGTCCACCACTTGCGGGTCGTAGGTTTTCGGCACAAACCCCGCACCGATGCCCTGAATGCCGTGCTTGCCCGATTTCCCTGTTGAAAGTACGGCCGAACTTGCAGGCTCCACCGCCACTATGCGCACGCCGCTGTTGTGCCGTTTCAGTGCCTTGCCTACGCCGCTCACTGTGCCGCCAGTGCCAACGCCAGCCACAAAAATGTCGATTTTTCCATCGGTGTCGTGCCAAATCTCCTCGCCTGTGGTGCGCTCGTGCGCGGCAGGATTGGCAGGGTTGGTAAATTGCCCCAAAATAACGGCATTTTCGGTCTCTCGGCAGAGTTCTTCGGCTTTGTTTATCGCGCCCTGCATTCCTTCGCTGCCTGGCGTCAGCACCAGTTCTGCACCGTAGGCGCGCAGCAGATTGCGGCGTTCTTGGCTCATCGTTTCGGGCATTGTCAGTACTACGCGGTAGCCTTTGGTGCGCCCCACCCACGCCAATCCCACGCCAGTGTTACCGCTCGTTGGCTCGACGATGGTAGCCCCTTTTTTCAGCGTGCCACGCCGTTCGGCATCGTCTATCATGGCCGCCGCGAC
The DNA here is from genome assembly GCA_963593685.1 of Segatella copri. Taxonomy (GTDB): domain Bacteria; phylum Bacteroidota; class Bacteroidia; order Bacteroidales; family Paludibacteraceae; genus W0P28-013. Next base: position 11,176 of record CAVBBP010000006.1, read on the forward strand.
ACGGTCTTTCACGCTACCGCCTGGGTTGAAACACTCCAATTTCAGCACGAGGTCGGCCACTTGCCCCTCGAAACCGCTCACACGCAGCAGCGGCGTGTGTCCTATTAGTTGCGTCAATCTATCGTAAATCATCGTTTTATTGGGTTGATTCTCGCCACAAAAATACGAAAATAGTACGGAAGTGAAAAGTAAAAAGTGGAAAGTAGAAAGTGAGATAGGAGTTGGCTGCGAGCCTGTCCCCTTTGCAAGGGGACGAGCGAAGCGGGAAAAAAACAAATCTGCAAATAACCAAATCAACAAAACGGACGCAGCATGCCACATCCGTTTTTTGTTTAATCGTTGAAGCGTTGAATCGGTTAATCCAACAACCAGAAACTAGAAATAAAAATCGCTTCAACACAAAAGGACGCACTCAGTGCGTCCCTACTTTTAACTTTTTACTTTCCACTTTCAACTTTACACACTTTCTCAATTTATTCCGAGTTTGCGGCGGAGGTCTTTGGAAATGGCGTTTTTGTGAACTAAAACATCGTTGGTTTTGTAGCGCATAAATGCTTCGGAGATGTACCAAATGCCTTGATAATCACTCTTTTGAGTTCCCCACGAGTTTTTTACCATATAGTAGCGTTTGCCGTTTTGATCTTGGGCGATACCGAAAATCTGCATGCCGTGGTCGTCGGTGTTTTCCCAACTGTCGAACGCCTTCTGGCGCATCTCCTGCGTAACTTCAATTTCGGGCAACGGACGCTTGGTCAGTTCCTCTTTTTTGTCTTTTTCGGTCAGCCCCAACCAGTGTGCTGCATCGCTACCTGTGAGGTCAGCCCCTTTGTCGGCATCGGGCATCACACCAATGCCCTTGCGAGTGAAACCTACCTCGCTTACATCGGCACCCCACGCCAAAGTGTAGCCGTTGGCCAACGCATTGTCGATGATTTGCATCATTTCGTCCAAAGGCACATTGTACATCTGATCCATGCGCCAATTATCGGGCACTTCGAGCGCAAATGTGGTATAAAATGGGTGGTGTGTGTACGATGTAATGCTCACATAATCATCGGCTTTCAGTCCCAGCGACTGCGCAAACGAGAGCGGTGTATATTCTTTGCCGTTGTAGGTAAAACGGTCGGGGCATTTGCCGAGATAGGTGTCGTAAACGGCTTGCAGACCCTGTTTCCACACGGGCGTGAGGCGTTTCAAGTTCGAGGTGGTCAGCGCGCGCAGATAGCCGCTCGCCACAGCGTCCAACTCGGCGTGAACAGGAAGTGTATCCGCCGCCGAACTGCCATACAAAATGCCAGGCATGGCCGATTGCGGCACCATTCCGTAGTTTTTGAGGCAGTAGATAACATCGTAGGCCGATCCGCCTGGCGCAAATTTGGTGTCGCCGTACATACGCACCACATATTCGGCGCGATCAAGCATCGTGTGGCTCACCACAAACATCTCGCTCAAATCGTACTCGCCTTTGCCCATGCGCAGAAGTTCGCTCTCGAGAAAACCGATGGTCGAAAACGCCCAACAAGTGCTGCTGCGGTGCTGGTCTTTCACTGGCGTAATGCCCACACTGTCGATAGTGGTAAAGACAAATCCCTCGATGGTGTCGGTGGTGTGTGTCGTGGTGTCGGTCGCGAGCGAAATTTCGGTTTGCGCTACCATTGTCAGCGTCAATGCAGCGAACGCAACGGTGCAAAATAGTTTCCGATTCATAGTTCTGTATTTGATATTGATCAGTTGAAAAGTTTATCTGTGGATTTGATTAATCCATTTAATTTGAATTCTGAAACTCTGAAACTCTGAAATCATTCACTTTTTCTTGCGCACGCTCCAGCCAAAGCGGCCAATTTCGTCGCCAAGTTTGTGGTAATGTCCGTGCGAATAGGCGATAAGTTTGGCTTTGTCGAGTTGAAATTCGCCTGTTTTGGCATCGATAAACCGATTGTCGGCCTGCACATTCACCACCTCGGCAATGAACATATCGTGGCTGCCCAACGGCAAAATCTGCTTCACCTTGCACTCTATCGACAGCGGCGATTCGAGAATAATTGGTGCCGCCACCTTTTCGCCGCGCTGCGGTGTTAGGCGCATTTCGGCAAATTTGTTGCAGTTTTTTCCGCTGCGCACGCCACACCAGTCGGTAGCAAAAGCCAAATCCTCGTTGGTGAGGTTCAGCACAAATTCGCCCGTGCGCTTGATGATGCCGTACGAGTGCCTTTCGGGGCGAATCGACACATAGCACATGGCTGGGTCGGAGCAGATTGTCCCCACCCAACTCGCCGTCATCACATTGTACTCGCTCTCGTCTGCGCCGCACGACACCAAAACGGCAGGCAGCGGGTAGATCATTGTTCCAGGACGCCAAGACTGTTTCATGATAATTCTAAAAATCGTTCATTCCACCTTTTTTACTCCGCCATTCAATTGATTCCCCCTCATTCTACATGCGTGATGGCGTCGAGGGGGAGCGGTTCGAGGCAGTTCATGCGCAGGAAGACTTGTGCGGTGGCGACCACATCTTTTTCGCAATAGACGGCAATGCGGTGCAGGTCGTGCGAGTTGTAGTACACATCGGCCACTTCGCTGCCGTCGATGTCGTCTTTCGAGGTGGCAACGCCAAGCACAGTGCAGAGCAGTTTTAGCGAGGTGTAACTTTTGTAGTCGCCAAATTTCCACAGTTCCATCGTGTCGAGAAAGGAGGTTTCCCACGGTTTACGCCCCGCCACATCGATGGCTTGCGGCAGCGGAATGCAGTGTATCAGCATACGCCGGCAGATGAACGGCACATCGAACTCTTTGATGTTGTGTCCGCAAATGTAGTGCCTCGGCGTGCGCAAAAAGTGCGATGCCATCGTTGCAAAATCGCGCAGCAGTTGCGCTTCGTCGTCGCTGGCAAACGATTTGGTGCGCATCTGGCGGCGGCCGTTTTCGTGGTGAATGACACCGACCGAGATGCAGACAATTTTGGCAAATTCGCTATACACGCCGCCGCCATTGCGAAAAGCGTAATCGGGCGTGTCGTCGGCTGGGAAGCGGTCGGGCAAGCGGCGACGCAGCGTTTCGAGTTTTTCGCACCACAACTGCTGCATTTCGGGCGGCAGTTGGTCGAGCGAAGCGGTTTGCGGCACTGTTTCGATGTCGAGAAACAGAATTTTGTCCAAATCTTGCGAATCGTACATTATTTTGTCTGTTTTGCGGTTTTACGGCACTCTTTTTTCAGGCGATTTTCGCGATCAATGCCCAACTCTTTGGCAATGTACATGGTCAGCAAATCGATGGCCACTTGGTTGTTTCCGCCCTGCGGCACTATCACATCGGCATAGCGTTTCGATGGCTCGATAAACTGTTCGTGCATCGGTTTCACGGTGTTTTCGTAGCGTTCCATCACGCGATCGACCGAGCGTCCGCGCTCCACAATGTCGCGCTTGATGACACGCATCAAACGGTCGTCGGCATCGGCATCGACAAAAATTTTCATGTCCATCAGGTCGCGCAATTTCGGGTTTGTCAGCACCAAAATGCCTTCGACAATGACCACTTCGCAAGGCTCGACCAAGATGGTTTCTGCGGCGCGCGTGCAGGTTACATACGAGTAGATGGGCTGTTCGATGCTTTTGCCCGCTTTGAGGTCTTTCACATGCTTCACCAGCAACTCAAATTCGACCGAATCGGGGTGGTCGAAATTCATCTCCAACCGTTCTTCGAGCGGTTTTTCCGACGCGTCGCGATAGTACGAATCCTGCGGCAACACCGCCACTTCGCCTTTGGGCAACTGCTCGATAATTTTGCGTACAACGGTGGTTTTGCCCGACCCTGTGCCGCCTGCGATGCCAATAATCAACATATTTCTGCCGTTTTTTTAGGTGTTTACTTTTCGCAAAGATAGTCAAAATTTCTAAACCGAAAAATTATTTCTGCCCGAAATAGGTATCAAGCAGTTTTTTTGCTGCCACAAACGACGAGATGCGATTCTCTTCCAACTGCTGTTTGTAAGTTTCGAGCAGCGTTTCGATTTCGGGATTGTGATAAAAACTGTTTTTCAGCGTTTCGTCGATGGTTTCGTACATCCAATACTTGCTTTGGCGATGGCGTTTTTCGGCGAAATAGCCATTCTCTTGAGTAAATGCAATGTAGTCACAAATCATCTGCCACACATCGCTCACGCCCGTATGGTGGAACGCCGAACAAGTAAGCACTTGCGGATTCCAGCCCGATTCGGGTTTTGGGAACAGTGCCAGCGCATTTTGGAATTGACGCGCCGCCATCTGCGATTTCTCTTTGTTGCTGCCGTCGCATTTGTTGATGGCGATGCCGTCGGCCATCTCCATAATGCCGCGTTTGATGCCTTGCAACTCGTCGCCTGCGCCTGCCAACTGAATCAGCAAGAAAAAATCGACCATGCTATGAACGGCCGTTTCGCTCTGCCCTACGCCCACCGTTTCGACAAAAACGGTATCAAAACCTGCCGCCTCGCACAGCACAATGGTTTCGCGCGTTTTGCGTGCTACGCCGCCCAACGAACCTGCCGACGGCGAGGGACGAATGAAAGCCGTTTTGGCTGCCGAAAGTTCCTCCATGCGTGTTTTGTCGCCCAAAATGCTGCCGCGCGACCGTTCACTGCTCGGGTCGATGGCCAGCACCGCCAGTTTATGCCCAGCCTTTACCAAGTCCATGCCGAGCGACTCCACAAATGTGCTTTTGCCTGCGCCGGGAACGCCCGTAATGCCGATGCGCACCGAATGGCCAGCGTGCGGCAAACAGCGTTCGACCACCTCTTGCGCTTGGCTGTAGTGCGTCGGATTGGTGCTTTCGACGAGCGTTACCGCCTGACTCAAAATCGACACATCGCCGCGCAAAATGCCCGCCACAAACTCGTCGGTGGTGTATTGCGCACGCTTCACGCGGTGTTTCATGTAGGGATTGACAATGGGCGGCTGCGCCACACCCGAATTGACATTCAACCCAGGAAATTCGCTGCTATTTTCGATATGATGCGGCATATTTTTTGCTTTTTTGATTGTTTTTTCTTTCTAAACAACTGCTATTCAACCGTTTGCCAAGTTACAACAATGGTTTGCACAGGATTGGTTGGGTCGTTGGTTATCAGTTGCAATGTTTTGACAAACGAGAATGGTTGCAGGTTTGTAGCGTCTATTTCGACGCTGATTTTCACCGATTTACCGCTTTTTACGACTGCTTTTTTCGCCGTTCCCGACAAATAATTGCCGCTCGACACGATGGCGCGCACGGCCAGCGGATTTTGTCCAAGATTCGACAGCAGTAGCGTTTGCGCCTGTTTTTTGCCGATTTTCACCTGCCCAAAATCGACCTGATGCGCCTGCAACGAGGCTATCGGCGCAGCGATGCGCTCCTCGCGCGACAGTCGGCTAAAATCCTCTTTCAACACGGCTTGCGCACGCATATTTCCCTCGTTTTTGCCATTCACCAGCACGCCAATTTCGTCGGCAGCGAAGCCCCAAGCAGGACTTTTGTCCGACAGATAGCGAAATGTAATCGCCAAGCGGTCGTTGGGCGCAATGGCGGCTGGCGCGTCAGATTTTATGTAATCGGGCAGCAGAAGCGCAAACTGCACTGGTTCGTCGGACACATTCACCGCCTCCAAAGTGCGTTCCACAGTTGCGCCTTTATTTATAGTGTCGAACGCCACCGTCGCAGCGCGGAAATAGAGCGCACCAAAGTGGTATGGATACTGATTTTCGAGCGTTTCGGCGCGCGGCACGACCTGCCCAAAAATGTCGAGCGTTTCGGTGATGGTGCCGCTCTCGCCAGCGATGACCACGCGCACGCCCTTTTGGAAGCGTCCGGGGCGGTCGGTCGGGTCGAAAGTTACACGAATTACGCCCGAATCCTGCGGTTGCACAGCGGTATGCGTCCATTCGGGCGTGGTGCAGCCGCACGAGGCCGTTACACGCTGCACGGTGAACGGCGCAGATCCTGTGTTCACAAAGCGGAAATTGTGCGACACGCTGCCGCCCTCTTCGCGAATAGTGCCAAAATCGAACTCCGTTTCGTCGAACTGCAAATCGACCTTTTGCTGCGCCTGCGCCACCACAACGGCCAGTAGCAATATCAGTGTGAAGATTTTGTTTTTCATCAAAAAGCGTTTCTAAGTTTCTTGCGCTACGCGCGGTTTCTGGTTTTTGGTTGATTGGTTGATTAGTTGATTGGTTGATTGGTTGATTGGTTGATTGGTTGATCGGTGGTTGAAAAGTTGATGAGTTGATAAGTTGATCAGTTTAACGCATTAGCGTTGGTCGGTGAGGTTTATTTCTGGTTTCTGGTTTCTCAAAATTGCTATCGCAATTTTTGTTTCTAAGTTTCTATGTTCCTAATTGTTGAATTTGAAATTTGAAATTTGAAATTTGAAATTTGAAATTGCGGCTTGCCGCACAACTCCTCACTCCTAATTCCTAATTCCTCACTTCTCACTTCTCACTGCTAACTTCTCACTCCTAACTAAACTCCCGTGTGCCCGAAGCCGCCTGCGCCGCGTTCAGTGTCGCCTAGCGCATCGACTTCGAGCCAGTGTGCCTGTTCGTGGCGCGCGATGACCATCTGGCAGATGCGTTCGCCGTCTTCGACCACAAAATCTTCGGACGAAAGATTGACCAAAATAACGCAAACTTCGCCCCGATAGTCGGCATCGATGGTGCCAGGCGAATTGAGTACGGTAATGCCTTTTTTGATGGCCAGCCCGCTGCGTGGACGAATTTGCGCCTCGTAACCAACGGGCAGTTCGATGAAAAGCCCCGTGGGAATGAGCCGCCGTTCAAGCGGTTTCAGCACTACGGGTTCTGGCAAATTGGCGCGCAAATCCATACCAGCCGCCGCTTCGGTGGCGTAGGCTGGCAGCGCATGTTTCGACTTGTTTATTACTTTTACCTGCATAATAATTCGGAATAATTTAGGGGATTTCTATAAATTGCCTTGTAGTGATTTTTGATTTTTGGGCTAGCAGATGTTTGGCTTGAACAAAAGCACAATGCGGTGGCATTGTAATTGAGTGAAAGTCAGACAGATGCAGTCCAAAAACAAAAAGCACACAAAAAACATTCAGAAATCCACACTTGTTGAAATTACTACAAAATGGGGAATTTATAGAAGTCCCCTTCATCTTGCAAAGGTAAAAAAAAAGGCGCAAACCTGCAAAAGTGGGTCTATGTGTGTGCGAAAATTAGTGTTTTTGCTCGGCCAGAAAGCGCACGAGGTCGTTTTTGTAGAGCCGCCCGATGGGTATCTGCACGCGTCCAAACTCGATGTGGCTGTTGGTTACCATTCCGATTTTCGATTTCTGCACCAAGAACGAGCGATGTACACGAATGAATCGCCCTGCTGGCAAGAGCGACAGCAGCGATTTGAGGCTCATCAGCGAGAAAATCGGCTCTTGTTCGCCATCGAGCACCACTTTCACATAGTCGCGCATGGCCTCGATGTATAGCACATGGTCGAGTTCGACACGCACAAGTTTGCGTTCACTTTTCAGGAAAATGGTTTCCGGTTCGGTATGCTCAAAATTGCTTCTGCGCTGCTGCTCGATGAGCCGCCACGCCTTGTTGGCAGCCATCAGAAAATCGTCGTACGAAAAGGGTTTCAGTAGATAATCGACTGCATTCACGCGGTAACTATCGACCGCATATTGCCCAAATGCCGTGGTGAAAATGATGTAGGTGTTGCTTGGCAGCCGCTTGGCAAAGGCAAGTCCGTCGAGTCCGGGCATCTGAATGTCGCAAAAAACAACATCGACGGGCCGCTCTTGCAGCCCTTCGAGCGCAAGCACAGCGTTCGAATAGCGGCCTTCTAAATTCAAAAATGGTGTTTTGCTGACATAGTTTTCGAGCAGGTCGAGAGCCAGCGGCTCATCGTCGATAATAGCGCAGTTGAGTATCATGCTTTTGTGTTTATGGTAAGTTCCGAAATATACTCTTTTTGGTCGTCGGAGAGGCTGATGTTCCACACATATCTGTCGGGATAGATCAGATTGAGGCGGCGGCGCAAGTGTGCCAATCCCACGCCCGAACCGCTCTTGTCGGCATCGGTTTTGGGATAGTTGCCGTTGGCCACACGGCAGGTTACGCAGCCGTTGTCGTCGCGCAAGGCGATGGAGATGGTGCATTTTCCTTTGGGCGAAATGCCGTGTTTGAAAGCGTTTTCGACCAACGAAATGAACATCATTGGCGCCACCAAAGTGGGTGCGTCGTCGTCCACATCGAAATCGGCCTGCACGGTAACCGTGTCGTTCAGGCGCAGGCGCATCAAGGCGATGTAGTTGCGCAAGAACTGCACCTCGTGCGTCAGCGGCACATATTCCTGACTGTCGTACAGCACATAGCGCAACATTTTGCTGAGTTCGAGTATCGATTTTTGCGCTTTCGCCGAATCAATAGCGATGAGTGCGTAGATGTTGTTGAGCGTATTCAGCAAAAAATGCGGATTGACTTGATAGCGCAACTGCATCAATTCCGTTTCGAGGTGCAGCCGCTCCGTCTGCTGATAATGCAACTCTTTGCGGCGATATTGCAGCGCAAGTTTCACGGCAAAACCGATGCCAAACGCCAAGCAGAGAAACGACAAATCGCGCATAAAAAAGAGCGTTTGCTGCGGCAAATAGGTAGGTCGCGGGCGCGGCGGCGGAATTTCTCCGTCGAGTTCCGTTCGCGGCTGTTTGCCATCGAGTTCCCGCTGTGGCATAAGCGGGCGCGCAAACCGATGGCCAGCGTCGGGACTGAACGCAAGCGTAAGCGAGAGTGCCAACGAAACGATAAGAATCACATTGACCACCCAAAACAGCGCGGTGCGTTTGCGTTTGAACAGTATTTTTGGCAGCAGATAGAGGTAGTTGATGTAAACCACTATGGCACAGGCACCTATCACCACGCAGTGATGCCCGTAGCGAAACCAATTGAAAGTCAGCCCCTCGTCGGAATGCTCGACAAAAACAAACGGAATAGCCAGCACCAGCAGCCAGCACGCCGTATGAATAGCAATCTCTATTTTTAACTCGCGCGACATATTTTTTAGTGTGAAAGTGTGTAAAGTAGAAAGTGTATAAAGTTTATAAAGTAATATCTGATTTCTAGTTATTGATTTGAAGATTTGAAAATTTGAAGATTGTTTTTGTTTCACAGACCTCCACTAATGCGTTAAACTCATCAACTTTTCAACTCGTCAACTTATCAACCCAATTTTGTCATTGCGGCTTGCCGCACCACTCCTCACTCCTAATTCCTCACTCCTAATTCACTACTCACTGCTAACTTCTCACTTCTAACTAATTTTACTCGTACCGAATCGCTTCTATTGGGTCGAGGTTGGCGGCTTTTTTGGCGGGATACCAACCAAAAAATATACCTGTGGCAGTACAAACTGCAAAACTAATCAAAATACTCCAAACTTGTATATAAATGGGCCAACCTGCCAACATTTTTACGGCAAACGACGCTGCAATGCCGACAAAAACGCCGATTAGTCCGCCTGTTACGCTTATCAGCACGGCCTCTATCAAGAATTGTGCGAGAATGTCGCGGCCGCGTGCGCCTACGCTCATGCGCAACCCGATTTCGCGCGTGCGCTCCGTAACGCTCACATACATGATGTTCATAATACCAATGCCGCCCACAACCAGCGAAATGCCTGCCACACACGCCAAAAGCACGGTCATCAGGTCGGTGGTGCTGGTCATCATCGAACTGAGTTCTTGCTGCGAACGGATGGTAAAATCGTCGTCGTCGCCATCGCGCAGTTTGTGGTTGCTCCGCAGCACCGTGGTTATCTCGTCGATGGCCGCATCGGTTTCGGCTTCGGTCGTGGCCGAGCAGTTGATGCCTTGCAGGTAGGTCTGCGCCAACAACCGCTTCATCACCGTGGAATAGGGCGCAAGCACAATGGCATCTTGGTCGTGCCCCATGCTGTTGTAGCCTTTCGATTCGAGCGTGCCAACGATACGAAAAGGTGTTTTATTGAACCGAATCACCTGACCCACAGGATCTTCGCCATTAGTAAACAGATTGTCGGCAATGGTTTTACCGATAACGCACACTTTGGCGTTCGACTCGATATCGGCCTCGCCAAACATATCGCCACTTTCGATTTTCAACTGGCGAATGGTGAGATAATCGACCGAAACGCCGTTCACACTGCCAGGGTAGTTGTTGGCACCGAAAATAAACTGTCCGCTGCTCGACACGGCTGCACTGACGGCCGCCACATGTGGGCAACTGCTTTTGATGGCGCGATAATCGTCGAGTTTTAGCGTCTGCATGGCGCTCGGATCTTGCCGCACGCCACCACGCATATCGGCACCGGGGTGAATCATTATCATGTTGCTGCCCATCTCGGCTATCTGCTCTTGAATGCTCTTTTTTGAGCCTTGCCCGATAGCCAGCATGGTGATGACCGACGCCACACCAATGATGATGCCGAGCATCGTGAGCAGAGCGCGCATTTTGTTGTTGGCCAGCGCACGCAACGCTATTTTTAAGAGATTAACAAAGTTCATTTTATTCGTTTTCTACGGGTAAAGCCGCCAACGCCGCTGCTGCATCGAGCGGATTGGAATTGACGGTGTCGTCTATCACAAGACCATCGCGTAACACAATGTTGCGTGTGCTATACTGCGCAATTTCGGGATTGTGTGTTACAAAAATGATAGTGCGCCCAGCGGCGTGCAATTTCTGAAAAAGCACCAAAATCTCGAACGAGGTGCGTGTGTCGAGGTTACCCGTGGCTTCGTCGGCCAAAATCACGGCGGGATTGTTGACCAGCGCACGCGCAATGGCCACGCGCTGCATCTGTCCGCCCGACATCTGGTTGCTTTTATGTTCCAAGCGGTTGCCTAGACCCACCGCCTCCAACGCCTCGATGGCGCGGCTGCGGCGTTCAGCGGCACTCACCGAAGCGTTGTACATGAGCGGCAATTCCACATTTTCCACCGCCGTAGTTTTTGGCAACAGGTTATAATTCTGAAACACAAAACCGATTTTGCGGTTGCGAAGTGTGGCGCGTTCGTTTTTGTCCATCGTGCGCACCTCTACGCCATCGAGCCTGTATTCGCCCGAAGTTGGCGTGTCGAGGCAGCCGAGAATGTTGAGCAAAGTCGATTTGCCACTGCCCGAAGTGCCCATAATGGTCGCAAATTCGCCCTGTTCAATGGCAAACGACACGCCGCGCAACGCGTGAACGGTCTCGCCACCGACAATAAAATTTCGCTTTATCTGCTGCAATTCAATTACGCGCATTTCTTCTAGGTTGATGAGTTGATTGGTTGATGAGTTGATCAGTTTAACGCATTAGTAAAAGTCTGTGAGGTAAAAAACAATTTCTAATTTCTGGTTTCTAGTTGTAGCCCCCTTTCCCGTTTCCCCCGAAGGGGGAAAAGCCTTTGGTCTTCGTCTTAGTCTTAGTCAAAGTTCTAATTTGCGGCTCTGCCGCACCACTCCTAATTCCTAACTCCTCACTGAAAAAAAACCTTATTTTTTCTTCTTATTGCTTCCCGGAGGGCCAGGCATGAATGGCGAGCGTTCGCCACTGGCGGTCGGTTCGGCGGCTTCGGTAGCAGTTGCCGAGGCTATGCCTGTGACCACCAGTGCGCCTTCGTCCACGCCCGACACAATTTCGGTTTGACTGCCCGCTGCATCGCCAATTTCGACCGCCACCGCACGCACTGTGCCCGGTTCGAGCAGCCAAAGTTTGTGTTGCGCCGTGCAATCAATTATGGTGTCGTCGCTGCTATCGCTTGGTGTAAATTTCAACGCTTTGGTCGGCACAAGCAGCACACTGTCGCGCTCGAGCGTGTAGATGGTGATGTTGGCGGTCATGCCGGGTTTCAGTTTCAAATCGGGATTCGGTGCAGAGATGACCACTTCGTAAGTTACCACATTGCTGGTGGTGGTGGCCTCTTGACGCACTTGGCGCACCGAGCCTTCGAAAACCACTGTCGGGTAGGCATCGACGGTGAAACTAACGCGCTGTCCGTCGCGCACATCGCCAATATCGGCCTCGTCCACATCGGCAATAACGCGCATATCGGTCAGGTCGGCGGCGATGTTGAAGAGCGTCGGCGTGTTCATGCCTGCATTCACGGTCTGTCCCTCCTCCACCGCGCGACTCAGCACCACGCCGTCGATGGGCGAATAGATGGTGGCATAACTCAAATTGGTCTCCGAGGTCGCCAACTGAATTTTTGCGATGTCGTAGTTATTTTTCGCCTTGTTGTAGTTGTAGTAGGCGGTTTCGTAGTCCGATTCGCTCACCAACTGCTTGTCGTACAGCGTTTTAGTGCGGTCGTAGTTCTTTTGCTGATACTCGTATTCGGTTTTGCTTACCGCCAAATTGCTCTTTTTCGATGCCAAATCGTTCAGCAGATTGGTCTTGTCGAGTTCGGCAATCAGTTGGCCTTTCTTCACCACGCTGTTGTAGTCGGCGTAGAGGTGGCTCACAATGCCCGACACCTGCGTGCCGACTTCGACCTGCGTAACAGGTTCGACGGTGCCCGTGGCGGTTACAGAATTTTGCAGCGAGCCGCGTTTCACGGTCGTCGCTTCGTACTTGGGCGGCATGGGCGGTTTCGGGCGGCACAAAAACCACGCCGCCACCGCAGCAGCCATCACCGCCACCACAATCAGCGTTATTTTTACACTTTTTTTCATACAAAACAGTTTCTGATTTCTAGTTGGGTTGATTAGTTGATGAGTTGATGAGTTTAACGCATTAGTAAAAGTCTGTGAGAAAATTTCTAATTTCTAATTTCTAGTTTCTGATTTCTCAAAATTGCTATCGCAATTTTTGTTTCTAAGTTTCTATGTTCCTAATTATTGAATTTGAAATTTGAAATTTGAAATTTGAAATTGCGGCTTGCCGCGCCACTCCTCACTCCTAATTCCTAACTCCTCACTTCTAACTGCTCACTTCTAACTTATTTCAGTTCTTCGCCTTGATAAAAGCGCAGCATATTGGCGTTGTAAACGGCCATGTATTTGGCTTGCAGCACGGCTTGGCGCGCCGAGAGCAGATCATTTTTGGCGGTGAGCAGTTCGGTGGCATTTTTCAGTCCTACGGCAAATTGCTCCGCCACAAGGTCGTAACTCGTTTGGTTAGCACTCTGTTGCTCGAGTGCGGCGCGGTACTGCTCTTGTGCGTTCAGTGCATCGTTCCAATACGATTCGATATTTTTCAACAGCGTTTTGCGCTCTTCGAGGCTGTTCAGTTCGCTCGTTTTTTTCTGCAAACGCGCTTTTTCTACGGCACTTTTCGTTTCGCGCCCATCGACCAGCGGCAGCGACAAGTTTAGCCCCACCGTGTTGCTCCACTGATATTTCACTTGGTCGCCAAATTTCTGCTCGTTGGCGTAGTTCCAACCCGTGCTGGTACCCGCGCTCAACGAGATGCTGGGCGCATAGCCCGCTTTCGCCTTTTTCACCGATAGTTCGGCCGATTCCACCTCGATTTCGCCACTCTGAATTTCGGGACGCAGTTCGAGCGCACGCGCATAGACCGCCTCGCGCGACGGCAGCAGTGCCAACACATCGTCGTCGCTATAGTTGGGCAGCGCCAGTTCCATCTCTTCGCTGGCATCGAGTTCGAGTAACTGTTTGAGTTGCAGTTTGTAGTTGCGCAGTGCCGATTGCGCCGAAACAAGCGCATAGCGGTCGTTGCTGCACTGCGATTCGAGTTGCGCCAAATCGCTGCGTGCAATAGAGCCCGCCGCCAACATCTCTTCGCCGCGCTGGCGTTGGTTTTCGCTCACCGACAAGGCGTTTTGGCAGGTAACCACCGACTCTTGCGCATAGAGAATGTTGGCAAAAACACGCATCACCGATTCCGCCACATCGTTTTCGCTGCGTGCCACATCGAGTTCGGCCATTTGGCTGTTCAGTTTCTGAATTTCGATGTTTTTTTGGCGTGCGCCGCTGTAGATTTGCCACGAAGCGTTCAGCCCGACATTGCCGCTGTAGAAATTGGCATCGCGCTGCGATTCGGTCTGACTTTCGGTGCGAATGGTTTCGGGAAATGGCGTGTTGCTGTAGCGATGCCCCGACGAGAGCGAGAGGCTTGGCCAGTAGGCGGCTTTGGCCAGTTTCAGTTCCACATCGGACTGGGCGGCGCTCATGCGGCTTTTCTGCACGGTAAGGTTTTGTGCCTTGGCGTAGGCGATGCAGGCGTTCAAATCCCATATTTCGCCACGAACCAAAGTCGCTGTGCTGCAACAAATTAGGACGAGAAATGTAAGGCGGCGGTAGTGCATAGGTTCATCTTTTTGTGATAACCGTTGCAAATATCGCGCAAAAATGTGCAGGTTGTGCCGTTGTCGTTCATTTTCAGGGTGTTTTACCTACAAAACGCCATTTTTTATCGACAAATGACTTAATTATGAGAAGTGAGAAGTGAGAAGTGAGCAGTGAATCAGGACTTTGACTAAAACGAAGACCAAGACAAATTATTTGAAGATTTGAAAATTTGAAGATTGTGGTGTTTCGGTTACCGAGAACCAGAAAACAGAAACAGCGCGTAGCGCAATTTGAAATCTGAAATTTGAAACTCTGAAATTAAAAATGGACTTGCACAATCGCACAAATGTTCGTATTTTTGCAAGAATTTAGATTTTACAGCGGAAGTGCGCTGAAAATGCCGCAAAAACGCTGCTTATTCGATTGATTATTAGATAGATAGCAATATGATGACTTCAAAAGAAATCCGACAGTCGTTTCTCGACTTTTTTGCCTCGAAAGGGCACAAAATTGTGCCATCGGCACCGATGGTGGTCAAAGGCGACCCCACGCTGATGTTTACCAACGCAGGCATGAATCAGTGGAAAAATATCATTCTTGGCAACGACCCAATCACTGCGCCGCGCATTGCCGATTCGCAAAAATGCCTGCGTGTGAGCGGCAAACACAACGACCTCGAGGAGGTGGGGCACGACACCTACCACCACACCATGTTCGAGATGCTCGGCAACTGGTCGTTTGGCGACTATTTCAAAGAGGGTGCCATCGATTTTGCGTGGGAATACATTGTCGATGTGCTGCATATCGACCCGAAAAACCTCTACGCAACCGTGTTCGAAGGCGCACCCGACGAGGGTTTGGAGCGCGACAACGAAGCGGCCGCCATTTGGGCAAAACATCTGCCCGCCGACCACATTTTGAACGGCAACAAACACGACAATTTTTGGGAAATGGGCGACACGGGGCCGTGCGGACCTTGCTCGGAAATTCATGTCGATAGTCGCTCGGAGGCGGAAAAAGCCGCTCTGCCCGGGCGCGAATTGGTGAACAAAGACCACCCGCAAGTGATCGAAATTTGGAACCTTGTGTTCATGCAGTACAACCGCAAAGCCGACGGTTCGCTCGAGGGGTTGCCCAACAAAGTTATCGACACTGGCATGGGCTTCGAACGCTTGGTGCGCACGCTGCAAGGCAAGCAATCGAACTACGACACCGATGTGTTCCAACCGCTGCTGAAAGCCATTGGTGAGGTGTGCGGTTGTGCCTACGGTCAAGACGAAAAGCGCGACATCGCCATGCGCGTTGTGGCCGACCACATACGCACCATCGCCTTTGCCATAGCCGACGGACAACTGCCCAGCAACGCCAAAGCAGGCTATGTGATACGACGCATTTTGCGCCGCGCCGTGCGCTACGGCTACACATTCCTCGGACAGAAATCGGCATTCATGCACAAACTGATTCCTGCGCTCATCGACAGCATGGGCGACGCCTATCCCGAACTGAAACATCAGCAAACACTCATCGAAAAAGTGGTGAAAGAGGAGGAAGAGGCGTTCCTGCGCACGCTCGAAACGGGCATTCGTCTGCTCGACCGCGTGATGGGCGAAGCAAAAAAATCGAATCGCACCGAAATTAGCGGCGTGGACGCATTCACGCTCTACGACACCTACGGATTTCCGCTCGACCTGACCGAACTGATTTTGAAAGAGAATGGGCTGACGCTGAATCATGCCGATTTTGATGCCGAAATGCAGAAACAGAAAGCGCGTGCCCGCAACGCCGCCGCCGTCGAAACAGGCGACTGGGTGGTATTGCACGAAGGCGAAACCGAATTTGTGGGCTACGACACACTGGCATGTGACGCCAAAATTTTGCGCTACCGCAAAATGGCGACCAAAGGCAAAGAATTTTACCAAATAGTGCTCGACAAAACTCCTTTCTACGCCGAAATGGGCGGTCAAGTGGGCGACACAGGCACGCTCGTTGGTGCTGGCGAAACCATCGTCATTACTGACACCAAGCGCGAAAACAATCTGCCGATACACATTGCCGCCACACTGCCCGCCGACCCGAAAGCCACTTTCACGGCGCAGGTGAACGAAGAACGCCGCCACGCCATCGAAGCCAACCACACCGCCACGCACCTGCTACACGAAGCGTTGCGCACGCTGCTCGGCACGCATGTCGAACAGAAAGGCTCCTTTGTTTCGCCCGACTCGCTGCGGTTCGACTTTTCGCACTTCCAAAAAGTTACGCCCGCCGAATTGCGCCAAGTGGAACACGCTGTGAACAAGAAAATACGCGAAAATATCGCCCTCGACGAGCACCGCAATGTGCCGATTGCCGAGGCAAAAAATATGGGCGCGATGGCGCTGTTCGGCGAAAAATATGGCGACCAAGTGCGCGTCGTGCGCTACGGTTCGTCTATCGAACTCTGCGGCGGCACACACGCCAAATCGACTGGCAACATCGGCATTGTGCGCATTGTGAGCGAAAGTTCGATAGCCGCTGGCATTCGCCGCATCGAAGCAATCACGGGCGCAGCCGTCGAAAAAATGCTCGACACGGCGCAAGACCTGCAAGGTTCGTTGCGCGAACTGCTGAACAACACGCCCGACATTGTTGCATCGGTGCAAAAATCGATGGAAGAAAACACATCGCTGCGCAAAAAGATAGAAGAGTTTATGCGCGAACGCGCCGCACAGATGCGCGAACAACTGCTCGAACACGCCGAAGAGATTAACGGTGTGAAGGTGATTCGCTATGTGGGCAAAGCGTCGCCCGAACTGTTCAAAAGCATCATTCCGCACTTCAAAGGGCGTTTTGCCGATGTGAAATTTATGCTCGTTGTCGGCACAGTTTACGAAGGCAAACCGAGCATCACTATCTTCCTCAGCCAACCGATGGTGGCGGCTGGTTTCCACGCTGGCAACATGGTGCGCGAAGCCGCCAAACACATACAAGGCGGCGGCGGTGGACAGCCCTTCATGGCCTCGGCAGGCGGCAAAAACGCCGAAGGCATCAGCGCAGCCATCGACGCTGTAATCGATGCAATCCGATAGTGCCACACACTAAATTAGAATAGTGAGGAATTAGGAATTAGGAGTGAGGAGTGAGGAGTGAGGAATTTTTTTAGTGAGAAAGTGTGAAAGTTTGAAAGTGTGAAAGTAGGGACGCAGCATGCCACGTCCGACGAAATGAATAATAAACAATGAATAATGAATAATAATTGCGGCTTTGTTGATACCGAAAACTAGAAACTAGAAATTAGAAACTTTCTTCAATGCATTAAACTTATCAACTTTTCAACTCATCAACTTTTCAACGACCGATCAACCAATCAACCAATCAACTCATCAACTTAATTTGAAATTGTTTTCCAGCACAACGAAATCTTTTACTTGCGAGAATTTATAGAAGTTCCGTAACTTACTAATACAACACAATTTATGTCAGAAATCGAAACAACAAATAGTTACGCTGCGGCGGTAGAGATAAGCAAAAAAATAGAGGCCGACATCGCTGTTAATCCAACGAAATACCGCGTGCTGACGGGCGACCGCCCAACAGGGCGGCTGCACATTGGGCACTATTTCGGGTCGCTGCAAAACCGTGTGCGCTTGGCAAAAATGGGCGTGCCGACAATGATTTTAATTGCTGATTATCAGGTACTTACCGACCACGACGCCTATCAAGAAATCAGTCAGAACACCAAACAATTAGTCATCGACTATTTGGCGGCTGGCATCGAGCCGAGCGAAAATGTGCTGATTTACCCACATAGTTATGTGCCAGAAGCCAACCAACTGATGGTGCCGTTTCTCACGCTCGTGTCGAACGCCGAATTAAGCCGCAATCCCACTGTAAAAGAGGAGATTCAGGCCGCTGGGCTCAAAAGCGTGAACGCTGGCATGTACACCTATCCCGTACATCAGGCGGTGGACATTCTTTTTTGCAAAGGCAATGTGGTGCCCGTGGGTAAAGACCAACTGCCGCACCTCGAGATGACGCGCACCATCGCACGCCGTTTCAACGAAAAATTTTGCAAAAACTGTGCGCCGATATTCCCCGAACCGCACGCCCTGTTGAGCAAAACGCCAAGCATTATGGGGCTCGACGGCACGCAAAAAATGAGCAAAAGTCGCGGCAATGCCATTATGCTCAGCGCTAGCGAGGACGAGACTGCGGCACTCATCAAAAAAGCCAAAACCGATGCCGACCGCCACATCACCTACGACCCCGAAAATCGCCCCGAAGTGGCCAACCTGCTGATGCTCATCTCGCTCTGCACAGGCGAAGAGCCGCAAGCGATAGCCGAACGCATTGGCGATGGCGGCGGCGGCACACTGAAACGCATGCTCACCGAAGCGTTGAACGAAACGCTGCGCCCGCTACGCACACGCCGCCAACAACTCGAAGCGCAGCCCGAATACATCCGCCAAGTGCTGCTCGACGGTGCTGCCCGCGCACGCGAAATCGCCGCCCGCACCCTCGACGAAGTACGCACCGCAATGAATATGAAAATTTAGTTTGAAAGTGAAAAGTCTATAAAGTGAAAAGTTTTTCCATTTGAAGATTTGAAGATTGCAGTGCTTTGACTACCGAAACTCTTGAAACTCTTAAATTCTGAAATTTGAAATTCTGAAATTCTGAAATTCTAACATGAACATCGAGAATCCGAAAAAATTTGTGCCGTTTGTGGTGGGGTATGTTGCTGCGATTGTGGGGGCATTGACTTACATTTTGGCAGAAAACTGGCTGATTGGTTTCACAATTTTTTCGGTGGGCGCAGTCGTGGTGGCTGCGATGCGTCTTTTGACGCTGCAAAAGAGCGACAATGTGCGTATGCGCCGCCTGCAAGCGCAACAACTGATTGGCACGGGCTGTCTGCTTGCCACCGCCTATCTGATGTATTCGCAGAGCAACGCTTGGGCTATCACGCTGTTAATCAGCGCATTCATCGATATTTGGGTGAGTTTCAGAGCGGCGTGATGGTTTATCTGCAAGTAGAAAATCTGACCAAATCGTTTGGCGACCGCCTGCTGTTCGAGGACATTTCGTTTGGCATCGACCAAGGGCAGCGCGTGGCCATTGTGGCGCGCAACGGCACGGGAAAAACCACGCTGCTCAACATTCTCACAGGGCGCGAGAGCCACGACAGCGGCACAATTACTTTCAAGCGCGACCTACGCATCGGATTTTTGCCGCAAGACCCCGAATTTCGGGACGGAATGAGCGTGTTGGAAGCCTGTTTCGCCAGCGAAAGCGACACCGTGCAAGCCATCGCCAACTACGAACGGCTGCTGAACAGTCCGCGCCGCACGCCGCAATACGACGACGAAATGCAATGCGCCATGGCCGAAATGGAGCGTCTGCACACGTGGGACTACGAAACGCGCATCAAACAGATTCTCGGCAAACTCGACATTCACGACCTCGAAAAGCCTGTAAATCAACTGAGTGGCGGGCAACAAAAGCGTTTGGCGTTGGCCAATGTGCTGATAACCGAACCCGATTTGCTGCTGCTCGACGAACCAACCAACCACCTCGATTTGGAGATGGTGGAGTGGCTCGAAGAGTTGCTAAACCGCTCAAAAACAACGCTTTTGATGGTTACGCACGACCGCTATTTTCTCGACCGTGTGTGCAGCGACATCATCGAAATCGACCAGCAAAAACTGTTCCGCTACAAGGGAAATTACAGTTACTACCTCGAAAAACGCGACGAGCGCATCGACAATATGAACGCCGAAACGGCGCGCGCCAAAAATCTCTACCGCAAAGAACTCGACTGGATGCGCCGCCAACCGCAAGCGCGCGGCACCAAAGCGCAAAGCCGCATCGACGCATTCCACGAAATAGAACGACGCGCCCAACAGCGGATCGAGGAAAAACAGTTGTCGCTCGGCGTGAAATCGGCCTACATTGGCAGCAAAATTTTCGAGGCGCAATATGTGTCGAAAGCGTTTGGCGACTACAAAATTCTCGACAATTTTTACTACAACTTTTCGCGCTACGAAAAACTCGGCATTGTCGGCAAAAATGGCACGGGCAAATCGACTTTTCTGAAGATGCTTTTGGGCGAAATTCCGCCTGATAGCGGCCGTTTCGATGTGGGCGATACCGTGCGATTTGCCTACTACAGCCAGAGCGGCATACAGTTCGACGAGCGCGACAAGGTGATTGATGCCGTGCGTGCCATTGCCGAAGAGATCGACCTTGGCGGCGGCAAAAAACTGACCGCATCGCAATTTTTGACGCATTTTCTCTTTCCGCCCGACAAGCAGCACGATTTCATTGCAAAATTGAGCGGCGGCGAGCGGCGACGGCTCTACCTCTGCACCGTGCTGATGCGCAATCCGAACTTTTTGGTGCTCGACGAGCCAACCAACGACCTCGACATCGCCACGCTGAATGTGCTGGAGGACTACCTCATACAGTTCCGTGGCTGCGTCATTGTGGTGAGCCACGACCGTTTTTTCATGGACAAAGTGGTGGATCATCTGCTCGTGTTCAAAGGGAATTGCCAAATTCAAGATTTTCCGGGCAACTACACCGACTACCGCCAATGGCGCGAACTGAAAGCCGCCGAACAGGCTGAAAATCAAGCAAAAGCAACACCAAAACCAACCGCCGAACGCCCACAACGGCACGAAGAACGCAAAAAACTGACCTTCGCCGAGCGGTGCGAATTTGAGCAGTTGAGCGATGAAATAGAGGCACTCGAAGCGGAGAAAAAAGCGATAGAAACTGCGCTGTCGAGCGGCACACTTGGCAACGACGAACTGCTGCAACAGTCGCAGCGTTTTGCCGAAATATCCAGCCTAATCGACACAAAAACAGAGCGTTGGCTCGAATTGAGCGAAAAAGCATAAGAGTGTGAAAGTCTATAAAGTGTCTTATTTGAAGATTTGAAAATTAATTTTGCCGCACAAACCATTATCAACGCGTTAAACTTATCAACTCATCAACCAATCAACTGATCAACCCAATTTGAAAATGGAAGTTCGTATAGAACCGACTTGGGGAGCGCAACTTGCGCCCGAATTTGAGAAGCCTTATTTCGTGCAACTCGCCGATTTTGTGCGCCAAGAGTACCGCACGCAGCAGATTTTTCCGCCTAAAAAACTGATTTTCAACGCTTTCGATCTCTGCCCGTTCGACCGCGTGAAAGTTGTTATCATCGGGCAAGACCCTTACCACGGCATCGGACAGGCGCATGGGTTGAGTTTTTCGGTAAACGAGGGTGTGGAGATTCCGCCGTCGCTGCGCAACATCTACAAGGAAATTAGTTCCGACCTTGGCATAGAGCCGCTGCAACACGGCAATCTCGAACGCTGGGCGCGGCAAGGCGTGTTGCTACTCAACGCCACACTCACCGTGCGCGCTAACATGGCTGGTTCGCACCAAAAGCACGGCTGGGAGCAGTTTACCGACACCGCCATACGCACGCTGGCGGCGCAGCGCGAACACATCGTGTTTATGCTTTGGGGCAACTATGCACAGCAAAAAGCGCAGTTTATCGACCCCACCAAACATCTGATTTTGCGCAGCGTGCACCCGTCACCACTCTCCGCCAGTCGCGGCTGGTTCGGCTGCAAACACTTCTCACAAGCCAACAACTACCTGATACAGAACGGATTGGAACCGATTGATTGGCGGTAGAATCGGAAGCGGGCGAAGTTCATAAAGTGAAAAGTTTATAAAGTCTATAAAGTGTAAAAGTGTGAAAGTAGGGACGCGGCATGCTACGTCCTTTTTGTTGATTTGCAGATTTGGTTATTTGTGGATTTGTTGAAGCGTTGAATTGTTGAATCGTTGAAGCGAATAAATATGTCAATTTGTAAATCCATCAATTTGTAAATAAGTAAGGACGCACTCGGTGCGTCCCTACAATTTGAAATTTGAAATTGCGGCTTCGCCGCATCATTCCTCACTCCTCATTCCTAATTCTCTTGCGACTTGCGACTATTTATTTCACCATCAGTCGGCAGGTTTGGTCGAAGCCAGTGCCAGTGATTTTTACGATGTAGGCACCTGCTTGCACATTGCCAAGGTCGATGTCGATGGTTTGCTGTGTGCTAACGCTACCGATGTGGCGTGCGTAAACTTGCTGACCATTAGCAGCATAGACACGCACATTCACAGCGTTGTCGTTTTGTGTGAAGAAGAGTTGGAACGCACCATCGCTCGGATTGGGATAGAGCATGATGGCTTCGGGCAGCCCTTCGAGGTTCTTCACGGCAGTTGTGCCGAGAATATATTGTAGCCCCGCATAGGCATCGATTTTGCCGTAGCCCCATGTGTTGTTTGGTAGCGAAGAGCCTGTATTTGAGTCTTTTATAGCCGTTTGTACAAAGACACCTTTAATCTGCTCAGGCGTGAGTTCTGGGTTGGCTTGCAGCCAAGTAGCCACTACGCCAGTAACAAACGGCGTCGCCATCGAAGTGCCTTGCATCCAGCCCCAATAATAGGTGGTATTGTTCACTTGTGCTGTGGTGGCTTTATCGAAATAATCGTTGTCTGTAACCGCACTTGTGTTTGGTACGGAAGAAGCAATGCAAGCCCCTGGCGCAGTAATCTCTGGTTTTATGCGTCCATCGGCACTTGGGCCTCTACTCGAAAATGATGCAATTGTCCCAGCAGATGTTAAAGAATATCCAGAGCGTTTGTAAGAAACAAAAGCGCCTACACTGATAATGCCGTTGGCAGTGCCGCCTATTTCGCCCACGGTGTGTGTGGTAAGTCCGTCTTCCCAATAAATAGAGTTGTAGTCAGAACCCCATACGCGTACAGTTCCATCTGTTTGAGCAGTAACTTTGAACCCTATTTGATACGATGATTTTGGGTTGAAACTACTAAATTTGACATACACATTGCCCTTGTTGTTGGTGGCGTCTGCACTGAGTTGCGTGTAGGCGGTCAATGACCCGGAAGCGTATGTATCATTGCTCCATGTCGTTGTTTTTTTTGCCGATGTTGCCGCTGTGGTTGAAGTCCCTTCTTTCAAAACTTTGCCATTCGAGTTTAAATAGACTATTTGCACAGTATATTGCTGTCCTTCGTCGCCCCAAAAATCGGCAAACCCACCGCCATCATAGTAATCATCGCTATTGTCGAGTATGAATGTGTGCGATTCACCTGCTTTCAAAGTGGCTTCGCTGTAGAGCGGATATTTGCCTTCGTTGCCAGCCGCACCGCACACAATGCGCCCTGCACCCACCATTTTGTCTATGGCAATGTCGAACGACGAAGTGCCGTCGTGTGGACCTTGATGTGTGCCAAGGCTCAAGTTCACCACGGCAGGTTTACCTACTTCGGTGGCGTAGTCGAATATGTATTGGATACCATTGAGAAGATCGGCGTTTGTGTTGCCTGCGTTCACCATCACGATGTCGGCATCTGTGGCCACGCCGTAGTAGTTGTTGCCACTGTAACTGCCCGCTGCAATGCCCGTAACATGCGTGGCGTGTCCGTCGGAATCAGACGAATCGTCGTATTTGGCCGATTCTATGGCACTTTGGGTCGTGTATTTTTTGTTTTTGGTGATATTATATACGCGTTTCACACGCAGTTCCGACGAGTTGTTGGCATCGTAAAAAGTGATATGATTGTACTGAAAACCATAGTCGCACACGCCCACAATGACACCAGTGCCCAAAAATGGCTGCGAAAGACCTGTGCCAGCCTGCACTTTGTCCACATTGGCAGCGGTGCGCGCTTTGTTCATCTTTTTCTGCACAGGCGTGCCGATTTCTACCAATTTGATGTTTTCGTCCTGCGACAGTGCTTCGAGGTTTTCCACAGGAATTTGCGCCGTTACAAAATCGCCGAAATCGTTGTTTATCAGTGCGCCGTAGTTCTCAATCACCGATTTGTCGGCATCGTCGCTGTAGAAATGCACGAATGCCGAAACATACTCTTGGTCGTTTTCGGCCACTTTCAACGCAAAGTTTTTGCGCAGATTGGTGCGCTGTTCGGTGGTTTTCGCCGTTTTATTCGCTTCGATAAATGCGCGCGAATAGTTCGAGAGTTTCGACTCTTGGGCAAACACCAAAATTGCAAAGCAGAGCAGTGTTGCCGTAAGATTGATTTTTTTCATTGTGTATTGATTTTAGGTCTGTTTAAGGGGATTTCTATAAATTGCTTTATAGTTTCACAAGTAAGTCTTTTCGTTTGCTTTTTTCGTTCATTTCTTTTGACGACCAAAAGAAACGAACCAATTTTGCGATTTAGCGAGCGCAAACGAAAACGAGTTTTCGATTTGCCGAGCGTGAGCAAAATCAAGAATTAAAGAAAAGTCGCGGCAGGGGCGCGAGCGTTGCCAAAAATTGGCGGTTTTGGTTTCGGCATCATCAAACTCGCTTCGCTCAAACAGTGATGACGCTCTCTCGAAACACAAAACCTGATTTTTGACACTCGCCGCCCAATGCCGTTTCGGTATCAAAAACGCCTGTAAAAATCATAGTTAAGTAATTGGAAATTAGATAATTGGATAATTAAAAAGTCTTTTGTCTTTATTCCTTATTCTTTATTCAAAAAAATCTCACTCTTCTCACAATAAATAGAAGCCCCCATTATTGAGTGGGGAATTTATAGAGGTCCCCTTTAATGTTTGCGCAGATAGACTCTTTGCGCCGCTTCTACCGATACAATGCCGCGCACTTGCCACATGTCGGGCAGGCGTTTCAACGGCATTTTGAAGATCGATGTGGTGCTGTCGATGCGGTTGAGCGTGCCGCCAAGTGCCACAAAAGCGGCTTCGTCGAAAGTGTCGTCGGTGGTCAGAAAGCCCGAAACGACATACTCACCCTCGTGTTCCGAAACGGCGGCGTTTTCGAGCAGTTTGTCCGACGGCTTGTACTTGTCGAGCGAACGCACGCGTTTGGTATCCTGCACCAAAGCGTCCCAAAACATACGAAACGAGTTCGAAAAGTTGATATTTTCGGGCAGTTCGCCTACGATGGAAGCGTGGTGTGCGGCGTTGTTGGCGGCTTTTTGCGTGCCGCAACTGCACAAAAACAGCGCACCAGCAATCCCTAACAGGCTTGCAACGAGTGTGATGAGATAGCGTTTCATATCGTTCATGGTTTTAGGAACGACAAAGATACGCATTTTTTCGGAAAACAGGGCGGTTTTATCGGTAGTATGTCAGTTTTAATGTCTTTTTTGTCGATTTTGTCAGACAAAAACGGTTATCGATGCGCAGCCCGACCACCCAAATTATCTTGCCGCCCGAGGTCAAAATCCACGCATTTTCTTTGTCGAAACGGCTGAGTTTGCAATCGACAAATAGGTCGCTCACCTTTTTGCGCCCCATCATGCCAAGGGGGAAAAACGAGTCGCCCGTTTGCCAACGGCGCAGCATGAGCGGAAATTTCACCTTGTCGGCATCGAAATAGGCGATATCTGGACTCTCTTCGAGGCGTGGCAGCGTGTAGTCGAAATGGTCGATTTTCAGATGAATGGGCGATGTTATCTCGGCTTTGTTGCGCTGAATTTGGTAAATCGATGTGCTGGCGCGCCCTTGCGCAGCAATGACGATTTTTCCGCGATTGACAAGCAGGCGGTGGCTCGGCGTGTTGAATGTTTTGCCGCTGATGCGCGCAAGACTGTCGAAAATGGCGTCGGCCATGTCGCTTTTGACTTGATACGGCTTCAGCAGTTCGAACAAAACAGTGCGCGGTGCCGACTGGCGAAGCAGTTGCGCCGTGTCTATCTCGATGCAGCCGTTTTGGTCGGTTTGGCATATTTCGCGCCCAATTTGTGCAATGTGTTCGTGGTAGATGGTCGCCACATCGACCATGTTTTGGGCGTTGCTGCGCATGGTTGCTACAAAGGCTGGATTTATCTGCTCGAACAGCGGCATCAGTTTGTGGCGCACAAAGTTGCGGCGCATTTTGGTGTCGTCGTTCGTTGCGTCGAAACGGTGCTGCAAGGCGTGTCGTTCGGCATAATTTTCGATGGTTTCGCGCGCAACGCAGAGCAGCGGACGCACAATGTCGCCATTCACCGCTGGAATGCCGCGCAGTCCGTCGATGCCTGTGCCGCGCGCCATGTTGAGCAGTATGGTTTCGGCACTGTCGTTGGCGTTGTGTGCTATGGCTGTGGCCGCGCACTCCTCCTCTTGGCACACCTGTTCGAACCATGTGTAGCGCAGGTCGCGCGCCGCCATCTCGATGGAGATTTTGCGCTCTGCAGCCACTTTTTTTGTGTCGAAATCGACGCGCCGCAGCGGAATGTCGTATTTTTGTGCCAATGCCTCGACAAACTGCGCATCGCTGTCGGAATCGTCGCCACGCAGGTGGAAGTTGCAGTGCGCCACAACGCACTGAAAACCAAGCCTTACAAGCACATCGAGCAGTACCACCGAATCGATGCCACCGCTCACCGCAACGAGAATTTTGGCAGGTGGCGCAGGCATTTTTTGCGCGCGCATGTATGCCGCAATGGTCTGTTTCATACGCAACGAGTGGCCGTTTTAGGCTTGTCCGCCGCCGAACATCGGCAGTGGCGGAACGAATGTGCCGCCGTTGTCGGTTTTTATTGTGCCGTGCTGTTTTTCGTATCGCGCAATGTTCTCTTGCAGCGCACCGAGCAGGCGTTTGGCGTGTTCGGGTGTGAGTATGATGCGCGATTTGACATTGGCTTTCGGCGTGTTCGGCATGATGCGCACAAAATCGATGATAAACTCCGAATTGGAATGCGAAATAATCGCCAAATTGGAGTAAATGCCCTCCGCCACTTCGGGCGTCAGCGCAATTTCGAGTTGGTTTTTCTTTTCGTCCATAGTATTTATTTCAGATTGGGTTGATTAGTTGATTGGTTGATTGGTTGATTGGTAGTTGAAAAGTTGATAAGTTGATGAGTTGAAAAGTTTAACGCGTTAGTGTTGGGCAGCAGATTTCTAATTTCTGGTTTCTAGTTTCTGGTTGTCGGTAAACGAAACGCCGCAATCTTCAAATTTTCAAATAACTAAGTAATTGGAATTTAGGTAATTGGATAATTGAAAAAGTCTTTATTCTTTTGTCCTTACTCTTTATTCCAAAATTCTTGCTACTTGCTACTCACATCTTGCGACTAAAAAATTTGAAATTTGAAATTTGAAATTCTGAAATTGCGGCTCTGCCGCATCACTCCTCACTCCTCACTCCTCACTCCTCACTTTCAATACTGTTCTTGTTCGTTGGGGAAGTCGCACGATTTGACATCGCTGATGTAGTGGTGCACGGCTTCGCTCATCACGGCGTTGAGGTCGGCGTAGCGGCGCAAGAAACGCGGTGTGAATCCTTGCGTGAGTCCGAGCATATCGTGCAGCACAAGCACCTGTCCATCGACTGCGCCGCCAGCGCCAATGCCGATAACGGGAATGGTCAATTCTTGTGCCACGCGTGCCGCCAGTTTGGCGGGAATTTTTTCGAGCACAAGCGCAAAACAGCCCGCCTCTTCGAGCAGTTTGGCGTCGGACACGAGTTTTTCGGCCTCTTCTTCGTCCTTGGCACGAACCGTGTAGGTGCCGTATTTGTTTATCGATTGCGGCATCAGCCCGAGGTGTCCCATGATGGGAATGCCAGCGGCGAGAATCTTTTTCACTGCGTCGATAATTTCGGCACCGCCTTCGAGTTTCAGCGCGTCGGCGTGAGTTATTTTCATCACTTTTATGGCGTTCTGCACGGCTTCTACATCGCTGGTTTGGTAGGTACCAAACGGCATATCGACTACTACGAGTGCGCGTTTCACGGCACGAACCACCGATTTGCCGTGATAAATCATCTGGTCGAGTGTGATGGGCAGCGTGGTTACATTGCCAGCCACCACATTCGAGGCCGAATCGCCCACAAGTATCACATCGATGCCAGCCTTGTCCACAATTTCGGCCATCGTGTAGTCGTACGAAGTGAGCATACTTATTTTTTCGCCGCGCTGCTTCATCTCGCACAAACGGCGAGTAGTAACTTTGCGCGCATCTTCGGGAGTGTGTACGGACATGGTAATTTCAGAATTTCAAATTTCAAATTGCGCTTCGCGCGGTTTCTGTGTTTCTTTGTTGAAGCGTTTAATCGTTCGGACGCACTCGGTGCGTCCGAACTTTATACTTTTCACTTTATAGACTTTATACACTTTCGTACTTCAAACTTTCAAACTTTCAAACTTTTTATTCATCTCCGAAAGTGTTTCGAGGTCGATTTCGTTGTTCTGTTCGTCGATAAATTTGAATTCGAGCAGACCGAGTTCGAACAGCGACACCACTTTCAGGCGGCAGTGGTACTTCCATCGCCAGCGGCACGCTATCGACCAGAGCCCTTTTTTGAGGTATGCGCCGATGTACGGATGCACGCACAGCGTTATTTTTTTGAAATGAAAATCGTTGACAATGCTGGCGAGTTGGTCTTCGATCTCGTCCAACAAAAGTATGGCTGGGCGTACTTTGCCTGTGCCGCCGCAGGTGGGACAAACCTCGTCGGTGCGAATATATGTGGCGGGGCGCACGCGCTGGCGTGTGATTTGCATCAGGCAGAACTTGCTGAGTGGCAGAATGTTGTGCCGCGCGCGGTCGTTGGCCATCAGTTTGGTCATGTGTTCGTACAACTTTTGCCGATTTTCGTTCTCGGTCAAGTCGATAAAGTCGATGACGATGATGCCGCCCATGTCGCGTAGGCGCAGTTGCCGCGCTATCTCGGTGGCCGAAGCCATATTCACCTCCAGCGCATTCTCTTCTTGCGACTGTGCGGCGCGTGTGCGTGTGCCGCTGTTCACATCGATCACATGCATGGCCTCCGTCTGGTCGAAGATGAGGTAGGCACCGCGCTTCACCGAAACGGTGCGGCCAAAAAGCGATTTCACCTGCCGCGCAATGCCGAAACTTTCGAAAATCGGCAGCGCATCGCGGTGCAGTTTCACGATGTCGCTCTTGTCGGGCGCAATGGTTTTGATGTAGTCGGCCAGTTCGCGGCAAACGGCCTTGTTATCGACATAGATATGTTCGAAATCGTCGTCGAACAGGTCGCGCACGATGGCGGCGGCACGGCTCAACTCCTCCGACAGCAGCGTAACGCCGTTCGATTTGCGCAGATTGTCGATGGCAGTCGCCCAGCGTTTGGTGATGGCCGACAATTCGGCATCGAGTTCGGCCACGCGCTTGTCTTCGGCCACGGTGCGCATTATCAAACCGCAATTGGCGGGTTTTATGCTCTGCATCAGTTGGCGCAGACGCATACGCTCGGCGTGCGATTTTATTTTTTGCGATACCGATATTTTGTCGCCAAAAGGCAAAAAAACCATGTTGCGGCTGGCAAACGATATTTCGGCTGTCAGGCGCGGTCCTTTGGTCGAGATAGGCTCTTTGACAATTTGCACCAATATATAGTCGCCCGCCGCCAACACATCTTTGATGTTGCCTTCGCGGTCGAGTTCGGGCAGTTTTTCTATCTTGTCGGGCAGATGTTTGCGGTTGCTCAACACCTGTTTCACATAGGCGTTCATCGTCGGGAACTGGTCGCCGAGGTCGTGGTAGTGAACAAACGCCTCTTTGGGCGAGCCAATATCGACAAACGCAGCGTTCAGCCCCTGCATCACGCGTTTCACACGCCCGAGGTAGATGTTGCCCACAGCAAACGACGGCTTCAGCGTGTCTTTGTGAATCTCGACAAGGTTCTTATCTTCGAGCAGCGCAATGGTAATGACATCGCCGTTCGCACTAATTACTAATTCTTTTTCCACACTATCTATATATCTATTTTGGTGTGCGAAAACGCCCACTTGCGCTCCGCACACAATATAAACAGAAAAAAACAAACTTAAAGACGCTAACCGAATACCGAACTCTAAATTTGTTTTCCTCTCTTTCTTTAAGGCAGACCGCAAAGGTCTATTTTTTCTTGTGTCTGTCCTTTCTTAAGCGTTTTTTGCGCTTGTGGGTAGACATTTTGTGCCTTTTGTGTTTCTTACCGTTTGGCATAATCGTTAGAATTTAAAATGTAGAACAACTTAAATTCGTTATTTTAGTTTTTCAACGAATTCTTTCGAAGGTTTGAACGCAGGAATGCTGTGTTCTGGAACGATAATCGTGGTGTTTTTCGAAATGTTGCGTGCCGTTTTTTGGGCGCGTGTTTTCACAACGAAACTGCCGAAACCTCTCAAATAAACATTGTGTTCTTTGGCCAATTCTTCTTTGCCTTGAGCGGCAAGACGCTTGCCCTCGCACAACGAGTCTTTCACAATCTCTACAAACGCCTCTACCGTACGCTGCACCTCTTCTCTGCCGATGCCCGTGCTTTTGGCGATTTCGTTGATGATGTCTGCTTTAGTCATGTTCGTAATTTTTATAGGTTATTTTTCTGATAAAATGCAACCCGAGTTCGCTTTTTCGGACTGCAAAGGTACGAATTATTTTTTGAAATACAACCATTTAGCAAATTATTTTTTTCGAAATGCGATATTTTTTGCGAAAAAATGCAGAACTTTGCCAGCGATATGGACGATTTTCACGCCTTTCAAAAAATTTTAGCCCAGTGGTTTGCTCTCAATCGGCGCGATTTGCCGTGGCGACACACGCGCGATCCTTATTTGATTTGGATTTCGGAGATTATTCTGCAACAGACGCAGGTGGCGCAGGGGCTCGACTACTACCGCCGTTTTGTGGCGCGCTTTCCCGATGTGCGTTCGCTGGCTGCCGCCCCCATCGACGAGGTGCTGAAACTTTGGCAAGGGCTTGGCTACTACAGCCGCGCACGCCATCTGCACGCCTCGGCAAAAATCATTGTGGAGCGGTTTGACGGCGTTTTTCCTACATTGTACACCGATGTGCTTGCGCTCAAAGGCGTGGGGCAATATACGGCGGCGGCCATCTGTTCGTTCGCTTTTGGACAGCCTTTCGCCACGGTCGATGGCAATGTTTTTCGTGTTTTGGCGCGCTATTTTGGCTGCGATTTGCCCATCGACACGACGGCTGGGCAGAAACATTTTGCCGAACTGGCGCAACTGCTGCTCGACACCGAAAATCCGGGGCGGCACAATCAAGCATTGATGGAGTTTGGTGCGCTGCAATGCACGCCCACTGCGCCGCATTGCGTGGCGTGTCCGCTGGCTGCCAGTTGCGCTGCGCTGGCCACAAATCGGGTCGGTAGTTTGCCGCAAAAACAGGGTAAAACACAGGTGCGCGACCGCCATTTCAACTACATTTTTGCCGAATTCGACGGAAAAATATACCTGCACCGCCGCGCCGCCGCCGACATTTGGCGCGGCCTCTACGAACTGCCGCTCGTCGAAACGCCCGATGAGTGTTCGGCAGAATCGTTGCTCGCCTCCGATTTTATCACGCAATCTGTTGGTTGTCAGCAATTTACGCTCATTCAACAAACGCCTATCCGCAAACACCTGTTGAGCCACCAGCGCATTTTTGCGCGCTGTATGGCGCTTCGTCTGTCGCAGCCCGCCAGTTTCGACAACTGCATTGCAGTGCCGCTCGACCGCCTGCCCGATTTCCCCATCTCGCGCCTGATGGAACGCCTCCTTGCCGATGTTTTAACGCACTGGCAGTAAGTTCAGTTTTTTAGTTTATCAAAATTGCTGCCGCAATTTTTGGTTTTATGTTTCTGCTACGCAAGATTTTTGCTACGCTCGGCATAGTTCAAACGAGTTTGACTCTGCGCTCGCTTATCGCAAAAATTCTCGCGCTGCGCGCTGTCTCTATGTTTTTAACAGTTTAATTTGAAATCTGAAATCTGAAATTTGAAATCTGATATTGTCTTAGTCTTAGTCATCGTCTTAGTCTATAAACGAGAACCTCTCACCTATAAACTTTTTGGGCGTGGTACTCAACGCCTCCCTACAATCGCTCCCCCACTCCCGCTCCTTTATTTCTTCCAAAATCCGGGCGAGAAGAGTATCAGGACGGTGAAAATTTCGAGGCGGCCGACGAGCATGATGAATGCGAGAAAGAGTTTCACAAAGTCGGGAAGGGCGGCGTAATCGCCCATAGGACCGAGCGCGCCGATGGCTGGGCCGACATTGCTGATGCAGGCCAACACCGCACCAAACGACTCGGTAACCGACAGCCCCGACAGCGCCACAACGCCAGTGCCAACGATAATCAGCGCCACATAGATGATGATGAATGCGTGAATGCTGTTGATGGTTTTTTCTGGCACCACATGACCGTTGATGCGCACGGGCAAGATGGCTTTTGGGTGTATGAGCCGCTTCATTTCGTAGTAGCCGTTTTTGGCGAGCAGTAGCAGTCGCACCACTTTCATGCCGCCGCTGGTAGAGCCCGCTGTGCCGCCGCTGAACATCAGCAAGATGAGTATAAACTGCAATAGCGGCATCCAACCGACATAATCGCTTGTGGCAAAGCCTGTTGTGGAGAATATGGAGGTAACTTGGAACAGACTTTTGCGAAAAATCGGCTCGAAATTGTCGTCGGGCGAGGCTTGCGTGCAACCCAGTCCAAAAGTGATGGCGATAGTTGCTACTGCGGTGATTATCAGATAGGTACGCAACTCTTCGTCTTTCCAAAATCGTCCGAATTGGCGTTTGACAATGGCCAAATAGAGCAGCACATAGTTGATGCTGGTAATCAGCATGAAAACGATGATGGTGTAGTGAATGAACGGCGATGTCCAGTGCGCAATGCTCGCCTGTTTGGTGGAGTAGCCGCCCGATCCCATGGTGGTGAAAGCGTGGCACACGGCATCGAAAAAGTTCATACCGCCGATTTTCAACAAAAGCGTTTCTGCCACCGTGAGTGCAACATAGAGTGCCCACAGCCGCCGCGCCGTGTTTTTGAGCCGCGGTTGCAGTTTGTCGTAGGTTGGACCTGGCACTTCGGCCACAAAAAGTTGCATGCCGCCGCCGAAAAATGGCAGCAACGCCAGCGACAGCACAACAATGCCCATTCCGCCAAGCCACTGCGTAACGCAACGCCAAAGTTGCAGACCGTGTGGCAACGCTTCGATGTCGGTGAGTATGGTTGCGCCTGTGGTGGTGAAGCCCGACATGGTTTCGAAAAATGCATCGATGGGCGATGCAATGCAGCCCGACAGCCAAAATGGCAGCATACCAAACAGCGAAAATACCACCCAAACCACAGCCACCACGCTGTAGCCTTCGCGCGTGCCGATGTGGTGGTCGGCTTTGCGCCCAACCAACAGTCCGACCATAGCCACCAACGCCGCAATGCCCGAGGCTTCGAGCAGCGACTTGGCATCTAGTTCGTGGTAACAGAGCGCAACGCACGCCGCCGCCAGCATAAACGCCGTTTCAATGAGCAACAGCAGCCCCAAAATCCTGAAAAACTGGCGGTGATTGAATGTTTTGGTCATAACTGTTTGGCTATCAGTTGTTGAAGAAAGCCGCGATTTTGCGCACGCTGTCGGCCATGCAGAAAACCACCACATGGTCGTCGGGTTGTATCACGGTTTGACCATTGACAATAGCGCCTTTGCCGTCGCGTATGATGCCGCCGATGTTCACGTTCGATGGCAGATTCAGGTCGCCAACGCGTTTGCGTGTGATTTTGTCGCCCGGCTTCACCACAAATTCCACCACTTCGGCATCGGAATAGGTGAGGCAGGTAACATTCAGCACATCTTGGTCGAGCATACGCTGGTAGATATGGCTGGCGGCAATCAGTTTTTTGTTGATGACGGTGCCGATGTCGAGGCTTTCGGCAAAATCGATATAGTCGATATTTTCCACATCGGCCACAGTTTTGTCCACGCCAAAGCGTTTGGCGGTGAGGCAGGCGAGCAGGTTCGATTCGGAGTCGCTGGTGAGTGCCAAAAAAGCATCGGCATCTTCGATTCCCTCTTCGCGCAGCAGTTCCATATTGCGACAATCGCCGTTGATAACCAGCGCATTACTCAATTTTTCGGAGAGCGCAAGACATTTGTTGCGGTCTGCTTCAATAATTTTCACCGTGGTATTTTTTGGCAATGCTCTGACGGCGTTGATGGCAATGCGGCTGCCGCCCATGACGATGACATTTTTCACATCGAACGCCTTTTTGCCCGCCTGTTCGCGCACAAATTCGAGGTTGTCGGGCGTGCAGATGAAATAGACGATGTCGTTGGCGAGAATTTCGTCGTTGCCGCTCGGAATGATGGTGCATTTGTTGCGTTTCACCGCCACAATGCGGTAGTGGTTGTGCGCAAAAAATCCAGAGTTAAATTTTTTGTTGACGAGTTCGGCGTTGGCGCGCACTTTGAGGCAGACCAGCACGAGTTCGCCATCGCCGAAGGTGCGAAATTCGCGCAACCAGCCGCGTTTCAGCACATTGGCAATCTCTTGAGCGGCGAGCATTTCGGGATAGATGAGCGAATCAACGCCCATGCGTTTGAAAAAATCGGCGTTTTCGGGCAGCAGATATTCGCGGTTGTCGATGCGCGAGATGGTCTTTTTCGCTCCGAGATTGGTAGCCAGCATGCAAGCGGTCATGTTCACGCTTTCGTGCGGCGTAACGGCCACAAACAGGTCGGCTTTTGGCACGCCAGCCTCTTTCAGGTCGTGTATCGATGTGGGCGAGCCAGTGAGCGTAAGCAGGTCGTAGGCGGCAGGAATATCTTTCAGGCGTTCCTCGTCGCTGTCCATCAAAATGATGTCGTGGTTTTCGCTCGAAAGCATTTTCGCCACATAATGCCCCACTTCGCCAGCACCAGCAATTACGATTTTCATAAAAGAGTGTATAAAGTTGAAAGTATATAAAGTGGTTTCTGATTTCTGATTTCTGATTTCTGGTTTCTAGTTTCTCAAAATTGCTGACGCAATTTTTGTTTCTAAGTTTCTCGTGCTTCGCACTGTCTCTATGTTTCTAAGACTCTAACTATTGAATTTGAAATTCTGAAATTGCGGCTTCGCCGCATCACTCCTCACTCCTCAATTCTCACTTCTCACTCTTTCTGCAATTTTTTTTGCAATTCCTTCCGCATCAAGGCCGAGCAGGTGGTAGAGTTCGGATTGGGTGCCGTGTTCCACAAATTGGTCGCCGATGCCGAGACGGGTTACGCATGGTGTGTAGCCGTTGTCGGCCATAAATTCGAGTACTGCGCTGCCCATGCCGCCAGCAATCACGCCGTCTTCGACCGTAAAAATCTGGCTGAAGCGTTGCCCAACTTCGTGCAGAATGTCGCTGTCGAGCGGTTTGACGAAGCGCATATCGTAGTGCGCAATGCTGATGTCGTGCGCGCGCTCCACCATGTCGATGGCTCGTGCGGCGGCGTTGCCTATCGGACCAATCGAAAGCAGGGCGGCCTGTTTGCCGTCCTTCAGTTTTCGCCCTTTGCCAATGTCGATGGCTTGCGGTTCGTTGTGCCAATCAGCCAGCACGCCGCGACCTCGTGGATAGCGGATAACGAAAGGTCCTTGGTCGGGCAGTTGTGCCGTGTACATCAGGTTGCGCAGTTCGTGTTCGTTGAGCGGCGAGGCGATGGTCAAGTTTGGAATGCAGCGGAAATAGGCCAAATCGAACTCGCCTTGGTGCGTTGCGCCGTCGCTCCCGACAATGCCAGCGCGGTCGAGGCAGAGCACCACATTCAGTTTTTGCAGTGCCACATCGTGAATCACATTGTCGTAGGCGCGCTGCATAAACGACGAGTAGATGTTACAGAAAGGCAGCAGCCCATCTTTGGCCAAGCCCGCCGAGAAAGTTACGGCGTGCCCTTCGGCGA
Source organism: Segatella copri (assembly GCA_963593685.1). Lineage (GTDB taxonomy): Bacteria > Bacteroidota > Bacteroidia > Bacteroidales > Paludibacteraceae > W0P28-013. The sequence continues at coordinate 47,081 of CAVBBP010000006.1, forward strand.
TGCCCACATCGAAAGTGCGGTGGGGTATGGCTTCCATCATGTAGGTCATCGAGCAGCCGCTCGGCATGGCGGGCGTGATACCCACGATTTTGTCGTTTTTCTCGGCCAATTCGAGCAGTGTATGCCCAAAAACATCTTGAAACAGAGGCGGTTCGCCGCCGTTGTCGTGTGTGATGCGCTTGCCCGTCTTGGGGTCGAACTCGCCCGGCGCGTGCCAAATGGTGGCGGCGTTTTCGGCGGGTTTGTAGCCTTTGCCTTTTTTGGTGATGATGTGCAGCACCTTGGGACCAGCATAGTTTTTTATCTCTTGCAACACGCTCACCAGCGCATTCACATTATGCCCATCGACGGGACCAAAATATCTGATATTCAGCCCTTCGAACACATTGTTGTCGGCATTCGAGCGGAGCGATTTCAGCGAATTGCTAAAACGGAGAATCTTCTTTTTCTGCTTTTCGTCGATGATGTGCAGCGATTTCAGCAGACGATAAATCGAAAAACGCCAGCGGTTGTAGGTGGCCGATGTGTGTATTTTTCCGAGAAATTGGCTCAACCCGCCCTTTATCGGGTCGATGGCCATGTGGTTGTCGTTGAGTATGATGAGCAGATTGTTGGGATTGATTGAGGCGTTGTTCAGTCCCTCGAACGCAAGGCCGCCAGTCATGGCACCGTCGCCAATCACGGCCACCACTTGGCGGTTGTCGTGGTGCAACTGCGATGCGATTGACATACCCAACGCTGCCGAAATCGATGTGGACGAATGGCCCGTGCCGAAAGCGTCGTATTCGCTCTCTTTGGGCGATGGGAATCCGCTCAATCCGTGTAACTGGCGGTTGGTGTGAAACTGCTCGCGCCGCCCTGTGAGAATTTTGTGCGCATACGCCTGATGCCCCACATCCCACACTACGCGGTCGTAAGGCGTGTCGAACACATAGTGAATCGCCACCGTCAGTTCGATAACGCCCAAACTTGCGCCCAAATGGCCGGGATTGTGCGACAGTTCGTCGATGATAAACTGCCGCAGTTCTCGGCAAACGGTGGGCAACTCTTCGCGCGGCAGGCGTTTCAGATCGTCGGGAGTGTCTATTTTTTCCAACAGCATCGTTTCTCTTTTTTACTGAAAACAGGCTGGAACGCCTGTGTCGAAGGTCGTGGGTCTGCCCGACGATGGGTGATAAAATAGCAGCATTTGTGCGTGCAAGCAGAGGCGACCGATGGGATTGCTGCGTGCGCCATACTTTTTGTCGCCTGCAATGGGCGTTCCCATGGCGGCCAGTTGCGTGCGCAGTTGATGCCGCTTTTCGTCGTTGGCGGTCAATTCTACCAGCGCAAAACGCCCATTCGATTTCAACCGTTTGTAGTTGGTCGTCGCCATCTGACCGCCGTTATCGTTGTCTGCGGCCAGCACTTTTTTCGTTTTCGAATCGTTGGTGAGCCAGTGCGTCAGGCGTCCTTGCTGATTGGCGGGTTCGCCTTCGATTATCGCCACATATTTTGTCTGCAACTGGTCGTTGCGCAGGCGCGCCAGTGCCTCCTCCGATTTTGCCAAAAGCAGCAGCCCCGACACATCGCGGTCGAGATTGTTCACAAGCCACGCTTGCCCATTTTTTTTCTGACGATGCACATGTTCGGCCATCACCTCTTCCACCGTCTGTTCGCCCCTGCGGCGGGCGTTTTGGGCAGCGGCAGCACCATATTTTTTATCGACTACCAAAATGTCGTCGTCTTCGTACACAATGCGTGCAAGGTGGTTGGGATTTGCCGCCTCTTCGCCCACATTGCGCACCGCCACCACATCGCCAGCGTGCAAAAATGCGTCGAAAGCGGTGGTTACACGCCCATTGATGGCCACCTGCCTGTGCGCCAAATACGATTTCACGGTGCTGCGGCTGCGCCCTTTCAGGTTTTCGACCAAAAACGGCAACAGCGTGCATTTGTCGTGCACTTGCAGCAACTCTTCCCGTTGTTTGCGGCGTGGTGTTACGGCTGTTTTATTCATCGATGATAAAGATCTCCTCATTCTCGTTTTTCATCAAATACTCTTCGCGTGCAAACTTTTCTAAATTTTCGAGGCTCGAATTGAGCGCGTCGATTTTGGCCTTGTCGCTCTCGATGTGCTGCCGATAGAATTTTATCTCTTTCTCTAAATTGGCAATTTCGGTGCGCGATTTTGCTCTGGAAATCAGGCTGTTATCGTCAAAAAAAACGATATAAACCACAAACGCAAGCAGCGTAATGGCATATTTGTTTGTAACGAAAGGCCGTATTCTGTTCCAAATTTTCCGCATGGTTTGCACAGCACGATATTCAATGCAAAGTTACGAAAAAAAATGATTGTGCGCATTGCGTTTCGTCCCGAAAAAAAAAAGTTTGTGCAGTTGTTGTCGCATTGTCGGCAATTTTCATTATCTTTGCCGAATAATTCAAGGGAATTTTATGGAACAGTACATCGTATCGGCGCGCAAATATCGTCCCGCAACATTCAAGTCGGTAGTAGGGCAAGAGGCACTCACCACGACGCTCAAAAATGCCATCGCTACTAACCATTTGGCGCACGCCTACCTCTTTTGCGGTCCGCGTGGCGTGGGCAAAACCACTTGCGCACGCATTTTTGCCAAAACCATCAACTGCGCGCACCCAACCGCCGACGGCGAAGCCTGCAACGAGTGCGAATCGTGCCGCGGATTCAACGAACAACGCTCGTTCAACATACACGAACTCGATGCCGCTTCGAACAATTCGGTGGACGACATTCGCTCGCTGGTCGATCAGGTGCGCATTCCGCCGCAAATCGGGCGTTACAGCGTCTATATCATCGACGAGGTGCACATGCTCTCGGCGGCGGCGTTCAACGCCTTTCTGAAAACGCTCGAAGAGCCGCCAGCACACGCTATTTTCATTCTCGCCACTACCGAAAAACACAAAATTATTCCAACGATTTTGTCGCGCTGCCAAATCTACGATTTTAGCCGAATTGGCGTGCCCGATGTGGTCAGCCATTTGCAGTATGTGGCTCAAAACGAGGGCGTTGTGGCAGAGCCAGAGGCGTTGAATGTGATTGCGCAAAAAGCCGATGGCGCCATGCGCGACGCACTCTCCATTTTCGACCAAGTGGTCAGTTTTTGTGGCGGCAACATTACTTATAAGGGTGTTATCGAAAATCTGAATGTGCTCGACTACGACTACTATTTTCGTCTGGTCGATGATTTTTTGGCGGGACGCGTGGCCGACACACTGCTCACTTTCGACGAAATTTTGCGCAAAGGATTCGAGGCGCAGCACTTTGTTACGGGTTTGGCGGCGCATTTCCGCGATTTGCTCGTCAGTCGCGACGAGGCAACCAAGTCGCTGCTCGAAGTGGGGGCTTCCATTGCCGACCAATATGTGGAACAGGCCAAACGCGCGCCTGTGTCGTTTCTCTACAAGGCCATCGACCTTGCCAACGAGTGCGATTTGAACTATCGCCAAAGCCGAAATAAACGCCTATCGGTGGAGTTGTTGCTCATCAAACTTTGCCAACTGACTGGCGCACAGCCTGTTGCAGAATCGCCCAAAGAGGCGGAAATCAAGCCTTTGGCGGTGGCGCAACCGCAACAACCAGCACAACCGCAGCAGCCAGCGCAGCCACAACCACAACCACAACCGCAGCCAGTGCAATCCGCACCACAACCCACGCCGCTGCGCAAAATGCCTGCCAGTTTGTCGCTGTCGGGAACGCCCAAAACGCAGCCGCAAGCCGCTGCCGTGGCGACCGAAACCAAGTCGGAGCAGCCCACCGCACAGCGCGAACCGTTCGACGAAACGCAGTTTGCCGCCGCATGGCGCAGCTGCGCTGCCGCACTCCACGACGATGCGCACGCCGCCAACACCATCATCAACTTTTTGCCGCGTATGCTGCAACCCGAAAAATACCAAATCGTGGTATTCAACTCGCTGCAACAGAAGGATTTAGAGAAATATCGACAGCAGATTTTGGCACACTTGCGCGCGCAACTGCACAACGATTTTGCCGATTTCGAAGTGCGCATCGACGACTCGTCGACCAAAGAGATGGCTTTCACGCCCGAAGAAAAATTTGCCCAAATGCGCCAAAAAAACGCCGACTTCAACACCCTAACACAACAACTCGGACTGGAACTATGATGCGGCAAGGCCGCAATGACAAAATTTGGTTGATGAGTTGATCAGTTGATGAGTTGATTAGTTTAACGCATTAGTAAAAGTCTATGAGGCAAAAACAAACAATCTTCAAATCTTCAAATTTTCAAATTGAAAACTTTATAAACTTTCAAACTTTACAAACTACTACGATGGAAGAACCTTTTGATTTCGACGACAGCGAGGCTATTCGCTTCATTTTGAACCGACTTGCGCCCGAAATGCGCGCAAAGATCAGCGACAACGATGTGCAATATGTGCTCGACCTCATTTGCGACTATTACGACAAAAACAATCTGTTCGACGACAACGACGACAGCGATGCCGCCATCGCCGAGGACGATATGCACAACTACATCTGGAGCATGATGCGCAAAGAGCGTGTGTCGCACCTCACCGAAGAGGAGATGCAGGAGATTCTCGATGGTGAGTTCGAATACGGCAAAAAAATCGGCATTTACACCGAAGAATGATGGAAAAAATCGGATTTGGCATACTCTACGCCGCCCTTTGGACACTGGCTTTGCTGCCACTGCGCGTGCTTTATCTCTTTTCGGATATTGCCTATCTGCTCGTCTATCGTGTGTGCCGCTACCGTGTGAAAGTTACGCGCCAAAACCTGCGCCGCGCGCTTCCCGATAAGAGCGAACACGAACGCCGCGCCATCGAACGCCGCTTCTACCGCTACCTGTGCGACAGTCTGTTCGAGGCGTTGCGTATGTTGCACATGTCCGAACGAGAAATCTCGAAACATATTCGGTTCGAAAATACCGAACTGCTCGAAAATTACGCCCTCCAAGGCCGCAATGTGTACGCCGTTTTCGGCCATTATGGCAACTGGGAGTGGATTTGCTCGCTGCCGCTGCACCTGCGTCTGCTCAATGTGGCGACGCTCTACAAAACGCTCCACAACCGTGCCGTGGACAAATTCTACATCATTCTGCGGTCGCGCTACGGCACACACTGCTACTCGCGCAAACAGGTGTTGCGTGGCATTGTGGAACTGAAACAGATGGGGCGGCCGTTTGTCATTGCGTTCATCGCCGACCAAACGCCATCGCTCGCCAACGCCCATTATTGGACCACTTTTCTGAATCAAGATACGCCATTTATCACGGGTTGGGAAAATATCGCACGAAAACACAATGCGCCAGTCGCTTTTCTCGATGTGCGCCGCACAGGGCGTGGCCGCTATGTTTGCCGTCTTGAACCGCTTTGCGACCAACCAAAAGATACTGCGCCAAACACTTTGGTCGAAGCCTATGCACGCCGCATGGAGCAGAACATTTTGGCTGATCCTGCCTACTGGCTTTGGTCGCACAAACGCTGGAAACACCAACGCCCATCGCAAGCATGAAAACCAGTGTTGTGATACTGAACTACAACGGCGAGTCGCTCTTGCGCGAACTGCTGCCGAAGGTGGTCGCCTATTCGCCGCAAGCCGAAGTGGTTGTGGCCGACAACGCATCGACCGATGGCTCGCTGGCGCTGCTCAAACGCGATTTTCCGCAGGTGCGTTTGGTGGAACTGTCCGAAAATTTTGGCTTTGCCGAGGGCTACAACCGCGCCTTGGCACAACTCGATGCCGACTATTTTGTGCTGCTCAATAGCGATGTGGAGGTAACCGAAAATTGGCTGCTGCCGCTCACGCTTTTTCTCGACGAAAATCCCGATGCAGCGGCGTGCCAACCGAAATTGTTGAGTTATGCGCACCGCTCGCAGTTCGAATACGCTGGCGCATGTGGCGGCTACATCGACCGTTTGGGCTACCCCTTTTGTCGCGGCCGCATACTGAACACCGTCGAAACCGACCATGGCCAATACGATGCCATCGCCAACATTTTTTGGGCGACAGGCGCGTGCCTCTGCATTCGTGCCGACAAATTTCGCGAAGTGGGCGGGCTCGATAGCCGATTTTTTGCCCACATGGAGGAGATCGACCTCTGCTGGCGGCTGAATGCGCGCGGCTACCGCATTGCGTGCGTGCCACAAAGCGTGGTCTATCACATCGGCGCAAAAACTTTGGACAAAGAGAGTCCGCTGAAAACCTACCTCAATTTCCGCAACAATGCCCTGATGATCTACAAAAATGCGCCCGCCGCCAAACGGATTTTGTGCGCCCGCTTTTGGCTCGACCTTGCCGCTGCGGCTCATCTATTGTTGCAAGGAAAAACGAAAAACGCCGCCGCTGTGCTGCGTGCCATGCGCCACAGTCGCCGTATGCGCCGCGATTTCGCCGCCGACCGCCAACAAAATCTGCGCCTGACCGTCGTTCCCGAACCAGAAGGGCTGTTCCGCGGCTCCATTTTGTGGCAATACTATGTCAAACGCGTGAAAATGGCACGAAATTTGCCGTTGAAAAAATAAAAGCACAAAATTAGAACACCGTAACCGAAAAAAGAGTAATTTTGCAATCGTTAAGAGAATACAAAAATAGTTCACAATCATAAAAAAAACATCATCATGAAAAAAATTGCACTATTCGCAATGCTGTTCGTAGCCATGGCGGCCACGGCGCAAGAGAACAAAATCGTCGAATTTAACGAGCGTACGCACGATTTCGGCACAGTGAAACAAGAAGACGGCGACATATACACCACCTTCACATTTGTAAACCAATACGCTTCGCCCATCACGATAAAGAGCGTAAGAACCTCGTGCGGCTGCACCACACCAAGTTACAGCCACGAGCCTGTTGCACCGAACGCCACTGGCGAAATCAAAGTGAAATATGTCGCTTCGACGCGCCCCGGCTCGTTCACAAAATCGATTACGGTTGTGCTTAGCAATGGCACCGAGGATTACACCGAAGTCCTCTACATCAAAGGTCAAGTAACGCCGAAACCAGTAGAGCAACCTGCCGAATAAGCGCAAACATGCTTTTTGCGCCAAGTCCGATTACAACAGTCGGACTTTTTTTGTGCGAGAGAAAGAGAGGGTTTCTATCGGTATAATTTAGGGGGATTGCTATAAGTCCTCAAAAAATGTTGTTTCGTAATCTTATATTTTTGCGTATCTTTGTAGGGGATTTCTATAAATTCCTTTGTAGTGATTTTTGGATTTTGGGATAGCAGATGTTTGGCTTGAACGAAAGCGCAATGCGGTGCATTGTAATTGAGTGAAAGTCAGACAGATGCAGTCCAAAAACAAAAAGCGCGCAAAAGTATTCAGAAAACCATCTTTTTTTACAAAACGGGGAATTTATAGAAGTCCCCTATAGAATTTTAGCAGATGCAAGATATAGGCAGACATATACGAACGGTGGCGAGCGGAACTATATTCAAAAATATGGTTGCGCTGGGCGTTGTGCAGTTTGCCAATTATCTGCTCCCACTCATCATTATTCCCTTTGTAACGCGTGCTTTGGGGGTGGATTTGTTTGGGCGTGTGTGCTACGCACAGAATATCGTCTCCTATTTGGCGCTGCTCATCAACTTTGGTTTTGATTACTCGGCGACACAAGATGTGGCTATTCACAAGAACGACAAGCAAGCATTGGGCGTGATATTTCGGACGGTAATGGTTAGCAAGGCGATTCTCTTTGCCGTCAGTCTGATGGTGATGGGCGTGCTGTATGCCGTGTTTGCGCCTGTGCATGCCGACCCTGTACTCTATCTTTGGGCAGCGTTGTTCAATTTGGGCTTTGTGCTGTTCCCCACTTGGTTGTACCAAGGTATGGAGGATATGGGGCGCATGTCGGTTATGAATTTTATCACCAAACTGACGGGCGCAATACTTATTATCGCTGTGGTGCGTAAGGCAGAAGATTATATTGCCTACATGGCGATATTGTCGGTGGTATATATTGTGGTGGGAGGCGTTGCTTTGGGGTATGCCATTCGCCATTACGGAGTATTGGAGAGCAAGACACGCGACAAGGCGTTAAGCAGGGCGATACTGCGCAAGAGTTGCCCGATATTCGTTACCACTTTGGCAGGCTCGCTCTACAACGCTATGGGACTGACGCTGTTGGGGGCTATGATGGGCAGCACGGAAGTGGGGGTGTATGCAGGAAGCCAAAAGATGATTTCCGCTTGTATAATGCTGACGAGTATGCCTTTCTCGGTAGCCATATTCCCGACCATGAGCCGCTTGTTTGCCGAAGACAAGCCGAAAGCATGGCATTTTTTCGGGCGTTCTATGGGGCTGGCTATCGGCGTGGGGCTGTGTATGATACCCTGTATATGGCTATTGGCGCCGTTTGCGGTGCATATCCTACTCGGTAACGGGTTTGAAGAGGCGGTAGCGCAAATGCGTTGGATGTCCGGATTACCGTTATTGCTATTGATAGGGACAATGCTGACTGTGCAAGGACTATATGGAACGCAACAACAGCGTTGGGCACCAGTGGTGGTCGTGCTGTCGGGGGGCATCAGTGTGGCACTGAATTGGCTGCTTATACCTGTATGGCACGCAGGAGGCTGTATCGCGGCATGGTATGTAGCAGAATGCGTGGAGATACTGATTGTCGGTGGAATCTTGTGGCGGTATAAACGAAAAACATCGGCATGAATTACATCACATTGATATTGATAGTAGTTATGGTGTTCGGTCTGTCAGATTTTTTGACAGAACGCGTACCTGCACTGCAGCGGTTGATGTATGTTGTGGGATTTATTACGGTGTATGCGCTGTTTACGATAAAGTACTACTATGGAGCAGATATACTGAACTATTATTATCATTATGAGTCGATTCAGTCATTGTCAGATGTGTGGCATCACCCCGATAAGTATAGTTTTGAAATGGGTTATACACTGTTTGTGGCGTTACTGAAAGGGTGGGGAGTGTCGTTATATTGGGTGTCGGCAATCATATCAACCATATACTTTGTGGCTATTGCATTGTTGTTTAAGCAGATACCCAGTAAAAAATGTTTTGCGCTGATGATATTGGTAGTGTTGGATTATAACCTAATATTTGCAGCGTTTCGACAATGTTTGTCGATATCGTTCTTTATATTTATGATACTTTGTTTGCAGGACAGAAAGTATTGGTTGGCTCTACCTATGGCAGTATTGACTATGGTCATGCATAAATCAGGCATGTTTGTGATACCGCTATGTTTGCTGGCATATTGTCTGCATGGGAAACCGATACAGGCGTGGGTGTTTCAGTTGCTGATGGTGGTATTAGTGATTGCACTATTGCTTCCGCTGACAAATATCGCTACAACGATGTTGAGTTTCTTGCCGACAGACTATTTATCCTCCATAGAACATCATTTGCGTCTAGGAAAACAGATACAAAGTATTTGGATTATATATGCGATGTTGGTGGTGTGTGTGGAGTACTACTTGCACTACCGCAAAACACGCATGGACAGTGTGGCGATTGTAGCAGTGGTGGGGATAGCGATAGTAGTGGTGTCGTATCAATACTATTATATTCTGAATAGAATACGATCGTTTTTTGTACCGTTTATCATTGTATGGGTCTTCCAAATAGTGCAGGATAGGGAGGCATACAAGGCATTGCCGTATGTCAAGTTGGTGAGCCAAGTAGCGTGTATGCTGTTTTTTGTGTATAGTATTCACATGACACGAGCATTTACAAAACAAAGCAAAACACTATATGCGCCGATATATAATGCTTGCACAGTATTCGACATACAAGAAGGCAAGACGAAGGAACTGCAGCAGAAGCAGTTGAAACAGGCAGAGAATTTTTGGCGGTACGATTTTATGCAGCATGAGAAGAACATTATTCAGTGATTGAGCAATGATTAGTATCTTGATGTCCACATATAACGGTGCTGCGTACATAGCCGAGCAATTGGATTCGATTATTGCTCAAAGCGTGCAGGATTGGGGATTGATAGTGCGTGACGATGGCTCGAGCGATGGAACGCAAGAGATACTGCGCGATTACCAGCAGAAAGACGCACGGATACGAGTGGTGGACGACACTGAAAAAAGAGGGGCTATGCGCTCGTTTGAGTGGCTATTGGAACACTATGGGCGTGGGGAATATGTGGCGTTTGCCGACCAAGATGATGTATGGCTGCCAGATAAATTAAGGGTGTGCTTGGAGAAAATGCAGCAGTGCGAACAGGAGTATGGAAGTGATACTCCGATAGTGGTACACACAGATTTAGTGGTAGTAGATAGTACACTACACATAATGGCAAAGTCGTTTTGGGAATATACATTCATTAAACCAGATGTACTGAACAGGCATGCGGAGTATTTGGCCATTTGCAATAGTGTGACGGGCTGTACTATGATGTTCAATCAAGCGGCAAAAAAAGTATCTTTGTCATTCGGAGAGAAAGCATTGATGCACGATGCGGCTATTGCAGTTAGTACACTGCTTAATAAGGGCAAAGTTGTGCCTGTGTATGCGCAGACGATATTGTACAGGCAGCATGGAGATAATACATTGGGAGCCGTTAAGTATCGATTGTGGCGTAGTTTGAGCGCACGATATCAAGATGCAAAATTACACTACGCAGCATATCATCTAAAGGTTTTTCCGAATATTATATGTTTTATCTATTGGAAGATACACTGTTTCTGTGCAGAACATTTATGAAATGAATAGTGTTTGCATAGCGACATATAACGGCGAGAAATATATCGAGGAGCAACTGCGGTCGATATTGGTACAGTTGCGCCCCGATGATGAGGTGATAGTGTCGGACGATGGTTCGACCGACCGTACCTGCGCCATTGTCGAAAGCCTTGCCGACCCACGCATTAGGCTACTGCACCACAACGGACACGATTTCAAGCAAAATTTCGTACACGCCCTGCAACACGCCCAAGGCGAATACATTTTTTTGTCAGACCAAGACGATGTGTGGCTGGGAGGCAAGTACGAACGTTGCATAAAAGAGTTAGAAAGCGTGGACTTGGTATGCACAAACAGCAAATTGGTAGATAAAAATTTGAATGTTATAGATGCGAATTTTTTTTCTAAATATCATTCTCGAAAAGGGATATTGAAAAATCTACTTGTCTGTTCTTACTATGGCTCGTGCATGGCTTTTAGGCGCAATGTACTCGATTACGCACTCCCGATGCCATCATCGCCGAATATATACCACGATATTTGGCTGGGATTGGTAGCCGAAGTGATAGGCCAAGTCAAGTTTATCGAAGAACCCTATTTGCTATATAGGCGACACAGCGATACGATGACCCAAACGACCAATATATGGAAACGTAGTAAACGCCCACTGTGGGAGAAAGTGGCTTACCGTATGGAGTTGCTATGGTGCGTGTGCAAGTTGGGATTGAAATACAGATGCCAAAGAAACATTGCAAGATGAAAAAAATACTGCATATATCTAAATTCTATCCCCCATACTATGGTGGTATCGAGGATGTAGTAAATAGCATTGTTGGAACATTGAAAGGTGATTATGAGCAACAAGTTATATGTTTCAATAATGGATGCAGGACTACGGTTGATGTCGTGGACAATGTAACGGTCGTACGAGTAGGCATAGTTGGTGTAGTGGCTTCTCAACCCATTCCTATGGGATATTGGCTCTCTCTTTATAGAAAAATCAGATCGTTTCGTCCCGATTACATCCATGTGCATTTGCCGAATCCTCTAATATGTTTGTTACTGCGGCTGATTCCTACTAAAGGTATCAAAATTGTAGTGCATTGGCATGCCGATATACTCAACAACCCATTGTATTGTCTATGTCGCCGAGAAGAGCAGCAAATGTTAAAGCGTGCTGATCATATTATAGCCACAAGTAGAGAATATGTAGAGGCATCAACACCCCTTGAACATTACTTAAAAAAGGTGATGATATTGCCAAACACAATCGTAGAGAAGAAATTGGCAATACCTACGCAAACAGATGTGGAAACTTTGCGTTCGAAATTTGGCGGGAAAAAAATTGTATTGACTGTAGGAAGGCATGTGCCCTATAAAGGGTTACCCTATTTGATAGAGGCGACGCAGTATCTGTCGGAAGATGCGACAGTGTTAATCGCAGGCGAAGGGCCAGACACTGCGCATTTGCACCAGTTGGCCGAACGCCAGACAAACATTCATTTCTTGGGGCGACTCTCGAACAACGATTTGTCGCTGTATCTGCATGCAGCAGATGTATTCGCTTTCCCATCTATAGATAGGCGCGAGGCATTTGGCGTTGCTCTTGCCGAGGCTTTATATTGCGGAGTACCTGCCGTTACATTTGCTGTACAAGGGTCGGGCATGAATTGGGTAAATCAAGATAAGGTAACAGGTATTGTGGTGAAAGAAAAATCTGCTAAAAAATATGCAGAAGCCTTGAATACTCTACTGAATAACGATACTCTGCGAAAGACTTACGGTTGTAATGCCCAAACATGGGTCAGAGAGCACTTTCTAGCAAACCAGATAAATATACTCCGAAAAATATATGTATAGCATGCTCAACGCCTCGATAGTACTCTACAAAACAGCGTTCGGCGATGTAGAAAACCTTGTCGCTACGCTGCACGCCTGCAAGAGCGTCGGACAGATTTTCCTGATTGACAATTCGCCCACGCGCGACGAACGCTTTGCAACACTGCCCGTGGAATATCTTTTCAACGGCAAAAATCTTGGCTATGGAGCGGCGCACAATATAGCCATTCGCCAAACAATCGAGCAAGGCACACCCTATCATCTGGTGATAAATCCCGACATCATTCTCACCGCCGATGCCCTGACTACCATGGTCGAGTTTATGGCGGCACACCGTGAAATCGGGCAACTGATGCCCCATGTGGTTTATCCCGACGGCAAAACCCAATACCTGTGCAAGTTACTCCCTACGCCGCTTGATGTGTTCGGACGGCGTTTCCTGCCCAAACGCTGGACTGCCCAACGCAATGCACGGTATGAGTTGCGCGCATCGGGCTACGATAAAATGATGAATGTACCCTATTTGAGCGGGTGCTTTATGCTGCTGCGCACGGAAGCCGTGTTGAAAGCGC
>CAVBBP010000007.1:0-59226 GCA_963593685.1 Segatella copri
GGCGGTTTTGGTTTCGGCATCATCAAACTCGCTTCGCTCAAACAGTGATGACGCTTTTTCGAAACACAAAACCTGATTTTTGACACTCGCCGCCCAATGCCGTTTCGCGTTCCGAAACGCCGCAATCTTCAAATCTTCAAATTTTCAAATAATTTGTCTTGGTCTTCGTCTTAGTTTTAGTCAAAGTTTTCACTGCTCACTTCTAACTACTAACTTCTAACTATTCTCGTAATAATTTATAGAAATTCCCTACTTCGAAATTGATTCGATGCCGCCGAAGCGCGTGAAGCGCACTTTTGTGGCTTGTCCGTCGAAAAGTGCGGCTGGCAGACAGCGCACCGTGCCAAATTGTGGCATCGTCAACGACTGCTCAGCAAGCGTTTTCGCTCCATCGGAAATGGTGATGGTGGCTGTTGTCGGCACATTGTAGAAGAGTCCGCACGGTTTCGACAAATCGTTATTTTGTTGAAAATCAGGCGATTGTCCATCTACCGAAAGCGAAAAATAGATAGGTTCGCCCGACAGGTCGTCGGCAGCCACCACGCCCGCATAGCGCGAAATGCGGCACAGCACGCTGTCGGTCTGCTCCGTCTGCGGCGACAGCACCAGCGTGGTCGTTTTGTGGCACGCCATCGTGCGCCCGACAAACAGTGCCACGAGTTCTTTTTCAGCGTCGTCCAGCCGCTGCAACATCACCGCCAAGGCCGCACCGTCGGGCAGTTTCTCGTTTTCGCCCGAAAGCAGATTCGCCCTATTTTCGCGGATTCGATAGATCTGTTTGGCAGCCATTTCGGCCATTTTCGGCACGGAACTCGCCACCAACGCCTCCTCGCCGAGGCACGCCATGTCAAACGCCGCCAGCGTATCGCAATCGGACTTTGGAGCGGGCGTTTTTTGCAACTTTTTTGGCGTATCAACTACCTGATTTACAGAGAGAATAATGCCATTTTCAGAAGTTTGGATATTGTAAGCGGTCGTCTTTTTGTTCACCGCCACCGCAAAGCGTTTTTCGTTGTCGGGCACCACGCGTCCATGCAGCCGCACCGCCGCCAAATGCCACTCGCAGCCATCGTCGGTTACCACTTGGCGTACGCCAAGATAACGCTCGGAATACTTGCAAAAAGGGCCTGCTTTGCGCAGCATTTGCGCCATTTCGACCTCGACTACAACCTCTGTTTTTGGCAGCAGATAGCACACATTTTCGGGCGCAACACCCGCCGAACCGACCGCCACCACCGATGTTTGCGCCGCCACGCCAATGCACGCCAACGCACCGAGCAACGGCAAAAAAACGCGCTTTTTCATAGACTATGTTTTTACAATTTTTGCAAAATACAAAAATAGGAATTTTTCGGCAGACACGAAAATGTGCCATTTGGTATAGGGGCTTTCTATAAATTCCCCGTTTTTATGAAAATTTTAACAAAAATGACGGATTTCGAAACACTTTTGTGCGCTTTTTGTTTTTGGACTGTATCTATCTGACTTTCACTCAATTACAATGCCACCGCATTGTGCTTTCGTTCAAGCCAAACATCTGTTAGCCCAAAATTCAAAAATCACTACAAAGGAATTTATAGAAATCCCCTAAAAATTTGTAATTTTGTCCCGACGAAAATCGGTAAATCGACATGGAAAAACAGAAAATTATCGACGAAATTGCTCGCCTGAAGCGCGAAAAAAACGCTGTTGTGATGGCGCACTACTACCAACAAAACGACATTCAGGACATTGCCGATGTGATTGGCGATAGCCTTGCGCTGGCGCAGTGGGCCACCAAAAGCACCGCCGACATTTTGGTGGTTTGCGGTGTGCATTTTATGGGCGAAACAGCCAAAATTCTGTCGCCCGAGAAAAAAGTTTTGGTGCCCGATATGAACGCTGGTTGCTCGCTGGCCGACAGTTGCAACGCTAACGATTTCGAGCGGTTTGTGCGCGCGCACCCCGACCACACGGTGATTTCGTATGTGAACACCACCGCCGCCGTCAAAGCCCTGACCGATGTGGTGGTTACCTCGAGCAATGCGCAGAAAATTGTGGAGCAGTTCCCCAAAGATGCCAAACTGATTTTCGGTCCCGACCGCAATTTGGGCAGTTACATCAACAAAATTACGGGGCGCAATATGCTGTTGTGGGACGGCGCGTGCCATGTGCACGAGCAATTTTCGGTGGAGCGGCTCGTGGAACTGAAACGCGCGCACCCAGCCGCCAAAGTGCTGGCGCACCCCGAGTGCAAAAATGTGGTGCTGATGCTGGCCGATGTCATCGGTTCGACGCAAAAACTGCTCGACTACGCCACGCAAAGTACTGATAATGAGTTTCTTGTAGCCACCGAAAGCGGCATTCTGCACGAGATGCAAAAACGCAATCCCAGCAAGACATTCATTCCAATTCCGCCCACCGACAGCACCTGCGGCTGCAACGAGTGTAACTTTATGAAACTGAACACACTCGAGAAAGTGCGCGACTGCTTGCTCCACGAATCGCCCGAAATCCTTGTGGACGAAACCATACGCCAAAAAGCCGTAAAACCGATACTGAAAATGCTGGAAATGAGCAAATAACGAGAATTAAGAATTTTGAATTAAGAATTAAGAATTGCGGTAGCCACTGCCAACTGCAATTACACAAGGCTTTTCTAGCTTCTGGTTGTTTTTCGAAATTGCTGACGCAATTTCTGTTTCCAGATTTGTAGACGGGAATAGTTATCGTCAAAAAAAATTACTGATAATCAGACAATTATATCAAAATCTTACACTTTTTCGACCCTTCGTTTGGTGAAATAACACACTTTTTCGAGGCATTAGCGAGAAAAATAGGAGCAAACCGACACCAACGGAATGTTTTCCATCCAGCCTTGATCGACATAAGGCATCATCGAAATGCGCAGACCTTTCAGACCTGGATTATCCTTGATAAACTGCGAAAGCGAGAACGAGCGCACATTTTCCTCGGCCTTCACCTCTATCGGCACAATGCGACCGCCACGCTGAATCACAAAATCAATTTCGGCTGGCGTTTTGTCATTGCTCCAATAAAACGGCACCATGTCGGCACTAATCAGTTGTTGCGCCACAAATTGCTCGGTGAATGCGCCCTTAAATTCGGTAAAGACATTGTTACCAACAAGCATTTGATCCGCTGGGGCATCGGCCATGCAAGCCAACAAACCACAATCGAGCGCAAAAAGTTTGAATGCATCGAAATCCGCATAAAATTTCAAAGGCAGACGCGCCTCTTTTATGCGATTTACTTTGTAAACAAGCCCAGCGTCGAGCAGCCATTGAATAGCCAATTCAAAATCTTTTGCCCGCGCACCTTTTTTCAGCGCACCGTAAACGAACTTTTTATTCTCGCGCGAAAGTTGCATTGGCAACGCACTAAAGACCTGACGAATGCGCACCGATTCCGTTGGCGAAGTATGTTTTGAAATATCACGCTGATAGGCTTCGAGAATGGTTTGCTGCAGTTTACGAACCTGCGCCAAATCAGCATTTTTCACAAAATCGGCAACCACATGGGGCATGCCACCAACAAAATAGTACTGACGCAAAGACTCCACTATTTTCGGTTGCATCAGTTTTATCAGCGACCAATCGCTAGAGTGAAGAATGCGGTTAAAATCCTGATTATCAGTCGCATCTAAAAATTCCTCGAAATCCATCGGATACATTCGCAACATGTCCACCTTGCCAACGGGAAACGACTGACCTGCGCCCAAGGTTACGCCAAGCAACGAGCCAGCCACCATCACATGATATTCTGGCGCTTTCTCTTGGAAATACTTTAAACTGTGCAGGGCACGAGGTGCTTCCTGAATTTCGTCAAAAATCAGAAGTGTATCGTGCGGAGTAACCTTCACGCCCGTGATGGCCTGAACCGTGAGCAAAATGCGGGGGATGTTGTAATCGAGCGCAAATACTTCTTTCATTCTTGGCTCGTCGTCGCAGTTGATGTAGGCAACCTTTTTATACTCATTTTTGCCGAAGTGTTGCATTATCCAAGTCTTGCCAACTTGGCGTGCACCTAGCAAAATCAGTGGTTTGCGATTCCTACTGTTTTTCCACTCAAACAGTTGACGATAAATCTTTCGTTTCATAAAAACCAATGTTACAATTAATTACGCCGCAAAATTACACTTTTTCGATGATATAACCAAACATTTTTTACACTTTTTCGACCCTTCAAACTGCCAAAAGACACACTTTTTCGACCCTTCAAACTGCCAAAAGACACACTTTTTCGACCCTTCGTTTGGTGAAATAACACACTTTTTCGAGGAAAGAGAAAATAAATCAGTAACTTAATAAATCAATAACTTAATGTTTGTGGCATCGCAGCCCCACTTTTTGCCTATTTATTCGGTTACAACCGATTTTTTTGACCTTTACGCCAATGCTATAGGGGGCAGGAGGCCAAAAAATAGGGGCGCGGCAAGTGCGTCCGAGAAAATAAACAATAAAAAATGAACAATGAATAAGAATTTCGGCGGCATTGTTGGGCGCATGGCTTTCCCCTTTCGGGGGAAACGGGAAAGGAGGCTACTGCCCGCCAACAACGACAGTAGGGACGCGGCATGCCACGTCCCTACAATTCAAATTGTGAATTTGATTTTGCCACCTATCTCAATACTGGGCGTATAGGTAGTCCACAACAACGAAGCGACCTCTCGCGCCATACAATACCATTATCTCTAACGCCATCAAGATAGTCGTTTTCGATATAGAAATATACAGCATAACCGGGATATTCTGTATTGAGCGAACTCGACCAATAAAAACCGCCATCGTCTATGTAGCGTAACTCGTTCTCGTTGTAATAACCTGTTATAGGAAAAAAAATAGAGTTGCCATTAGATTTGCTTGTAACGATGTTGCCTGCTACGCCCTTGCCGTTGTAGTCGTCCGTCCATTCCCAGTAGCAGTTGTCGATAAGTTCCTGCCACTCGTCTTGGGTTGGTATACGCCATGCGCCACCCCAATTTTTGGCTGCTGCATCGTCTGCTGTTTCAAGCGTGATTTTATTGTCCACTTTACCAAAATCACCATTGGTATTGTATTTGGTTATGGTTTCCCAAAGCCAACCCTCCCAATCGTCTTTGAACCAATAAGCAACACAATGCTTGTAAGTATCCCAATCGTAGTTTTTCTTCGGTTCGGTTTCGCCCCAAGCATAGTAATTGCCACACCTATCGGGGGCGAAAGCCCCAATGTTGCAGGTTGCCCATTTCACACTCAAGCCCAAGTCCACATACTCATGACCGTTGGCGGGTTCGTCATTTTTGTCGCAAGCGGTAAAGATCGTTGCTGCGCAGCACAAGGCTGCAAAAAATCTGATTTTTTTCATAGTTCTTGATTTTTAAGTTATTGATAAAATTGTTAATTTTCGTACAAACAGACACAAAAAAAAAGCGCAGACTAATCTTCGATTGATATCTGCTCTCTAAGGAAATTGGACTAACCTAACTATACAGTACACCAACGAGAAAAGCCCGTGCTACAGCACGAGCATCCTTGTCGTTCTACCTTGTATAGTTTGCTAAAAAGTGTCCAATTTTTTAGAAAGCAAAGTATCACGCAAAAACGCTTCTTCAATATGTCTTTGCACCGCCTATCGGTGCGCGGTTTGTCATAGGCAAATGAATTTTAATCCGCTATTCTGCAACAAAGGTAGCGCGTCTTTTTGAAATATGCAACTGTTGCGCAAAAAATCGCAAATTCGCTTAATAAACTTGCACAATTTTAGGCATCTATTTCGGCGCAACTAGCGGCGGCAGCCAACCGTCATCGGGCTGCGTCGGTTTTCAAGCGGCTGGCGATGGCTTCGACGGCGCGGGTGCGAATCTCGTCGGCCGAGAGGTTTTCGGGGAAGATGGGCGGCAAAAAAGCGAGCGTGATTTTGGCAAAAAAGCGCGGCAGTTTGATGCGTTTGAGCACAGCGCGCTCCGAACCGCAAATGGCGACTGGCACCACTGGCACATTCAACTCTTTGCTCAAAATGGCGAAACTGTCCTTGAACGCCAGCATCTCGCCCGATTTCGAGCGCGTGCCTTCGGGGAAAATGATGATATTTTTTCCCTTGCGCAGTACGGCGGCCATCTGTTGCAGCGACTCACGCACATTTTTGTTGATGTCCATGAGAATGACATTGTTTTTCTTGGCCAAAAAGTGCGCCAATCGGGTGCGCAGGTGCTTGTCTTTGGCAAAAAAGAAGGTGTTGCGCACCGTTTTGCGCTTCAATTTCGAGGTAATGAGATAGCCATCGAGCATACTGCGGTGGTTGGCAACGATGATGCACGGCTGCTTGGGCAAATCGACACTACCCTGCCGCCGACTGCGATAGAGAAGGTTGATGAGCGTTTTGGCGGTGCGGCTGCAAAACGCCTGAATAAAGCCAGCGCGCGGCACCACAAAATTCTGCACACGGTTCGAGAGAATCTCTTTCCAAGTAACTTTTTTCTGTTCGCCATCGGCTTGGCCGCCGTGCTGTTCGAGGTGTGCGCTCAACTTGCCGAGCGTGTTCAGTTGGTCGAGTTGCGCCTCGTTGAGGCTCACGCCAAAGCGCGATTCGACGAAAGTGAGCAGCGCCACTTTGCCCAGCGAATCCATCGCCAAATCGATTTCGAAATCGTCGTTTTCGCCTGCGTTCGCATCGGTTTCTTTGTCGATATAAGCCTTGAGCGCAGCATAAATTTCGCTATGCGGACGGTCGTCGGTGGCGGTCGTTTTTTTGTGATCTTCCACCAAATCGGCCAGTTTGAAGCGTTGCAACTTCATCAGGCGCGTTTTGGGCAGTTCGCCCGACACAATGTGTATTTTTTTGATGCGTTTGTAGGGCGCAACGGTCTGGTTGTAGCGTGCAATCTCCTCGCGCAACACCGCGTCCATATTTTCGAGCGAGCGGTCGCGCACGGCCGACAACTGCGGCACAATGACGCACTGCAACACCGAATCTTTGAGAAAAACGCCCACCTCTTTCACATAAGGCGACAGGCGCGCAATGGCCTCTTCGGCTTCGGCGGGATTGATATTTTTGCCGTTTGGCGTAACGATAATCTCTTTGATGCGCCCCGTGAGTTTCAGCCCTTTTTCGGGCGAAAGTTCGCCCATATCGCCCGTGTGCAGCCAGCCGTCGCGAATGATTTCGGCGGTTTCGTCGGGGCGATTGTAGTAGCCCTGCATCACATTGTCGCCACGCACGCACACTTCGCCATTTTCGTCGATTTTCACCTCGATGCGCGGCAGCGGCTCACCAGCATAGCCCACCTGCACATTCCACGGTCGCGTGAAACTGATCATCGGTGCAGTTTCGGTCATGCCGTAACCTTCGAGCACAGTGAATCCCAGCGTTTTGAACACCGTGGCGATGTCGGTTGGGAGTGCTGCGCCGCCACTCACCAAGAAATCGATGTGACCACCAAATTTTTTGTGTACTTTGGCAAAAACCGCTTTCGACAGGCGTGGCGAACCGATTTTCTGCATCAGTTTGAAGAGCGTGCGCGTGGCCCACGAGGCGTTGATTTGCGCCATAATGCCTTTCGACAGTAGTTCGTAGAGGCGCGGCACACCGATGATAATGTTTATTTTGCCTTCGTTCAGCGTTTTCAGTATGCTTTCGGCGTTCAATCCGTCGGCTATCGACACGGTTTGCCCCACATAGAGCGGCGCCACCAGCGAACCCATCAGCGGAAAGGCGTGGTGCAGCGGCAAGAGTATCATCGTGTTGCGTTCGGGCGTGAAAATGCGTACATCGGTCGAAACGGCATGCACATTGAACAGCGCATTTTTGAACGACAGCATCACGCCTTTGGGCGAGCCAGTCGTTCCCGAAGTGTAGATGATGAGCATGGTGCGCTCCATGTCGTCGAAAGTGATATTTTCGGCGGGTTCGTGCGCTATATTTTCCAAATCGATGTCCGCTTCGGTAAGCACCTTGCACGCCATGCCCGCCTGCGCCAGCGCCTCATCGACCAGAGTGCGCTTGGCTGCCGAGGTGAATAGCACATCGGGGCGGCAGTCGGCCACGATGTAGGCCAGTTCGCCCACCGTCGATTGCACATCGACTGGAACGGTAACTGCGCCGCTGCGCACGCTGCCGTAGAACGCAAAAATCCACGCCGCCGAATTTTCGGCAAAAATAAGCACTTTGTTGGGATTGCCATCGTGCGAAAAACGCTGCGCATAGCGTGCTGCACACTGGAGCAGCCGCGTGTACGAATAGTGTTCGTCGCGAAAAACGATGGCGGTTTTATCTCTGCATGAAACTAAATTCATTCTCTTTTCCCTTTTCGGTTGAAATTGTGGGCAAAGGTCGGCATTTCTTTCCGACTAACAAAATTTTGCGACACAAAGTAAACGCTGGCGGCAAGTTATTTTTTCTGAATGGGACTCAACCTCGTGCAAAACCATAAATGTGGTGAATGTGCAAAATGCCGATAATCGGGGCATCGGGTGTCTCTTTTTCGACCACTGCGAGCGTGGTTATCTTGTAGCGATCCATCAGTTCGAGGGCATCGTTCACCATCATATCGGCGGCAATGCGCTTGAATCCGTGGCTCATAAAGTCGGCTGCACGGAGCGTTTTCAGGTCGTCGAACCGCTGTGCGGCGCGGCGTATATCGCCATCGGTAATGATGCCAACGATTTTGCCAGCGGCGTTCGCCACCATGGTGATGCCCAGTTTTTTGAGGCTCACTTCGGCTATCACATCTTTGAAAAGCGTCTCTTCGGTAACGATTGGCACCACGGTGGTCATACAGTCTTTCACCTGCGTAAGCATACGCCGTCCGAGCGCGCCGCCCGGGTGATAGAGTGCAAAATTTTCGGGTTTGAAATTGCGTTTTTCCATCAGGCAGACCGTGAGTGCGTCGCCCATGACGAGTGCGGCCGTGGTCGATGTGGTAGGTGCCAAGCCAATTTTGCAGGCTTCGCGTTCGACATGCACATCGAGCAGATAGTCGCTCTGCTGCGCTAGAGTCGAGTTTTTGTCGCCCGTCATCGCCACAATGGGGCAGTTCATCTTTTTCAGATTGCGCACCACATTCAGGATTTCGTCCGATTCGCCGCTGTTCGATATGGCGATGACCACATCGCCGCGCGACACCATGCCCAAATCGCCGTGCAGGGCTTCGGCAGCGTTGATAAAGAGCGATGGCGTACCCGTCGAGGCCAGCGAGGCGGCAATTTTTTTGCCGATAATGCCCGTTTTGCCGATGCCCGTCAGCACCACTTTGCCGCTGTTGGCGTAGATGAGTTCGACCACTTGGCGCACCTCGTCGCCAATGCGTTCGCCAACGCGCTTCACCTCCGAAATTTCTATCTGAAAAACCTCTTTGCTGCGTGCTACTATATCGAGATCCATGTTTTTTTGAGTGTGAAAGTGTGAAAGTGTGAAAGTAATTTCTAATTTCTGGTTTCTAATTTCTAGTTTCTGGTTTCTCAAAATTGCTATCGCAATTTTTGTTTCTAAGTTTCTATGTTTTTTAATGGTTGCATTTGAAATTTGAAATTTGAAATTTGAAATTTGAAATTTGAAATTTGAAATTCTGAAATTCTGAAACTGCGGCTTTGCCGCCTCGCTCCTCACTCCTAATTCCTAATTCCTCACTTTTTTCGTGATTTCGTCAATTTCGATGGCGTGCTGAAGTATTGGGCGTATATTGCTCAATTTCAGTTGATTAGCAGCATCGCTCCACGCCTCGTCGGGATTGGGGTGCACTTCGGCAAAGATGGCATCGACACCCACCGCCAAAGCGGCGTTCATCAGGTAAGGTGCCATGTCGCGGTTGCCGCCTGTCGAAGAGCCGTTACCGCCCGGTTTCTGCACCGAGTGCGTAGCGTCGAACACCACAGGATAGCCGTACGCGCGCATTTCGACCAAGCCCGTCATATCGACCACCAGATTGTTGTAGCCAAACGACGAGCCGCGTTCGCAGAGCATCACATTGTCGTTGCCAGCCGCCACCACTTTGGCCAGCACCTGCTTCATATCCCACGGTGCCATGAATTGCCCTTTTTTCACATTGACAATTTTGCCCGTCTGCGCCGCCGCCACCAGCAAATCGGTTTGGCGCGAAAGGAAGGCAGGAATCTGCAACACATCGACAACTTGCGCCACTGGAGCGCACTGCCAGCACTCGTGAACATCGGTTACGAGCGGCAAATCGAGTTCGTCGCGCACTTTTTGCAAAATGCGCAGCCCCTCGTCGATGCCCACGCCGCGCGGCGAAGCAGCCGATGTGCGGTTGGCTTTGTCGAACGACGCTTTGAAAATCAGATTGATGTCCAAATCGAGGCAGGTGCGTTTCAACGCCTCGGCGGTCTGCAACACCATCGCTTCGTTTTCGATGACGCACGGCCCAGCAATCAGCGCAAAACGCCGATTGCCGCCAATGCAGAATTTGCCGTTTACGGAAATCTCCTTCATCGTCGGTTACTTATTGGCGCACCACGCCTCTATCCAATCGACCTGCATACAGCCTTCGCCGCCCTTTTGGTTTTGAGCGATGAACGCGCTCAACATCGGGAAAAGCGGCTCGGTAGGCACGCCTTCGGTGGTGCGGAACACCTCTATATTATTGATGCGCCAGATGAGTTCTTTTTCGGTCCATTCGAGCGAATAGATGTAGAAGTCGTTGAGTTTCAGGCCAGTAACTTTCGACGAAGTGTATTTTTTCTCGAATTTGGTTGCCCAGTGCGTGCCGACCTCAATCGACTTGCCGTCGCACACAGCGATGTTGATGTGCGGCAATATGTGTTCGCCCGTGAGCCAGAAGGCTTGCGTGAGGTCTTGTCCCTCGAAGCGAATTTTTGCGCGGAAATAGCCGCCTTTTTGCCACACGCCTTTGGTGCCGTGCAGCACATCGGAGGTAAATTCAAACTGATGATTGACGAAACCGCGCGTTTTGTCCCACGCCAGTGCCAACTTGCGTTCGCGGCGCGTGTAGATGTTCAATATCCCAGAGAAAACGCTGGTGTTGTCGCCATGGTTGTTGGCCTGTTTTTCGTTCGTAAACGAGTGGTTGCCCACAAATTTGTCGCCGGGATAGTTAAAGCCGCTCTCCCAGCGCGAGGCGTTGAGCGAGTTCCAGTCGAAACTGTCGAAAAAGGTCTGGCTGTACTGGCGCAGGCGCACAAATTTCGAACTGTCGGTGTTTTCGTAGAATTTGATATCCTCGTTGCGTGCCAACTCTTTGTAGCGGCGCTCGATGGCGGCCTCTTCGGTCTTTTCCCAGCGGTGTGGGTCGCTCCAAAAGGCGTTAGCGGCCGTAAATTCGGGCGTCATCACCTTTGCGCGCAGTTTTTCGAGTTCCGATATGATGTACGAATTATTGAAACGCATATAGTTTTTGAACTCAGCCGAGCGTTCAAATTTTTTCAAGCGTTGCAGTTCTGGGCTTTTGCGCACCTCGTTCTTTTTGCCGAGCAGCACATATTCGGGCTTCGCACGAAACTCGAGATATTCGGCCAGCAGCGGATTTTTCATCGTGTCGTAGTAAAGCACGATTTTTTTGTCGTTTTGCAGTTTGTTGAACTTCTGCATATCGCGATACTCCTGCGTGTCGCGGTATTTGCGATTGAGGAGCGTCTTCTTTTTCGCCTGAAATTCGGCCGACCGCACTTTTTCGAACAGTTCGCGGTATTCGGCCAACTCTTTCGAGGCCTCGATGTCGCAATAACGCCTAAATTCGTCGTTCAAAATGGCAAATTGAGCCTCCATCTTTGCGGTGCTCTGCATCTGCCCAAAAATTCTTTTCCAAAAAAGATTCATAATTTTGTTATTGTTGTTGGTTATTCAGATTTCAAATTGGGTTGATTGGTTGATTGGTCGTTGATAAGTTGATGAGTTGAAAAGTTGATAAGTTTAACGCATTGGTGTTGGTCTGTGGGGTTTATTTCTAATTTCAAATTTCAGATTGCGCTACGCGCTGTTTTTAGTTTCTATGTTTCTCGCGCTGCGCGCTGTTTCTATGTTTATTTGTTGAACTGTTGAAGCATTTCGGACGCACTCGGTGCGTCCCTACTTTCGCACTTTCATACTTTCAAACTTTCTCACTAAAAATTCCTCACTCCTCATTCCTCATTCCTCATTCCTCATTCCTCACTAATTTTAGAGCGTTTGTAACCACGCTATGCAGGCGGCGGCCGAGTTGCAAACACGGAAGCCTGCGGTGCGCGATAGTTCGCCTAGTCGGTCGGCGGTCATGCGGTCGAGTTGCGTGAGAATGCCGTCGTAAAAATTATCAGTATTGACCAGCATAAGCGGCTTGCGGTGGTAGCCGACCATGCCCGAAGCCAGTGCATCGAATAGTTCGTCGTAGGTGCCAATACCGCCGGGCAGCACCACAAACACATCGGCCAGTTTTTTCATCTGTTCTTTGCGTTCGCTCATGTCGTCCACAACGAAAAGTTGCGTCGGCAGGTCGCTTTTGCGCCCCATCGCCACAATCCGTTTTGGCACAACGCCTATGATTTTGCCGCCTGCGGTGCGTGCCGCTTCGGCCAGCACATCCATCAAACCGCCAGTGGCACCGCCATACACAAGCGTGTGTCCGTTCTCGGCTATGAACTGTCCAAGCAGGCGCGCCTCCTCGTCGAAACGGCGACCAATCGCCCGATTCGAAGCGCAAAAAACACAGATATTCATTCCACTATTCGACAATGTGCAAATTTACGGTTTATTTTTCACACGACCAAATGGGGATTTCGCCATTTTGAATTTTGGCATGAATGGCAGCCGCTGCACGCCGTCCGTCGCCCATGGCGAGAATGACCGTAGCACCGCCGCGCACGATATCGCCGCCCGCAAAAATGGTCGGAATGGCACTCTGCGACGCTTCGTTCACCACAATCGTGCCTTTGCGCCCCAATTCCAGCCCTTCGACTGCATTGGGAATCAGCGGATTAGGACTTACGCCAACGCTCACAATCACCTCATCGACATCGACCCATTCGGTAGCGCCAGCAATCGGCACAGGCGAGCGACGCCCCGACGCATCGGGTTCGCCCAACGCCATTTTTTGCAGCAACATGCCAGTAACTCTGCCCTTCTCATCGCCACGATATTCAATAGGATTGTGGAGCGTGAGAAACTCGATGCCCTCCTCTTTGGCGTGTTTCACCTCTTCGAGTCGAGCGGGCATCTCCTCTTCGCTGCGGCGATAGACAATCATGGCACGCTCTGCGCCCAAACGCCGCGCCGTACGCACCGAATCCATGGCAGTATTGCCGCCGCCAATCACCGCCACGCGCTTTCCTTTCAGCACTGGCGTGTCGTATTCGTCCTTGGCTGCGCCCATCAGATTGACGCGCGTCAGGTATTCGTTGCTAGACATGATGCCGATAAGATTTTCGCCTTTGATGCCCATAAAGTTGGGCAGTCCAGCACCGCTCGCCACAAACATGGCGCGGTAGCCGTCGGCTTTCAGGTCGTCGAAACCGATAGTTTTGCCAACGATGCAATCTTTGCGGAAATTCACGCCCATTTTCGACAGATTATCGATTTCGACATCGACAATTTTGTTGGGCAGACGAAATTCGGGAATGCCGTATTTCAGCACGCCGCCAATCTCGTGCAACGCCTCGAAAACGGTAACATCGTAGCCCAATTTGGCCAAGTCGCCAGCGCACGAAAGCCCCGCTGGCCCCGAACCGACCACCGCTATTTTTATGCCGTTTGGTGCGGCTGTGGTTGGCACGCTCATCTGACCGCTTTCGCGCTCGTAGTCGGCTGCGAACCGCTCCAAATGGCCAATCGCCACGGCCTGTTTTTTCATTTTCAGATGAATGCACTTCGATTCGCACTGCTTTTCTTGCGGACAGACGCGCCCACAAACGGCAGGCAGTGCCGATGTGCGTTTCAGCACTTTGGCGGCTTCGAGAAATTCGCCGCGCTCGATATTTTTGATGAATCCCGGAATGTCGATGTTCACTGGGCAGCCCGTAACGCACTGCGGATTCACGCAGTCGAGGCAGCGTTTCGACTCGAGCAATGCCTGTTCTTCGGTAAGCCCGCGGTTCACTTCTTCGCTGTTGTGACTGCGGTAGTCGCCCGCAAGTTCGTTCATCTGCACACGCTCGATAGCCGTGCGCTCCTTCGGATTCATCGTTTTGCGCAAGGCCTCGCGCCAAGCCGCAGTTCTATCTTCTTGTTCCATTATGTTGTTTATCAAAATTGCTGTCGCAATTTTTG
Source organism: Segatella copri (assembly GCA_963593685.1). Taxonomy (GTDB): domain Bacteria; phylum Bacteroidota; class Bacteroidia; order Bacteroidales; family Paludibacteraceae; genus W0P28-013. The sequence goes on from CAVBBP010000007.1 coordinate 14,191, forward strand.
TTTCTATGTTTATTTGTTGAAGCGTTGAACTGTTGAATCTTCTCGGACGCACTCGGTGCGTCCCTACAATTTGAAATTATGAAATTTGAAATTGCGGCTCTGCCGCCTCACTCCTAATTCCTAACTCCTCACTCAAAAAAAAAAAACACTTCTCACTTCTAACTACTCACTTCTAACTAATTACTTTGTTGTTCGGCTAAATAGCGTTCTTTTGCGGCTTGTTCTTCGGCACGATACGCGCCGAGGCGCATCATCATCTCGTCGAAATCGACCTGATGTGCGTCGAACTCGGGTCCATCGACACAGACAAATTTTGTCTGTCCGCCCACGGTTACACGGCAAGCGCCGCACATGCCTGTGCCATCGACCATAATCGTGTTGAGCGAGGCGACGGTCGGCACACTGTATTTTTTGGTGAGCAGCGACACAAATTTCATCATGATGGCAGGGCCGATGGTTACGCAAAAATCGACTTTTTCGCGGTTGATAACCTCTTCTATTCCGTTGGTTACCAGACCTTTATGCCCATACGAGCCGTCGTCGGTCATAATCACAACCTCGTCGCTCACGCGGCGCATTTCATCTTCGAGAATTATCAACTCTTTGGTGCGTGCCGCCAGCACAGTGATGACACGATTGCCCGCTTTGCGCAGGGATTCGGCTATGGGCAACATCGGCGCAGTGCCAACGCCACCGCAGGCGCACACCACCGTACCAAACCGCTCGATGTGCGTGGCGCGACCAAGCGGGCCGACCACATCGGTGATTTCGTCGCCCACATTCAGCGCGCACAGTTTGCTCGACGAGACACCCACCGTCTGCACCACCAGCGTGATAGTGCCGCGCTTGGTATCGGCATCGGCAATGGTGAGCGGCATGCGCTCGCCGTTTTCGCCCACGCGCACAATGACAAAATGACCCGCCTTTCGCGCCTTAGCGATGAGCGGTGCCTCCACCTCGAGACGCACCACATTTGACGAAAAATAGGATTTATCGACGATTTTGTACATAACAGATATTTTTTCAAATCAACCTGCAAAGATACGAAATTAGTTTGAAAAGTGTGAAAGTGGAAAGTTTATAAAGTCTATAAAGTGTGTAAAGTGGAAAGTTTAGGGGAACTGTTGATTTTGCAGATTTGGTTATTTGATGATTTGAGAAAATCCGTAAAACAGTAGAGCCGCCACAGTGTGACGGCTCTACATTATCAAATTCGTCTTGCGACTTGCTACTTGCGACTAACAAGCACTTTCTGCGCCTTGTCGCCCACTTTGACGATGTAAACGCCGTTCAGCGAGCCGTTCAGGCGGGTTACATTGCGGCCGAGCAGGTCGAAAATCTGGAACTCGCCATCACAGATGATGCGACCGCTTTCAGTGCGGAGTTCCTGCGCTTCGGTGGTTTTTAATGCAGTAGATTCTTCTTCGAAAATACCCGAAATTGTAACCGCACCAGCGGGCATAGTGAACTTGAAATCGTCTGTTACGGCAATATCATTATCGCCCATTTTTACCTGAAGTTCACCGAGTTTATAGCCATCATTTGGCACAATAGTAAGGGTTACAATTTCATCTGTCGTGGCAGTTGCTTTATCTGACAGAATTACGCCATTCTCACTTGCAACAATTGTTATCGCATAGAGCGTAACATCGGGTTCTTCTGTGTCGGGATCTGGTGTTTGGTCTGGATCTGGCTCAAATTCTCCTTCGGAATCCCAAGGTGTTTCTTTGGTTTTGAATTTGCCCGTATATTTTTTCAGCAAATTATCGGCATCGTCCATTACATCAATACTATAAGAGTAGCGTGTGGCAGATTGCAAGCCAGTTACTCTAAATTGGAAACCAGATGAAGGCGACTCCGAATTGTTATTATCGCTCTTTTCTGATGGCGCGAATGCGATTCCCAACAACTGACCATTGGCATTGAACTGCAAAGTACAGAATATCACGCTGTCCTTGTTTATTTGCAAAGAATAGGTGTTGGCATTATCAGTGGTAGGCCATGTGAACAATGCGTCGTTCATTTCGGGTACAACCGAAACTGCACCCGTTTCTACACTATCTGCACCAATGCTTTTTGTATAGAAAAAGTCGCGCCACCCTGTGGCTACTTTGTATTTGTCTTCACTGCCAGCAGGCACATAGAGTGTACACCCAAATTTGTCCAATCCATCGAAAGCATCTGACGCACAAGTACCTGGTACATCACTATAGCAGTATATTTGTTTAAGACCCGTGCAATTATAAAAGGCCTTATCTTTCAGTTGGCAGCGTTGTGCAAACGAAAGTTCCGAAATTCCTCCACAACCCGAAAAGGCTTCTTTCCCAACCGTTGTGAGCGATTGTGGCATATTTATATCCGCGAGATTATAACAACCATAAAAAGCCTGATCGCCAATAAACTGAATGGTATTGGGCAAATAGATGGAACTCAAGTTTGTATTGCGGCATAAATAGGCAGGAACATTCAAAATGCTATCGCCGAATTCGACACTATACAATAACGATGGATACTTAAGAATGCGCGATTCATCATAATAAACATTCCAACGAAGATGATTGATAATCGGACCATAAATGTTTAGGGTTTGTATGTTTTTCCCTAAAGTGAGGGTACCAATGCGTGCGTCATCATAATAATTACTAGAATTCCCGAAACAACCGATTATCTCATATCTACTACTACTTGAATTCCAAGTGTATGTACCCAATGCAAGTAGATTGTCGTTGGTTGTTAGTGAACGGATATAGGAGTAGGCAAACGCATATTGTTGTGCTTCCAACACATTCTTGCCAAAAATAATGTCACAACCACTAAAATCAAAATAACTAAATGTATAGGGGCGTATATATTCCACTGAATCTGGGATAATGATTGTCCCTATTTCATTAACATCAATTCCATTTAGATAAAGGTGTGAAGAGCGAGAAGTAAACGAGCCAGTATGTTCTATTTGACAAAATGCCGCTATATCCTTGATGAATATATGACGCGGGGAACTACGCCAGCATAGCATTGCGGATTTACCACATTTTTTCAACCCAGTCCCGATGTAGATGGTATCTGGTATTCCCGTGAAATACATCAACGCCGAAGGACAAATGGTTTGCACTTTGTCAGGTATACGAACCGATGGATAATCGTAGACTGCCAAATCATGTGGTAATGACTCTACATTTTCACCGATAACAATTTTATCAGTCCAAAATATAGGACTACTGCTATCTCCCCAAGTCTCGTGCTCAACAGATGTGTTAGTGGCATTTTTGGCATTCCATACCAAGAGTTTTAGTGTAGCGCGTGAAGCACCATAACAGTAAAAATCGTTACTAACAATATATGGACCTATTAATTTAACATTTTCTGGCACAACGAGTGTGTCTATCTGCGTATCAAACAAAGCCTTTTTACCCAATTCTTGCAGCGAGTTTGGCAGTTTAATAGATGTTAATGCTGAAGAGCCAAAGGCCGCTTCTTCAATAGCCTCCAATCCCTCTGGCAAATCAATTTGCGTGATTGCACTATACACAAACGCTTCTTGCCCAATTCGTTTGATAGTCTTAGGAAGTGTTATACTCTCTAAAGCCGTTGTTCTATAAAAGCATGCTGTATCAATTACCTCCAATGCATTAGGCAACTGAATAGAGGCTAAATTACTACAAGCTTCAAAAGCGTTTCTGCCGATAGTTTTGACTGAATTTGGTATGACTATAGAGCGTAACGAATCACACCCTGCAAACATATATGGTGCAACACTCGTTACACTATCGGCTATATATACATTTGTCAATTTGGTTCCATTAAATGGGAATAAAGTAGTGCTTTGACCAACTATCCATTCGCCTATCGAGCTACTGATAACGCCGCTTGAAATGTAGGTTTGCGAACTTGTCAACGAGGCATTGATATAGAGCGTTCGTATATCAGAATTGGTTGCCAAACTATAGCCAACCGCTTTCACGCCAGATGGGATAACGAGTGATTTCAAAGGAGTACAGTCGCTAAAAGCATAGTTGCCAATATATGTAATGCTATCGCCAATATACACTGAATCAACTACAGCCTCAAATTCCGCCCATGGTTTTTTTAAATTAGCCGCACCAGTTTTGAAATTCGGTATTGGACCATTGCCCGTAATGGAGAGTATACGCGTATATGGATTGAACGACCAATTAACATCGTCAAGGAGTACACCCGTAGTGTCTGACATTCCTTCCTCTGCATAAATATACTTATCGCCCCATGCGGTTCTGTATGCCTCCGTAGTGCCTTTAGGTACACGCACTAATAGTAAATTTGGGGCAGGGGGATAATTTTTGGAAATTGTTGGGGGAGTAGTGGAACAGCAAGTAATTACCGTCAGTAGCTCGTTAAATGCATTTTCCCCAAGATATGTAATGTTTTTACCAAGTCTCACTTCTCTTACATTTTCACCATAATCATAATATTTTGGGCCATTCACATATTTTTCAAAGCACAATGCACCTGTTCCTATCTTCTGTAAAGATTCAGGCAGTATTATCTGTTCATGTTCATAAGTGCAACCACCAAAAGCACGTTCACCAATAGAGGTAATGCCCTCTTGCAGAGTTATATTTTTGAAAAGGGTTCGATAACGATAAAAAGGAGAATAATTATTGTACGAATAATCCGTCATATCGCCAGTACCTGAAATCACACAATCGCCAGTAGTAGGATCAATGGTATAAGTGAGATTTTCACCGCAAGAACCTGTAATGGTACGCGATTCGTTTGGTTCAAGATAGATGTAGTTGTCGCCTAATGCAGCCCGATAAGCCTCTTTTGTACCTCGAGGAACATGCACATAAATGATGTTTGACATCTTTTTGTCCGCATTGAGAATAGTTGGGGGAGCGACTGATTCAAAATAGATATCGGTACCCTGATAAGCACCAACGAATTGCACATCAAATGATGTTACAGACGAACCAAAAACTAAACTATCAAATTTGCAGTAATTCAATGTAGAGTTCTCTTCATAGGGTTGCAAATTGGCATCAATGCGGCAACACTTGCCATTTACACAACCGTTGAAGAGGTAGTCTGTGCTGTTGTATGGGTCGGCAAGTAAACCTTTTACAGACGAAGGAATGCTTACATATTCCAAACTAGTACAACCAGCGAACATACTAATGCTTATGGCTTTCACTGTATTTGGTATGGTGATAGATTTCAGTTTGGTCATATTCTTACACATATTCGTGGGAAGCGTGTCGGCGCTACTGCCAATGATTACAGAAGTGATAGGGACATCGGCAAAAGGGCCGTTCTCCCATACTCTATCCCAATAGCTAAAATTGTCACGCAAAAATGTTTTAGCGTTCCACTCTAATCGCCCAAGATTTGAACAACCATAAAATGCACCTTTGTCTCCACCATAAGCGCGTCCCCACACCACACGCACATTTTCAGGTATGGTTATAGAAGTTAGCCCCGTACAATAGCCAAAGGCACCATTCTGAATTTCGACCAAACTATTCGGCAATGTTACAGAAGTCAAACCTGAACAGTTCATAAAAGTATATCGGGCTATCGAAGTAACCCCTTCGGCAAGTGTTACTTGCTTAAGGCTTTTACAATTATAAAAAGCGGACTTGCCTATCTCAAGTACGCCACTTAAGTTGATTTTTTCTAAAGCCCTACACTCCGAAAAGGCGTAATCACCAATTTTTACGCAATGTTTGGGCAGAGTTACCGATTGCAATATAGGAAGATTATAAAAGGCGCTCTTACCAATTTCTGTAACAGGATACTTTATTCCCAAATAGTTTTCCACTGTATCAGGAATAACTACCGAAGTGGTAGTCTCCGGCAAATCACCAGAAACCGCCACGCTTAACGAATCGGGCAATACAAAATCGTACGCAATACCATCATAGAAAAAATCTATGCCATAAGAAAATGGAGTGGCAGCGCACAGCATTGTAGCGGCCAGCGCGAAAAATTTGATTGTTTTCATTGTTTTTTCTTGTTTTTTTTAGGTTGTTTTGTTGCGCCCGTTTCGGTTGTGGCAGGGCGTTTAGCCGTTGTCCCCACAAATAATTTTTCTTGCAGCACGCACACAAAAAAAAGCGTGGGACTAAACTCTTGTTATTTGCTCTAAGGCTCTGGACTGCCTGCAATCAAATATAAAGTAAAGCCCACGCAGCAACTGCGTGAACGCTGAACTTTACCTCTTGATTGCTTTTTGAATTGTCCAGATTCATAGAGCAAGATGTAAATGAACGCTTTTTCTGCTATTTCAAGGTATGCGCACTTATACAGTTACGCTCGTTCTTCCATAGGCGATGTTTTTTTAGTTTTTATACACTCTGTTTTTCTACAAAATAAGCGAATTTCGTACTCGAAAACGATTTTGTCGTTTTGTGTAAGAAATCGCGGTACAAAAGTAAGACTTTATTTTGTCTTGTGCAAATCGCACACAAAAAAGTGCAGCCGAGAGTGAATTGCGCGGCGTGCGAGTTTTGGGGGGTTGTTGGTTGTTGAATTAATTGGTCGTTGATAGTTGATAAGTTGACGAGTTGAAAAGTTTAACGCGCCGTTGTTGGGTCTGTTCGTAACCAAGTTGGTACAGTCCTCTCCCCTTTTCAAGGGGAGTACCTGCGGAGCAGGGGTAGGGTTAGTAGCAATTTTGAATTTAGAATTATGAATTATTCGCGTTCCGAAATGCCGCAATTTTCAAATTTTCAAATAAAAAAGTCTTTTGTCTTTACTCCTTACTCTTTATTCATCGGACATGGCATGCCGCGTCCTACTTTCACACTTTCCACTTTATACACTTTATGAACTTTACACACTTTCAAACTTTTTTCGTATCTTTGCAGCGCAATTTTTGGGGGTGCCTTTGGCAAAAGGCTGAGATTATACCCTTTGAACCTGCGCAGGTAATGCTGCGAAGGGAAAAAGCGTTGTTGCGCCCGCTCTTGGGCGGCCTCCAAAATGGTGTGAAAAACAATTTTTTTGGAGGTAAATATGAAAAAATCAGCACTATTTTTCTGTACTACACTTTGCGCGGTTTCGCTTTCGGCGCAGGAGGCGAACGACACGCTAATGCTTGTGCAAAACCATCAACTCGATGAAATTCAGGTTGTTGCGCAACGAGTACAACAAACCACCATCAACCACGAGGTGATAGACCGCAAAGAACTGAACCGCGACAACACGGGACAGAACCTGCCCTATCTGCTCTCTACCGTGCCAGCGCTGCAAGTAACAAGCGACGATGGTTTGGGCGTGGGCTACACCTACTTCCGTGTGCGCGGTACAGACCACACGCGTATCAACATGACCGTGAACGATGTGCCACTCAACGACCAAGAGAGCCAAACGGTTTTCTGGGTGAATATGACCGATATGGCCGCCTCGATGTCGAGCATCGATGTGCAGCGCGGCGTGGGTACTTCGACCAATGGTTCGGCTTCGTTCGGGGCAAGCCTGAATATGCAGACGGGAGACAACGACACCGCAAGCCACTACACACTGGCGTTCAACGGCGGTATGTATAACACTTTTCGCGAGATGGCATCGGCACATGTGGTGTTGCCAAATAATTGGCGAGCAAATGCCCGCTTCAGCAAGGTAAACTCCGATGGTTTTCTCTATCGAGCAAGTTCCGACCTCTATTCGTACTATGCCGACCTCGGCTGGTATGGCAAGCAGACGCAGGTTGTGGCACGCTTTTTTGGCGGCAAAGAGAAAACTGGCATGGGCTGGGACGGCGTTACCTACGATGTAGCCTACGGCAAAAACGGCGCAGACCGCCGCTACAACCCATCGGGCGAATACGAAATCCTGCTTTGGGACGAAGATGGAAAACCGCTATTAGATGAAGATGGAAATCAAAAGAAAGCAACAAAATACTACGACAATCAGACCGATAACTATGCACAGCAACATGCACAACTCTCTGTCAATCATCGCTTTAATCAAAATTGGGGACTAAATGCAACACTACACTATACGCACGGTGGCGGTTACTACGAACAGATGGAGCAGAAATCGTTGGGCTATTTTGGCTTTCAGCGCATTAAAAACGAAAACGGAAGCGACTACACGCCCAATGGTATCTATCAAAAGCATCTGAATAATCATTTTGCAGGTGGAATTATCAGTGCCAAGTATGTAGATGAGGTTGTTGATGTACAATTTGGCGGTGCAGCGAATCACTACTATGGTCAGCATTGGGGCAATCTGCTGTGGTTAGACCAGTCGGACTCCGCTATTGCAGATGTCAATAGAGAACACACTCTGGCGAATAATCCCAACTATGAGTTTTATCGTGCCACGGGCAACAAGACAGATGCCAACATCTACGCCAAGGCAAACTGGCGCGTCATTCATCGTGCAAAAGAGAAATTGAGCCTGTATGCCGATTTGCAGTATCGGTATGTTCATTACACAATGGCAGGGCAAAATAACGAAACATTCAAAAAGTTCTGGGATAAGCCTAATCTGCAAGAATTGCCGCTGACAAAAGATTATCATTTCTTTAATCCAAAGGCCGGTCTTACCTACGAGAATCACGGACACTTGCTTTATGCTTCTTTTGCCATGGCGAATCGCGAACCAAGTCGTGATAATTTCAAAGAAAATGTTGTTTACGACAAAGAGACAAAAGAGTATAGCGGAAAAATGCCGAAGGCGGAGCGACTCTACGACTACGAAGTGGGCTACACCTATGCGCATCCGCGTTTCGCAGTCGGCGCGAACTTCTACTTTATGGACTACGACAACCAACTGGTGCTGACGGGGCGCATTAACGATGTGGGTGCGCAAACGACCACCAATGTGAAAGATTCCTATCGTATGGGCATGGAACTGACCGCTGGTGTGAAGATTCGCGACTGGTTTCGTTGGGACGGCAACTTTGTTCTCTCGCGCAACAAAATAAAGAACTACACCGACGCGCGTGATGTGTATGATGCCGATTATAACTGGCTACGCAACGAGGAGATTTTTCTCAAAGAGACAACCATCGCTTTTGCGCCGATGATAACCGCCATGTCGCTTTTCTCGTTCGACTATGCGGGTTTCACAGCGGGCATTCAAACCAATGTAACGAGCAAGCAATATCTCGACAATACCGAAAACGAAACGGCGGCACTGAAAGCCTTCACGACCACCAACCTCAACCTGCAATACCAGTTGCCGATGACAAAGTGGTGCCACAAGGACAATGTGCCGCAGATTCGCCTTCTCTGCCAACTCAACAACCTCTTCAATGCAAAATACGCCAGCAACGGCGGTAGCGACTTGGCAGTATTCGAGAACGGTACGGCTTGCTGGCCGTGGTACTACGCCCAAGCCGGCATCAATGTTCACGCTGGGTTTGTAGTTGAGTTTTGATAAAACCCAACACTACAAAGCGGCCGCCCTTTGCAGAGCAGCCGCTTTTCTATTTTTTGTCGCAACTATTTCAGCAGCAGTTTGTAGATGTCGTTGCCGTTGGCGTAGATTAGCAGTGCCAGCAGCAGCGCGAAGCCGATATTGAGCGAGATTTCCATAAATTTGTCGCTCGGTTTGCGACGGAAAATCATTTCGTAGAGCAGAAATAACACATAGCCGCCGTCCAAAACTGGTATTGGCAGTATGTTCATGAATGCCAAAATGACCGACAGGAACGCCGTCATGTTCCAAAATGTCGCCCAGTCCCACATGGCGGGGAACAGATTGCCGATGGCACCGAAGCCGCCAAGACTTTTTGCGCCCTCTTTGGTGAATACGAGTCGGAACTGCTTGACATACGAGCCAAGCACATCGCACATCATCTCCCAACCTGCTGGTATCGAGGCGAAAAAGCCATATTCGATGCGCTCGAATTTGAAATACGCGCCCAAATTGCTGCGCAGGTAGATGCCCAGTTTGCCGTCGGCACCAACGACAATGCTGTCGGTGATGGTTTCGCCGTTGCGCACAAAAGTGATGTCGGTGCGCTGCCCCGCAAGTGCCGCCAGTTCGTGAGAAATTTCGCTGTAGGTGCAGAGCGATTTGCCGTTCAACCCGACAATGCTGTCGCCGTCGCTCAATCCGATGGAATCGGCGGGCGAATGGGGAACTGCTTCTTGCACAACAAAAGGTATTCGCAATTCTAAAAAGTTGGTTTCTTCGGCGGCCAAAAGTTGCTGCGCAAAATCGGTCGGCAGCACAATGAGCGTGTCGCTGCCGTTGTGGCGGAGCAGCACATTTTGTTTGCCTTCGACTAGAATTTTCTCGATAGCATCGCGGGCAAACTTCACGCTGTCGCCATCGACTGCCAAAATGATGTCGCCGTTCGTAAAGCCGTATTTTTGCGCTATTTCGCAGTAGTCGTAGCCGAGATAGGCGTTTTGCATGGGCAGTTCCGACTTGCCCCAATGCCCCAGCATGGCGGCATAGATGACGATAGCTGCCACAAAATTCATCAGCACGCCGCCCGTGATGATAAACAGGCGTTGCCACGCTGGGCGCGAGCGATATTCCCACGGTTTGGGTTGGCTGGCGAGTTGCGTGCTGTCGGTCGTTTCGTCCACCATGCCATCGATAGAACAGTAGCCGCCCAGCGGTAGCCAACCGATGCCCCATTCGGTCGATTCGGGATAGCGCCGCCAATCGTCGTCGGGCAGTGCCGCGAGTTCGGCCTCGGTGAGCGGTTCAAACACGGTCTTGCCTTTGGCGTTTGTTACCACATCGCCCTGCGCATCGAGTTTGGGCTTGGCACTTTCGGGCACATTTGGCGCAAACCAGCGCACACGCCATTTTCCAGCGATTTTTTTGAAGCGTACAATCGAAAATTTCGGATTGAAAAAGAGGTAAAATTTATTCACGCGCACTTTGAACAGGCGAGCGAAACCAAAATGTCCAAGTTCGTGGACAAAAACCAAGATAGACAACGCCAGAATGAGTTGCGCGGCTTTGATGAGAAATGTCATTTTCGGTGTTTATTAAAATCGTGATTATTTTTTTCGACGAGTTCTCTCGCCATTTTTCTGATTTCTGTGTCGGTTGCCACATAATCGTCGTAGGTGGGTTGGGCTACGAAATGCGCCTTTGCCATCGCCTCTTCGATGATGTCGCTCATCTGCAAAAAGCCGATTTTGTCGTGCAGGTAGGCCGCCACAACCACCTCGTTGGCAGCGTTCAGCACGCAAGGAATGTTGCCACCTTTTTCCATGGCATCGAATGCCAACGCCAAGTTGCGGAAGCGTTTCAAATCGGGTTTTTCAAAGGTCAGTTGCGTGCATTTCGTAAAGTCGAGGCGCTCGAAATCGGTCTTTTGTCGCGTTGGAAAAGTGAGCGCATACTCTATCGGTAGGCGCATATCTGGCACGCCGAGTTGCGCTTTGATGCTGCCGTCGCGGAACTGCACCATCGAGTGTATGATGCTTTGCGGGTGGATTACCACATCGATTTGCGCAGGTTTCAGCCCAAAAAGCCACTTGGCTTCGATCACTTCAAACCCTTTGTTCATCATGCTCGCCGAGTCGATGGTGATTTTTGCGCCCATCTGCCAAGTTGGGTGGCGAAGAGCCTCGCTTGCTGTAACTCGGGTAAGGTCTTCGCAAGTTTTTGTGCGGAACGGACCGCCCGATGCCGTGAGTATGATTTTCTCCACTTCGTCGGGATTTTCGCCAACGAGGCATTGAAAAATTGCGCCATGTTCCGAATCGACGGGCAGAATAGCGGCGTGGTGTTCGAGCGTGAGGCGTGTGATGAGTTCGCCCGCCACAACGAGCGTCTCCTTGTTGGCTAGAGCGATTTTTTTGCCTGCTTCGATAGCGGCAATGGTCGGTTTCAAACCAGCGTAGCCCACCATGGCGGTTACCACCGTATCGACCGACGGCAGCGCCACCACTTCGGCGATGGCATCGCTGCCAGCAAAGGTTTTGATGGGCAGGTCGGCCAGCGCATCTTTCAGTTTTTGGTAGTGATTTTCGTTCGCCACCACCACCACTTCGGGACGAAAACGGCGCGCTTGCTCAACGAGTGCATCGACATTGTTGTTGCCTGTAATGGCGTAAACATCAAATAGTTCGGGGTTCGCCGCCACCACATCGAGTGTCTGCGTGCCGATAGAACCCGTCGCACCAAGTATCGCTAATCGCTGTTTTGTCATTGCTGAATTGAATTTCAAATTTCAGATTTCAAATTGGGTTGATGAGTTGATGAGTTGATTGGTTGATGAGTTTAACGCATTGAGGTTGGTCTGCGAGGTTTGTTTCTGGTTGTAGCCCCCTTTCCCGTTTCCCCCGAAGGGGGACAAGCCTTTTGTCTTGCTACTTGCGACTCATATCTTGCGACTAACAATTTGAAATTGCGGCTTTGCCGCATCACTCCTCACTCCTAATTCCTAACTCCTCACTCAAAAAAAACACTTCTAACTTCTCACTTCTAATTTCTCACTCTTCTCGTAATAATTTGTAGAAGCCCCCTTCATTAGAAAACCACATAATCTGTTGGGTTGATGGGCATTCCTTGATGCCAAATTTCGAAATGTAGGTACGGTTTTGGCACTTCGGATTGCTGGGCGTTGCGCACAAAACCGATGGCTTCGCCAGCATGCACTTTGTCGCCTGCCGATTTCAGCACTTGACCGCAATTTTTGTAAAATGTCAGATAGTTGTCGGTGTGCTGAATGCCGATGATATAGCCATTGTCGAGCGAATAATCGACAAACATCACCGTGCCGTCGAGTGCGGTCAGTACCACTTCGTCGGACGAGGTGGCCACATCGACGCCCAAATGGCGCGTTTCGGGGTCGAAAGCACGAATCGACACGCCTTTCACTGGTTTGATAAATACCTGTGCCACAGTGCTTTGCGGTGTTTCGAGCGCGCCAAGATTGTAACGTTCGACCTGCTCAAAGTCGTTGCAAAATTCGGTTTCGCGTTTCGATTTATCGAGCGAGAGCGATTTCCAGTCGGTCATCGTCAGCGAATCGGTGTTGATGGTGTCGGGCGAGATGTCGCCAGCCACAATGTTTTTGATGACGGCGAGTTGCATCTCTTGCAGTGCCAACTGTTCGCGCAACGAATCGACGAGCAGCACCTGTTCCACCAAATCGGTGCGAATCGAGGCATCGCTGTAGCCAGGCAAATAGTGTTTGATGGGCGTGAGAAAAATTATCAGCGACAGCAGCACAAACGACACAATGCCGAAGGTGCAGACGATGAGAAACACCGACAGCCGCGACAATCGCACATGAAATGTTTCGGCCAGCGTGTTTTCGTTCAGTATCGACATGCGGTAGCGAAACCGCATTTTGTTCCAAAAATTTTTCTTCTTCGGTGCCATCAAAAATCGGTGTTATGCGTTGTCTATCAGAGTTTTACGGCGTTTGTAGGTAACGAATGCAAATTCAAGTCCTGTGGCTTCGTCGCGCTGGCGTTCCGACTGCGCCACCGCCTCCCAAGTTGCCGCGTCGATGGCAGGGAAAAAGGTGTCGGCATCGAAATCACGATAAACCCAAGTGATGTGCAGCGTGCCGGCCAGCGGCATAAATTGGCGGTAGATGCTGCCGCCGCCGATGACGAAATTCTCCTCGTCGGGGCGACAGAGCCGCGCCGCTTCGTCGATGCTGTGCGCCATTTCGCAGCCGTCGAATTGCAAGTCGGCCTTGTCGGTGATGACGATGTTACGGCGGTTGGGCAGCGGTCGGCGTGGCAGCGACAAGAATGTGCGTTCGCCCATAATCACGGTGCGTCCCGTGGTCAGTTGCTTGAAATGTTTGAGGTCGGCGGGCAGATGCCACAACAGATCGTTGTTTTTGCCGATGGCCAAATTTTGCGCTATGGCGACGATGATTGAAATCATTTTCTATCTTTTAGGGGAATTTCTATAAATTTCTGATTTCTGGTTTCTGGTTTCTAATTTCTAAGTCTCTCGCGCTCTGCGCTGTTTCTGTGTTTTTGGTTTCAAAGTTTCAGGTTGGCGGTATTTGAAGTGCCGCAATTATTATTCATTGTTAATTATTCATTTTCGTCGGACGCACTCGGTGCGTCCCTACTTTCGCACTTTCATACTTTCTCACTAAAAGAAATTCCTCACTCCTAATTCCTCACTCTTCTTGTGATAATCGGGAATTTATAGAAGTTTCCTTAACGATTAGTCCCTGCGACTGGCGTAAACCATGATGTAATAGAAGAGCGTAGCCAGCGAGCCGAGTGCAGCCACCACGTATGTGTAAGCGGCGGCGCGCAGTGCGTCTTCGGCTTGCGGGTGCGTTTCGTAATTGGTGATGCCAGCGTTGTTGAGCCACAAGAGCGCGCGTTTGCTGGCGTTGATTTCGACGGGCAGCGTAACAAAACTGAAGAGCGTTGTGAGCGCAAACAGCACGATGCCCGCCAGCATCAGTTGCGGAAATGTGTTGAGAAAAATCATGCCCGCCAGCAGAATCCACGACACAAATTTGGCCGAAAAATTGACCGCTGGCACCAATGCCGACCGCATTTTGAGCGGTGCGTAGCCATAGGCGTGCTGCACTGCGTGTCCGCATTCGTGGGCGGCCACAGCGGCGGCTGCCACGCTGCACGAGTTATAAACGCCCTCGCTCAAGTTCACGGTTTTGTCCGTTGGGTTGTAGTGGTCGGTGAGCAGACCGTTGGTGGCGCGCACGGTTACATCGGTTATGCCGTTGTCGGCCAGCATTTTACGCGCCACATCTGCGCCCGTCAAGCCGCTCGGCAACTCGATTTCAGAGTATTTTTTGAATTTTGAGTCAAGCGATTTTTGCACAATCCAACTCAATAGTGCAACAACGCCAAAAATAATCCATGCCATAGTTTAGTTGAAAGTTTATAAAGTTTATAAAGTGAAAAGTGTATAAAGTCTATAAAGTCTATAAAGTTAAGAGTGTGTAAAGTGGAAAGTAATTTCAGGTTTCAGGTTTCAAATTTCAGGTAGCTGAAATGCCACAATTATTATTCACTGTTTATTGTTGATTATTCATTCCCTCGGTTGTAGCCCCCTTTCCCATTTCCCCCGATAGGTGGAAAGCCTTTGGTCTTAGTCTTCATCATAGTCATCGTCTATGTTCTATATTCTATATTCTATATTCTTAAAATCTTTTCTTGCTACTTGTATCTTGCTTCTTGCTACTAGTAGTAACAATTATTGTGCCAATTTAAATTTTCATTAAACGGGGAATTTATAGAAGTCCCCTTTAGCGTTTGAGTTTTTTTGCGCATTTTTTGCAGTAACCATAGAGGTAGAGCGTGTAGTGCGTCGGTACGAAGGCCGAAAATGTGCGGTATTGTATGGCGCGCCGTATTTTCTGATCTGAAAATTCGCTCACTGCGCCGCACCCAATGCAGATGCGGTGGTGATGTGTGGCACTACTGGTTATCTTTTCGTATTCGGTGTGCTGCGAATCGAACTGGTGCTTGACCACCAAACGGCACGCCACCAGCAGTTCGAGCGTGTTGTAAACCGTGGCGCGGCTCACGCGAAACTCTTGCGTGGCGAGTTCCACCAGCGCATCGGCCGAAAAGTGCGACGGCTGCGCATAGACCAACTCCAACAGACTGAAACGCTCTTGCGTGCGGCGTAAGTGCTTCTGTTTCAGATAGTCGGCCAGAATTTTGGTCGCCTGTTTTATCTCCTCTTCGGCGGACAACATCGTTTTTCGGTCGATTTATGGGCTGTATTTTGCATCGCGCATGATTTCGTCTTCGGGGCGCAACATCAGTTCGCGTGGCGACACATCGCGGTGCGTGCGCATATATTTTTCGACGATTTGCCAGCCAACCCACGCGCCAGCGCGCCCCGGCGACTGTTGCGTGAAAGGTTTTGTAAACGGCGCATCGTTCAGGTATTTTATGCGTATGGTGGCGTCGCGGCTAAACAAGTGCCGACTGCCAACAAGCGTCATCCACATGTCGTGTTCGTATTTGCGACACCACTCCCACTGTTCAGGCGTGTAGCCCATCAGCAGCGACTCGGGCAGTTCGGGCAGCAGCACCGAGGCGGTATAGAGTATTTTGCCGCGGTAAATCATCTCCTCCTGAAGTTCGCCCGTGCGTGGCGTGAACGGAAATTCGCTCAACAGCCAAGCGGTAACATAGTCGGGTACCAACTTTTCGGGGCGCATATTTTGCCGCAGGTAGTTGTAAATGCCAACTCTCTCGTAGAGCGGATAGTCGCTGCCCATGTAGTTGTCGATACTGCCCGAAACGAACCCATCGCCCACCACCATGCTTTGGTTCAAGCCCGAAATGTGGGCGTAGAGGCGCGGTGTGGCGCGGTCGGGAAAGAAATAGCGCGCACGGCGAAACGCTTCGGTGAGCGTCGCCTCGTAACTGCGCATATCGGTGAAATGTGCCAACGCATCGGTGTAGAGTTGCGCCACAGCCGTGTCAGCAAAAAAGCGTTCGAGTGTGTAGGTGGTGAGCGTGTCGCCCACCGCGCCAAATTCCACCACGCGTTCGAGATAGACAGGCGTGATGTCGGGGTAGTGCGCCGCCAATGTGTCGATGGCAGCGGGCAGGTTAGTGCGGTCGAGCGTCCACAATGCGCTGTCGAACCGCCCGATGTGCATCTCCAAATCGATACTGCGCGTGTCGGCCGTGCGTTTGGTGCGTCCGCACCCCACAAAAGTCAGCAGTGCCGCCGCAAAAATTGTTATAACAAGTGTGCGTTTCATCATCTAATTTAGACTCAGTCTAAATAACCGTTTCGACTTGCAAAGATACGAAAAAAGTTTGAAAAGTGAAAAGTCTATAAAGTGGAAAGTAAAAAGTAGGGGTGCACCGAGTGCGTCCGTTTTTGTGGATTTGCAGATTTAACCCCTACCCCCACTGGCGTGGGTACTCCCCCTATCTGCTACGCAGCAGGGGGAGAGAATCGGACAATGTTGGACGCGATTCTGTCCCCCTGCTTGGAGCGAAGCGCAAAGATAGGGGGACGAGCGAAGCGGAGGGGGTTAGAACCAATTTAGAATTAACAATGAACAATGAACAATGAATAATAATTGCGGCACTTCGGCTACCGAAACTTGAAACTCTAAAACTCTTAAACTTTGAAACAGCGCGCAGCGCAAAAAACCAGAAATAGACCGCACAGACCCTTATTGATGCATTAAACTGATCAACTCATCAACCCAATTTGAAATTCTGAAATTCTGGATTTGCTGCTCTGCCGCACCTCCGCCTAATTCATAATTCAAAATTCTTAATTCTAAACTAAAAAAAACGCCCCGAAGGGCGTTTTTTATTGGTGTTCGAGAACCAGCGTTTTGGTGGGTTGGTCGCAGACTTCGGTCGGACCGAAATACTGAATGGGACCGGGATAGACATAGGCGGTTTCGCGCGCCCACGCTTCGCGATGTGCAGCGAAATAGCGGAACGGACCGCCATCGAGGCGTACAAGAGCCTTTTGAATCACAGGTTTCATCTTGCCGTTGCGTTTTTCCATGTTCATCATGGCTGTGATGGGAATGCCGCCAGCCAGCCATTGGTCGGCAGGTTTGGTGGTGTTACGCACCGACGACATATAGCCCGTTTTGCCGCTGGCAATGAGCAGTGCAGCGTTGAACCCGAGCGAATAGCAGTAGTCGGCATCGAAATTCGACGGCGCAGCGCAGCGACCTTCGTAGCCGAAAAAGTGGTGCTGTACGCCAAATTTGCCCACATATTTGCCCTCTTTTTTCCAAGCGTCCAATTTTTTGCCAACCATCTCGGCAAGCAACTGCTCCGTTTCGATGAGCGACACCTGCACATTGCCGTGCGGATCGCGTTCCAAAGCCAACTGCCGCGAAACGGTGGTGGGCAGACTCTCGAAAATGGCAGCATTTTCGGCACTGAGGTGTTTCACCACATAGGCAATCTTTTCGTCGGCTGGCACTGCATCGAACTCGGCTTGGTTTTGTGCCAACATATCGTTCAATTCCGAAATCAGATGTTTGATGGCTGGAATAAACTCAATCAGCCCTTCGGGAACAAGCACTGTGCCGAAGTTCAAACCTTTGGCAGCGCGCGCCGCCACGGCTTCGGCAATGTAGGTAACCACATCATCAAGCGTTTGGTTTTTCGCCTCCACCTCTTCGCCGATGAGCGTGATGTTTGGGTGCGTTTGCAGGGCGCATTCGAGCGTAACATGCGAGGCCGAACGCCCCATCAGTTTGATGAAATGCCAGTATTTTTTTGCCGAATTGGCATCGCGTTCGATGTTGCCAATCAGTTCGGAATAGACTTTGCACGCCGTGTCGAAGCCAAACGAGGTTTCGATCATGGCATTTTTCAGGTCGCCGTCGATAGTTTTTGGGCAGCCAATGACCTGAATGCCGCATTTTTTTTGCAGATAATACTCGGCCAAAACGCAAGCGTTGGTGTTCGAATCGTCGCCGCCAATGATGACTATAGCGTTGATTCCCAACTCTTTACAAATTTCGATACCGCTATCGAACTGCGCTTTTTCTTCCAATTTGGTGCGCCCCGACCCGATGATGTCGAAACCGCCTGTGTTGCGATATTCGTCGATAATTTCGGCGGTGAGTTCGATATATTTGTGGTCGATAAGGCCGCTGGGACCGCCCAAAAATCCGTAGAGTTTGTTCTCGGGGTTCAATTTTTTCAGGCCGTCGAACAAGCCAGCAATCACATTGTGACCGCCGGGAGCCTGTCCGCCCGACAAAATCACGCCCACATTGGCGCGCGCTTTGAGTGGTTCTTTGCCCACGCCAAAGGTAATGAACGGCATACCGTAGGTGTTCGGGAACAACTCTTTGATGGCTGCTTGGTCGGCAACCGACTCGGTGGCTGCGCCTTCGTTCAACACAACGCCACCCTCGAGCGCAATGGGCAATTTCGGCTTATAAGCCGCCCGCGCTATCTGCAATGCACTTTTTTCCATTATTGTGTGTATTTTTTTAGAATTATTTTTCGCACTGCAAAGATAGCATTTTTTTGCTTGCAAAAAATGCGCGCAAAGGAAGTTTGGAAAGTACGAAAGTGAGAAAGTATGAAAGTGTATAAAGTGAAAAGTGTATAAAGTAGGGACGCACCGAGTGCGTCCTTTTTTTTGAAGCGTTGAACTGTTGAATTGTAGAATCGTTGATGCGTTGTGGCTGCCGAATAATTCGCTGCGCGCATTTTCGCATTCCAAAACGCTTCCAAAAATTAATTAAATAATTGGAAATTAGATAATTGAGCAATTAAAAACACTGCTCACTTCTAACTTCTCACTAAAAAAATTCCTCACTCCTCACTCCTAATTCCTCACTCAAAAAAAATTGTTATCTTTGCTTTGTAAAAACCGTACTATCTATGGAATACTTGAAATCGGAACGGATTACGCTACGTGCTTTGGAGCCAGAGGATTTGGAGGCGTTCTACCGCTGGGAAAACGATTCGTCGCTTTGGTGCGTGGGCAGCGCGGTGGAGCCCTATTCGCGCTACATTCTGAAGGAATACATCGCCTATTCGAACAAGACGATTTACGAAAAACGGCAACTGCGGCTCATCATCGAGCGCAACGCCGACGGCGCAACCATTGGCAGCATCGATTTGTACGATTTCGACCCGCACCACCTGCGCGCTGGCGTGGGCATACTGGTCGATAAGGCCTACCAACGCCAAGGGTTCGCCCACGAGGCACTGTCGCTGCTTATCGATTACGCTTTCGGTTTTCTGCACATGCAGCAACTCTACGCCTATGTGCCGACCGCCAACCAAGCCAGTCTGCGTCTGCTCGAAAAGGCTCAATTTGCGCACTGCGGCACACTGCGCAGTTGGATGCGCCAAGGCGACGAATACGCCGATGTGGAGATGATGCAGTTAGTGAGAAAGTGTAAAAGTGTGAAAGTGTGAAAGTGTATTCTATTATTGTCGATTGTATAGGATTTCTTTGAAGTTAATTTATTGTAGTTCAATTACTTGCGGTGAAATTTCCGTATCGTGCGAAGCAAATACTCCCAAGCAGTTGGGCGAAAGACTTTGGGTGCGAATCCATTGCAGCGACTGCCGTTGTGCCTTGCGGTCGGTGGCAATGCCCGAAGTAATCATCTCCTCCCACGAGCGGCGTGCATAACCACCATCGGCACAGAGCAGCACAAATTGCCCCTGCGCATTGCAAATACGCACCGCACACATACCGTCGGAATGTCCGGGGATATTTATCAGCACAATACTGCCGTCGCCAAACAAGTCAAAAGAGTGATGCGCTGGCCCTTCGTTACCGTTCCAATCGAAAGTCTGCAAAGCAGTATTTCGCCACCAACGCGACTGATAGCGCACCCGATTGACCAAGCCGCCATGCGTGGCAAAATGCAGTTCTGCCGTAGAACAAAGAATCTTCTTGGCGTGCTGCACCTCGTCCAATCCATTGGCGTGGTCGCAGTCGAGATGTGTGAGTAGAACATAGTCTAAGTCGCTGTCTTTCAATCCCATTGCGTGCAGTTGTTCGGAAATGCTCTGTCCCGTAGGCAAGACACCTTGGTTGCAGAGATAAAGTGGCAGACAGCCGAGAGAGCGTATTTGTGCCCGTCGGTCGAATGCGCCATTGGGACTCATCGAGCGGCTCCAGCCTGTGTCCACGAGGATTCGCCCTTTGGGGTGTTCTATCAAGTAGCAGAACACGGGCAGCCATAGCCATTGGTTGCGTGGAGTGGTCAAGCCCATGGCTTTCAGCACATTGCAGTTGCCACCGAAAGGCAGATAAGGCGACACACGCACATCGCCTGTATGCAGGATATGGATTTTGATGTTGCTCATTGTTTATTGTGGACTTCTATAAATTTCTCACACAAGTAAATTTTTCCGTCTATTTTTTCGTTCATTTCTTTTGACGACCAAAAGAAACGAACCAATTTTGCGATTGAACGCAGCACCAACCGCATAATTTTCAAATCTTCAAATGAACCAGCACCTTGCGAGTGCTTGGGGGATGATGATATGGAAACGGCTCTGTAATTGAAAAGTGCCGAATGGCGGATCGAATGGGGAACGCAAGGGAACACAACAATTAACAAAAAAATCCGTCAAAATCCGTCATTTTATTTCGTTCATATTTTGTAAAACCTCGAGTTTCATATCGTCGTCCACCGAGGTGTAACGGCAAAAGGCACGCGAGCCGTTTGTATGACCTGTGAACGCTGATGTGATGCGCTCGGATTTTGTAACCTTAAACACATTGGCGATGAATGTACGCCGAGCGAGGTGCGAACTCGCTACCTCCCAAATTTGGCGAGGAACGGTCTGCAATGTTTTTGGGTCTTGCACCAATACCACTCTGTCGATACCAGCAAGGCGTAAAATTTCGTGAATAGCGAGGTTGTAGGTCGTTGTCTGAACAAACGGCAAAAGGCGATTGTCACGGCACTTACCTTTGTATTTCGCAATAATCTCCAGTGCGGTATCAGAAAGCGGTATGCGAACAACCATAGGCTTGCTTCTGCGCAGTTTATGCTGTATGTACTGCAAAAAGCCGTCCTCCGTAACATTGCTTTCTGTCAATTCGATAAGGTCGCTCACACGGCAACCGATGTGGCATTGAAAAATGAATATATCGCGCTGCACTGCAAGGCGCGCAGGTAACCCCTGAAACTCGTACAGACGATTGCGCTCTGCTATGGTCAAAAAGACAGGATTACCGTAAATCTCTCCCTGTATTTTGTATTTTCCAATGCCAAAAGGACTCTCCGCCATATAACCTTTGCCAACGGCATAATTGCACACCGAGGCTAATCGCTTGAGGGTGCGAGATATCGTGTTTCGCGAGCGCACAGCGGTAGATGGCTTGCCTTTGAATGAAATCGTCTCCTCCGAGAATAGCCGCACAAAACCCTCCACATCTTTTTGAGAAAAAGTATCCGCATAGAGTGGACGCGCAATAGATTCGTAGCGTTGAAGAGCCGCCGCTAAACAGCGATATTGATTGGCAGTTTGCTCGGAAATGTCTTTGATAAGGGCGAACTCCAAGATAAGGTCGGGCATACGAATGCGCATAGGGGCAGACTCCGATTTTTGTGGGATACTAAAAAAGTCGTCGATAGTCTGCTGCAACCACCCCTCGCGCGCATCGAAGCGGTCGCGCCACCATGCGGTATAGACGGCATCGGTCAATTCATCGAGGCGATGTTGTTGTTCTCGGAGTGCGACGGATTCGGGCGTTGTGCGCTTGGGTATCTCCAATTGCCCCAAGGCTGCATTCCAAGCAGCGACGGGTACGGATAGTCGTGTCTTTGCACGCTGCGAAAACTCGCCATCGTAGAACCGTGCGAGTACCTCTGCCTGTCCGCCATGGACGCGTGTCGATATTCTATACTTAATGGTTGGCATAAAAATCGCCTGTGCCGAAAAAAAGCCACTCCAGCGACACGCCAAAGCGAGTGGCGAGGTTATAGATATTGTCCACTGTAGAAGAAAGCCCCCCACGCTCAAGCATGGAGAAATTTTGCGGAATAAGCCCCACTTTTTCACAAAACTCCCGTTTTGTCTGCACCTTTTCGTCGGCGTAGAGCAGACGGTAGGCTTTCAGGAAACGGCGGTCGATTTCGGCTCGTTGTTCGCTACGCATAGTCGGAAAAATTAAGAGTTTATAGATTGAGAAAGGTCGGCTGATACAGAGGCGGCTGCACTCGCCACAGCGGCATTGGTCGCCGTTTGCGCGGCTGCAAGCCGCTTGGTGTACGCTATATATAGGGTAGAAAGCGGCGTGCCATCTTTGGTCAGCCAATAAGGGGAGGGCTGAACGGCGTATTTTGTGCCAAGCAGTTGGTGTGTCAGCCCCGAAAGCGAGTACTCCTTGTCATTGTACGACACTCGTTTATTCGTCGCCACCGAGCAGGTAACGGCAGGGTCGTTCTTATAGACCAACACCTGCCCCTCGTGCAGCCCCATCTCGAAAAAGTCCATATTCGGATTTTTGCGCCGTTTTTCATCGGCTGCCACCACCTCGTCTATCTTCTGCTGCACCTCCTGTGTGGCATCGTCGGCGGGCTGGAAATTGCCAATCGTTCGAAGTGCGACCTCGACTTTATTCGGTTTCACAAAGAAAAACTCACGCCCCGACGGCACACGGTATTCGTCGAACAGAGAATGCAACCCTGCTTCGACATCAGTCAAACGCTCCAGCTCTACCTTGTAGGCGAACAGACACTCAAACGGTGCAGGAACGCCTGTGGAGTAAAGTTCTGTCATTCGTTTTTTGAGGTCGTGCCGCGAGGTTTTGCCGATTTTTATAAGGTTGGGCATGCACTCATTCGTAAGCACATAAATCAGCCCGTAGTCGTTATTCGCTTCCATACACTATTTGTTTTGCAGTTTTTCGAACAACGAAAGCAGACGGTCAATCGTAGCGTCCTTCTGCTCCAACGCACGGTTGTTCGCCTCGCGCTGCGCTGCCATCTCAGCAATAAGGCTATCGATAGTCTGCGAGGAAACCCCATTTTGATTTTGATTGCCGTGGATATTGTGCATCGAGCCGTCGCCATTGGCAGAGGCGAACAAAGATACTCCAGCGCGCATCAAAGCGTGTTCGGCACGCAGAATGGCATTAGCGGTGCTGACTCTGCCGTCGTCCTTAAGTGCGTGCGACAAAGAAGCACCGTCCATACCGATTAAAGTTGCAAATTCACCCTTGCTATTCACAAGGTCGTGCTGGCGCGCCAACTCGTAAAGTTCCTCAAGTCTTGTTTTTTGTCCCATAATCGTAGGTGTTAGAAGTTCAATAAAGCCCCTAAAATAGGCTGATTTTTGGAGAAAAACCAAAAATTAACAATTTTTAACTCATTTTTTCGCCAAAAAATTTGGTAATTCATCAAAAATGATGTACCTTTGCACTCACAAACGAGATACAAACGAAAGGCGAACAAATCCAACAGCGTATAATTCCGACAAAGGTACAATAAAATAACCAAAAGACAAAGTAATAACAAACAAAAAATAATAAAAAATGAACTACACAACCACATTCGACACGGCTCGCAAAACGATGTACCTACAAAGTACCGTTGCAGACCACTGCTGCATAGTCTTGGACTGCGGAACGAATCGCATCTACTTGCACTACAATGGCAAGTGCGAGCGTATGGCAGCGGACAGCATTTTGGCTGCCGACTTTGGAAAAATGTGCCGCTCGTTTTTCGATGAAGCGGAACGCAATTTCGGGAGGGCAAAGCAATGAACGAGAAGCAGACGGACGCAAAGAGTGCCGCCACGCGCGAGGTGTATGAAGCGGCAATGGCTATCATCAAAGAAAAAGAAACCTGCTGCGTGCTGCCGCTGCACGCTACGACCGAAGAGGTGGCGCAGGTGCTGCACAAAAGTATGCTCGAGGTAGCGTACGAGTTCGGGCGCATCGATGCCTACGGCGTAGCGACCTGCGGACGCACGCTCAACGGTTATTACATCGAAAATAAAAAACGCTAAAATAAGGAGAAAAGATGAAAACAATTCAACAAATGCGCGAACTCCGCGCCAGTCTGCCACAGGGCAAAAAAGACCCGTGGGGCGAATGCTGCCCCTCGAAGCGTATCCTACTCGGACGGGCATTGAAGAAAAATGACCTCCGTGAACTGACCGTCGGGGAATTTGCTGTCGTACAAGAATGGCTCGAATTTACTCGGAAAATAAAAAGGGAGACCGAAATCGCTGTCTCGCAAATGGAGAAAACAATCGCTAAACTCACACAGCCATGAACCCGATCAATCTACCAACAGGGCAAACCACCATGCTACTCGTTGATAGCCAGTCGCTGCTCGACTACCTGCACCGCGACCGCGAGGAAACCTTTATGGAGGGTGTTCGCAGTGGACGCTGTCAAGCCGAACTCGCCGCCAAAGCCAGTGCAGAGCGTCCCTACACCAAACGCGAGGCTGCCGAGGCTCTCGGGTTCAGCGAGGGGACGATAGACAATATGCGTCGCCGTGGCGAACTCGAAAGTTACGAGTATGGTGGGCAGGTGCGTATCGAACGCGCCGAGGTGGAACGCTTCAAGCGGACACACGCCAACCTCTTCAAGCGAACATTCGACTGCAGACGAAAGTAAAGTAACAAACCTATTAAACATTCAACACAATGAAAACAATCACACTCAACCGCATGGAGTTGCGGAATTTCAAGGGGGTCGTCGAGGCGGACTACACATTCAACGCCGACTACACCCACACCACAGGCGACAATGCCACTGGCAAATCGACCATTTTCGAAGCCTATCTGTGGTGTCTGTTCGACAAAAACCAACAGGGCAACGCCACCAAAGTGCAGCCGCTCGATGAGAAAAACGAGGTGCAGCACAAACTGACTACCAGCGTGCGCCTACACCTGACGCTCGACACGAATCCGATTATTGTAGAGCGGACGCTCAAAGAGGAATGGGTGAAACCGCGTGGCACGGCTGAACTTATCTGCAAAGGCACAAAGAGCGAGTACGCCATCAACGATGTGCCGCTCTCGAAGAGCCAGTACAACGCAAAACTCGAAGAGGTGCTACCGCTCGACCGCTGGTTCTTGCTGTCGGCAGTCGGCATTATTCCAGCAATGGATCAAAAAACCTGCCGTGCCGCCCTACAACAGATAGCACCCGCAATAGATGAGCGGACGCTTGCAAAGCCGTTTCCAACAGTATTCAAAGCCCTCGAACAGGGGCTAACCATCGATGAACTGCAAGCGATGGTCAAACGGCAAAAGAGTATCGTAAAGCAGGAACTCGACGGTGTGCCAGCCGCTCTCGAGGCGCAGGATCGCTTGCGTGTAGAAGATGACTTTGAGGCGGTCGAAAAGGAACTCGAGGCGGTAAAAGAGTCTATCGCCAAAACACAAACAGAAATAGATGCGCTGCAATCAGCCACGGTCGATGAAGCAACACTGCAACAAGCCGCCGACAAACGCCAAGAAATTGCACGCCTATCGCAGCAAATAAGCGAGCGACAAATAGCGGCACAAAACGCCTACAACAAACGGCGCAGCGAGGAAGAACAAGGGCTACAATCAATCGCTGCCGAAACCGACACTATTGCGCGCCGCCTCGAAATCAGTAGTCAAAACACACAACGCTACCTCGACCTTATCAACGCCGAAAAAAGCCATATTGCCGCCCTGCGCGACCAATGGAGTGCCAAGAATGCAGAAACCTACACGCCTACCATCGACACAAACTGCCCCACCTGCGGTCAGCCACTGCCGACAGAGCGTATAGCAGCGGCGCGCGAAAAAGCCATACAAGTGTGGAACACTGCCAAAGCCGAAAGCCTACACGCTATCCAAACACAGGCGGAAGCGTGCAAACAGCGTATCGACCAATACGCTGCCGCAAACGCCCAATCGGCGGAACAAGATGCAGCCGACACGGCTCGCCTCGAAACTCTGCAAGCCTGTAACCTGAAAGCGCAGGAAAACCTTGCTGCACTACGGCTGCCCGATACGATACTGGCTGAAGATGAGTACTATCAAGCCATGCTCGAGCAACTGAACGCGATACAAGCAACAGAAACCGCGCCAACAACGGAAAACAATAGCGAAGCCATTGCCAAGTGCAAAGCCTACATTGCAGAATTGACAGTCCAACAGGAAGCCCTGTTGCGCCGACTGGCTGCACGCGACACCAACCAGCGTATCGCTGAAGAGCGCGCACGCCTCGAGGCACGCCAACGCTTGCTCGCCGACGCTATGGCAGAAAACGAGGGCGCAGAGCAGCAAATGCAAAGCTATAGAAAAGCCAAGATAATGGCAGTAGAGAATGGCGTGTCGAGCCTCTTCACACTCGTGCGGTGGAAAATGTACGAGCCGAATCTGACCAACGATGGCGAACGCGAGGTCTGCACCGCCCTTATCGACGGCGTGCCATACGAGCAACAAAACCGCGCCACGCAAGTAAACGCAGGAATAGACATCGTAAATGCCTTTGCCAAGGCGTACCAAGTCAGTATGCCGCTATTCGTGGACAATGCCGAATCGGTAACCAACCTACTGCCGACCAATGGGCAATGCATCACGCTCACGGTGGTCAAAAATAGTAAACTGACTATCAACTAATTATGCCAAAAAACTTGCGTGTTCCGAATAATTGTGTGTCCTTTGCCATGCGTAACGAAACACGCTCATAATCAACTTATTATCAAACAAATTAAAACATTCACAACAATGGAAAAACAACAAGCAATGGCAGTGAATCCTGCCTCGAGGATGGAGGTCGTGTATAACACCCTCGGTCAAGAAATCAAACTCAATGCGAACATCGTTCGCCAGTACCTCACCAAAGGGAGCGGCAATGTAACCGACCAAGAAATCTTGCAGTTCATCTCCATCTGCAAGTATCAGCAACTCAACCCATTTCTCAACGAAGCCTACCTCGTAAAATTTGCCAACAACCGCGGAGGCGAAGACAATGCTTCGATAATTGTCAGCAAAGAGGCGTTCATGAAGCGTGCCGAGGGCTGCGAGCAATACCGTGGCTTCCGTGCAGGTCTGATACTCAAGCGTGGTACAGAGGTAGTCTATGAAGAGGGCGAATTCATGCGCGACGGCGATGTGCTGCTCGGCGGCTGGGCAGAGGTCTATCGCAAAGACCGCGACTTTCCAATCAAAGCCTACTGCAACCTCAAAGACTACGACAAAGGGCGTAGCACTTGGAATGCTATCAAATGTACGATGATTCGCAAAGTAGCCCTCGTACACGCCCTGCGCGAGGCGTTCCCTACACAACTCGGTGCGATGTACACCGCCGACGAACAACGCCAAGTGGTTGATACGCCATACGAAGATGTAACAGAGCAACAGGTGCAGCAACACGCCAACAGCGAAGACCTGCCTGATGAAGAAGCACTGACCGCTACCGCAGAGGCGAAGCGCGAAGAAATGCCAAGTATATTCGAAGAGGTCTAATGCAACTCACTGTCCTCAATAGTGGCTCGGTTGGCAATGGGTATGTCCTGTCCGACGGCACGGAAGCACTTGTTCTCGAGTGCGGTGTGCCGCGGCAGGAGTGCCTCGCCACTCTCGGCTGGCACACGCGCCAAGTGGTAGGCTGCCTCGTAACGCACGAACATGGCGACCACGCCAAGTATGTGCGCAGTTATGCGGCACTCATGCCAGTCTATACATCGCACGGCACGGCTGAAGCCTTGCACGCAAAGCGGCTGCATACGCTCGAGCCACTGCGCACAATTCGCCTCGGGGGCTTCAGCGTACGCCCAATACCAGCACAACACGATGCCGCAGAGCCGTTCGCCTACCTCATCGACCATGCAAACATGGGGCGGCTGCTCTTCGCTACCGACACCTACTACCTGCGCTATCGCATTCCACGCCTCAACCACTTGATGGTGGAGTGCAACTACTCGCTGCCACTGCTCCGCGCCAATGTTGAGGCAGGTATCGTACCCAAGGCGGTCATGCAGCGCACACTCAATAGCCACTTTTCGCTCGAACACCTCAAAGAGTTTCTCGCGGCAAACGACATCAGCCAGTTGGTGCAGATAGTACTCGTCCATTTATCTGCCCAAAATAGCCACGCAGATGAGTTCTGCCGCGAAATTGCCGCCCAAACAGGCAAGACTACCACCGCCGCCCGAAAAGGGCTGCAAATCACCCTAAAACGCGCCACGCCGTTCTGACCATGAAACAAAAAATCCAAGATAGCAACTTTATAACCATTCATGGGTGGATGGTCAATAGCCTCGAGCTGACCTCCGATGAAACATTTGTCTATGCGCTTATCTATGGCTACAAAGGCGGCTTCGACCAATCCATCGCCTACATTGCCCAATGGCTCAACGCCAGCAGCGATACTGCACGGCGGGTAGTACAACGCCTCGTTGCCGCAGGGCTTTTAGAAGAGAAACAGCAGAGCGGCAAGCCTACTATCTACTCCTGCCGACCCCTCGCAAATTGCGACCCCTCGCAAACTGCTACCCCTCGCAAATTGCTACCCCACCCCTCGCAAATTGCTACCCCCCACACCCTATATATAGATAATAATTATAATAATTATATAATAGAGAGAGATAATAACGCGCGCGAGGCGAAACAGAAAAAATTCCAAAAACCGACAATCGAAGAGGTAGCCGACTACTGCGTACAGCGCAAAAATGGAATCAACGCAGAGGAATTCTACTATTTCTACGAATCGAAAGGGTGGCTGGTGGGAAAAACGCCGATGAAAAACTGGCGGGCAGCGGTCATCACTTGGGAAAAGAAACGGAATCAACAATCAAACACAAACACACAAAACAATGGACACCATCGAACAAATAATCAAACGAGCAATGCCAAGTACGCTGTCGACCTCACCGACATCGCTCAATCAATTGCGGCAGGTTGGGTTGCAGGAACAAACCGACGCGAGTAGCAGTGGGCTATCGGAATTTCGCATCTACCCGCCAGCCACCATCGGCGATGTGATGCCGTATATTCTTCGCCTCGCGGTTAATTTTCCTGCAATGAACACCGCCTACCAAGCCCCCAATGGGCAGCAGATAACATTTTGGACGGTGCTTGCCGACCAAGTGGCAGCCCTACACTGGAGCGTAGAGCGGACGCGCTATGCTGTCGATTATATGCTACGCCACCACCCTTATCGCGACTTTCGTGTCGCCGAGTTTTTGCAAATCGACCGACAGGTACATATCATCGATACCGCCGAATTTGCCCGCATCGAAGAGAGCCGTAAGCCGCACAAGCCTATCGTCTGTGCCACGGTGGACGGCGTGCAGATGCTACTCTACCAATCCGATGCCGACCGCATAGGACTGACCGACTACCGCCGCCGCTACACCACCTACGAAGCGCGACAGATGACACGCGAACAACGCCACCAATGCGGTATTCACTGGATAGACTGAAAAATTGATAATAAAAACAAGTAACCAACTAACCAAAAATTATGAAAATAGGACTGATTGATGTCGATGGGCATAACTACCCAAACTTGCCGCTTATGAAACTATCCGCGTGGCACACCATGCGCTCGGCGGAGCGGTGGGGCGAAAAAATATATCCACAATTCAAAACATAAACGCCACGCGGCGCGTAACGGTTATTATAAAAAATAAGAAATTCAAACGAAAAACATTTGCAAATAATAAAAATAAGTAGTATTTTTGCAATGAAAAACAGAGCAACATGATAGTCGAAACAAAACGAAAAGACGATCCCCGCCGTGGAGGGCGTACGATATTCGTAAAGAATGGTAGTGGGCAACACGCCACACTGCAAGCCCAAATCGAGGTGTACGACGAAAAATCGGACTGGGGAATAAATCGTGGGCGAATATCCAAACTCTTCGTCGTGGAGAATGAAAAAGGCTGGGGCGATTACCTCTACCATTACGACAGAGCCCTCATCAAAAAGAGTACAGACGATAAAGTCATGGCATTTGTTAACGAAATAATCCGAAAATACAACTAATAACCCTATGGCAACAAATACAACACAAGATGCTTATGTCATCAGAAAAGCATCGCAGATTCAGTCCCAAATCCGTGCGCTGGCAACGAGTGTAGTTGAGGATATCGATTCACATTCGAGAAAGTACAAAGGGAGTACCTATGAAGAGAGATACAAAAGGTGGCTCAATAAATTATACAAGTGCACCTCGGAACTCAAAAGATTAGAAAACGAATTCTAAATGAAACTCACCGACCTACATCTCAACGAGGGGCAACTCGATGGGCTGCCAGCCAATCCGCGCTATATCGACGCGCAGGATTTCGAGCAGCTAAAGATGCGCATTCTCAAGATGCCGCAGTACCTACGCCACAACCAACTCAAGGTCGAAGAGCATAATATCATCCTTGGAGGTAACATGCGCTACCGCGCCCTACAAGCCCTCGCCGAAGAGCATGCAGTGGCTCGGTGGACGGATAAAGCGGGCGTGGAACATGCTCACACATTCACCGATGAGATACCCGACGAATGGGTTGCTCACTTGCAGGATTACACGCTCGAGCAGAAACGCCACATCGTGCTGCTCGACAACGCGCAGAACGGCAAAGACGATTATGAACGCCTCGCCAATGAGTGGGATATGAGCGAAATAAACGACTGGGGTAACGCCATACCCGATGAGTGGTTCAATAGCCAAGAACAAGATGAAGAAGACACATTGCAGGTGGAGGATGACCATTTCAACGAAGACGAGGAATACATCGAGACCCGCAGGCGATAGTCCATTTCGACTGTTGCGGCGACGAGGCAGCCGTATTCACGATAACCATTCCCTACGGGGCAACCGGAAACGAAAGGAAGGAGGAGTGATGATGGCAAGTATTCAGTATCGCCTGTCGTCGCGTGTGTCGATGGGAATGTCGGAAGTGCTGGTTCGTTTCTACGACAACGACCGTTGTGCCCAGCGTGCCAAGAGCCGCGTTTATACGCCTGTGGTGCTTTGGGACAACAAGGAGGGTCTTCCCGCCTTAAGCAAGAAATGTACGAAAGAGAGCGTTGCTGCCTGTGCCGCACGCATGAAGTTGGAGCAGATACGCAGCGTGGTATTCGCGCGTTATCTTGCGGAAAAGGATTATGCGGATGACGGCTGGTTGCAGCGCGTCATTGACGAGGTAATGATTAACAAACTCATACGGAAGGAGGCATAACATGACGACGAACGAAATCCAAGTGTTCTCCAATAGTCAGTTCGGAGACATTCGCACTATCATTGCCGAAGACGGCGAACCGAGATTCTGCCTCGCGGATGTGTGCAAGGTGTTAGGGCTTTCTGCCAAGGGCGTGGGGCAAAGACTTCCAGAGGGGGTCATTTCAAATTACCCCCTTTCAACAATAGGTGGCATTCAACAACTTAACTTCGTCAACGAGGACGGTCTCTACGATGCCATATTCGACAGCCGTAAAAAGGAAGCGAAGTCATTCCGCAAGTGGGTCACCTCGGAGGTACTCCCCTCTATTCGCAAGACAGGCGGCTACATCGCCACCAAGCACGACGACACCCCCGAGGAGATAATGGCACGCGCGTTGGTAGTGGCGCAAAGCACCCTCGAGCGTCAGCAGAAGCGGCTGCAAGAGCAGACGATGACCATCGAGCGTCAGGAACAGCAGATACAGGAGCAGCACAAAGAACTGCAAGCCGCCGCCCCGAAAGTTTCCTACTACGACGAGACGCTGATGTCCACCAACACGCTGACGATGACGCAGGCAGCCAACGCCATAGGGTTGAGCGTCTATGCGCTGACCGACAGACTGCAGAAAGCGGGTATCATCTACCGCCAGAGCGGACAGATAATGCTCCGTGTGCCGTTCTGCCAATGGGGGCTGCACAAGACGCGCACCAACACCTACACACGCTCCAACGGCGAGATTGGCACCAGTATCTACATGGTGTGGACGCAGAAAGGCTTGCGTTTCATCAACGAACTGCAAGTCCATAACTTCAACGCTACGGAAACGGTGGCAGCCCTCCGCAAAGCCAAGGCGGAAGTCACCATAGCCATAGCCGAGTAGCCACAGAAAGCGTCGGAAACTTTTTTGCAATCACCTCTCTTACAAAGGGAGGTGGTTGTTTTTATGCAATTATCTCGATAAGCACAAAGAGAAAAGAAACAGGACAATGAACAACAAAGGCATAGAAATAGTGGATATAGGGTTGCACGACCTTGTCCCCAACGAGGGACAGATAGAGGGAGTGCCCGCCAATCCTCGTGATATTAAGCGGACTGCTTTCGACAAACTGAAGAAGTCTGTCGAGGACGACCCGGAGTTGCTTTCGATGAAGCCCTTGTTGGTCTATCCGCTTGCGGGCAAATATGTGGTGATAGGAGGGAATATGCGTCTGAAAGCGTGCAAGCAGTTGAAACATACCACTATACCTGCCATCATCCTGCCAGAGCAGACCACGGCAGACAAACTGCGGCGTTACGCTCTCAAAGACAACTCTTCGTATGGTGATTGGAACTTTGATATGTTGTCATCCGAGTGGGGAGAAATGGAAGTGGCAGACGCCAACATTATTCCGACGGAATGGGCTGCAATGCCGGAAGAAGGACTGCAAAAAGATATACACGAAAGCGACCAAGACGAAATGATGAGCGTACCGGATGTCATCTACCCGTCCGACAATGTCTATGAGATACCTTGCCTGCGGTTGGACAAACAGCCCGAATCGGGACTACTGATGCCATTCCAAGCGTGGGGAGTGAACACACGGCTGAAGAAAGTCATCGGAACCTACCATTTCTATGTGGACGATTACCGATTCGACGCAATATGGAAAGACCCTGCGAAAATCATTGCAAGCGGTTGCCAGTCTGTTGTAGAGCCGAACTTCTCGCTGTTTGACACCACCCCTATTGCGTACGGGTTGTATCTCATCTACAAGAAGCGTTGGTTGTCCCGATGGTTGCAAGAGCAGGGGATTACGATATGGGTGGATTTGAATGTATCGAAGAAGTTCTACGATTACAATCTTCTCGGCATTCCCGCCGGTTACAATGCTTTCTGCACACGAGGCTATGCAGACAGAGTAGCGGATTTGTCGGCAGAAATAGCCATTGCACGCCGGATTAGCGGCAAGGATAAGCCGAGTATGCTTGTTTACGGAGGAGGTCAAGAGGTACAGCGTATCTGCGAAGAAAAGGGTTTGATATATTGCTCACAGTATATGGCACAAGTCAAAGCGGCAAAAGACGATGAGTAAAGCATCGGGAGGTGTACGAAATGTTTCGAGCGGCAGTGTTGCTTACGACAACCGCCTGAAAGAGGTAACCGCCATGCGACTGAGCGGAGCCTATTCATCTGTCGAAATGGCACCGGGCGGAACGGGATGGGTAGCAGTGGAGAAAAGCCCTAAACGGCATGGCAGCGAAGAGACGGAAGCAGCGCAGATTTTGGCACGCAAGGGGTATAAGGTAACGCTGACTGACGAAGCAGGACAAATACGAGTGGAAGATGGTCGGCTGTTCCGAGCCTCATTCGAACAACGGACACCGACCAAAGGAGGAGCGAGAGTGGTAGTGAAAGCATTAGAACACGCCAAGTACAAACCGGGCATTCAAGTGGCGGTTATTTATGACAGGAATGGTCTGTTCCGTCGCAGAGATATAGAAACAGGGATAAGAGAGTATGAGCGTTTCAACAAATACCGATTTGAGCGGATTATCGTAATCGGGAAAAGCGGACGAGTACATGTGCACAAGCATGGTACATAAAAAAAACGCATACGCGGCAGTTCGAGTATGCACCGGGGTAGCAGAGGAACACACCTCCTGATCAAGCGGGTGGTACCCCTCTCCAGACCCGCGCATCCTGCGACTGCAAAGGTACGGCAAATTTTGGAAACCACAAAATAAAAAACGATGTACAACAAAAAAAAGATATACGAACAGGCTTTACAGGACGCCGAGAAGTACCATTTCTTCTTCGTTGACGACTTGGTTGCATGGATCGGCATATCCCGTACTACATTCTACAATTTCTTTCCGCCCGATTCGGACAAACTGAACAATATAAAACAGAAACTCGAAAAGAACAAACTCTCCACCAAGCACGAGATACGCAAACGGTGGCGGGAATCCAATAACCCCAGCGAGCAAATTGCATTGTACAAACTCATCGCCACGCCGGAAGAACGGAAAAAGTTGTCATCCAACTATGTAGAACTCACCGGCAACGATGGCAAAGCCATAGAAATATCCGCCAGCAAGGGTATGTCTATCCAAGAGGCGCAAACATTCCTACACGAACTCGAACAGCAAATATGACTCGCACGGATATCATACGCAGCAAGTGCATAGCGGACACGCTGTTTGCGACCCGCTATTTCTTCTATGCCGAGAATGCTCGCCGCTTCAATGTTGGCGAACACCACAAACGCATAGCAGAGGCACTCGACCGTGTGTTTTCGGGCGAATGTACCCGACTTATCATCAACTGTCCACCGCGTTACTCGAAGACCGAAATGCTCAAGGCATTTGTCAAGAAAGGGCTGGCACTCAACCCTGCGAGCAAGTATATCATGCTTTCGTATTCTGCCAATCTCGCCCTCGACAATTCGGAGCGGATAAAAGACGCGGTTGCTTCGGAATGGTATCAGAAACTCTTCCCGTGGGTGCAGATTAAACGCGACAGCCACGCCAAGCAGAAATGGTACACCACCGAGGGCGGTGGGGTGTATGCCACCTCGTCTGATGGTCAGGTAACAGGCTTTGGTGCAGGTATTGTCAAAGAGGAAAGCGCAGAGGATTTCGCTATCGAGCAGAGCGAACAGTGGGGCGGTGCAATTATCATTGATGACCCACTCAAGCCGCTCGATGCCTCGTCGCCTGTACGCCGACAGAAAGTGAATGACCAGTTCGAGAATACTATCCGCAGCCGTGTCAACGACCGCTCCACGCCGATTATCATCATCATGCAGCGGCTGCACAAGCAAGACCTCTGCGGCTATCTGCTCGACCTCGAACCCACCGAATGGGAGGTGCTGTCCCTCCCCGCCCTCTCAGTCGATAGCGAGGGGCGCGAGACGGCACTCTACCCATTCAAACACACGGTGGAGGAACTGCACAAACTCCGTGCCGCCAACCGCTTCACTTTCGAGACGCAGTACCAACAGAATCCACAGGCTATCAACGAAAAACTATGGCTCTTCGCATTCAACAGAGAAAAACATACTGGGCATGTGGAGTACGACCCGAATGCGCCGCTCGTTCTCTCGTTCGATTTCAACCGCAACCCGATGACCTGCACGCTCTTTCAGCATATCAATGGGCAGGTGCGAGGTATCGACTGCATACGCCTCGAAAACGCCACTACGCGTATGGTCTGCGAGGAAATAGACCGCCGCTATGGGCAGCACCAGCCGCTCTACCTCGTTACAGGCGACTGCGCAGGGCGCAATGCTACCACGCTCTCGCTGCTCAACAACTACGATGTGGTCAAGGCGTACTTTGGTCTTTCTCGTTCGCAGATGCAGTACAGCGGCGCGAACCCACGCCTCGCTGACAGCCGCTACTTTATCAACTCGTTGTTCGAACAGTACGATATTGTATTCGACAGCGAGCGTTGCCAACCCGCTATCTTCGACTTTGAGAATGTCATGGCAGACGATGAAAATCGCCCTGTCAAAAACTCGCGCGACAATACAGCGCAGCAAGCCGACTTCCTCGACAATGTGCGCTACTATTTCCACCGCTACTACAAGGAACTCCAACCAAATTACTAACCGACTATGCTCGAACAAATTATCATACTATCGCTTATCATCACCGCCGTCCATGTAACCACTTGGGAGGGAATGATATTCCACCGCCCAGCACTCCTGCTTGGCGACCTGCTCGACCTTATGTTCCTATCCATACTGCGAAAGCCGCTCTTCGAGTGTATCATCTGTATGGGCGGGATTTATACGCTTGTACTGTACCCAATACTCTACGGCTGGTCGTGGAACTTGCTCCCCACCATGCTCGGCGTTATAGGGCTCAACACTTTAATAGCGGCATTTATCTGCCGTCTGCACAAATGAATGAACTGACAAACATAGCCACTGCACTCGGATTCGACTACGCGCGCAAAGGCTGCCCCTGCAACGGCACGCCACTGATTTACACGCGAAAAATCGACCGGACACAATACACACTCACGCTGTGGCAGCGGCGTAACGCTTGGCGACTGACCGCCAAAGGGTGCGTACTCGCCACAGGCAATGCCGACAATATGACCGAAAAAATATCAAAAATCATAAATCAATAATACAATGGGACTGATAAAGGAACTGGCAGAAACATGGCGTATCGAATGGGATAAACGCCGCCGCCAACGAGAGAAATACCGCATAGAGTACGCGTTCACC
This sequence comes from Segatella copri, assembly GCA_963593685.1. Classification (GTDB taxonomy): domain Bacteria; phylum Bacteroidota; class Bacteroidia; order Bacteroidales; family Paludibacteraceae; genus W0P28-013. The sequence continues at coordinate 50,914 of CAVBBP010000007.1, forward strand.
AGCGGACATACAAAGTACTACCGCTTTGCCGATATTGCCAACCTGCCGTATGAGCGTGGTCTGATAGCGTTGCAGGTGTATAACGAGGTGGATATGCGTTGTTCGCGGCAATTTCTGCTCTACTACGCCGAAACCATCGACAAACTGCTGCACCAACAGAAAATCGACATTTTCAAAATCAACCAAATAAACGAACTGCTCAAACAGCGGCTCACGCTCACCACCGACACCGACCTGCTCTACCGACTTGCCGCCGTCTGCTTTTTCGACAAAACCGAAAATCCAGCCGTGTACGAGCCTGATTACGCAGAGAAAAAGATAGCCAAGTGGCGCAAAGACAAAGGGGCGCGCGATTTTTTTTTGCAGATGCCTTTATTGGAGTTAATGCCCTTCTTGCAGAATGTCGCTACCGATTTAGACACCTATTCGGCGATGTGCGAGGAACTAAACAAGATACACTGGGAGTGTCTCCGATTAGCCTCCTCTGGAAAAGAATCGACGAATACGAGCAATGGAAAGACATCGTAGCCGACGGTAACCTCGCCAACCTCGGCGATATGACCTATCTCGAGTTTATGGCAAAACTCGACCGTACCATCGAAAAGGCGGAACGCGAAGCCAAAGAAGCCAAAGAAAGACTGGAAAATATCAAATACCGATATGGCAGATAACAATATCATCATAAAAATAACCACCCAAACAGACCTCGATAGTGCGCAGCAACAACTCAAGGAACTGACCGAGCGTGCCAAAGAGCAAGAAAAGGCACTCAAAAACTTGACTATCGCTGAAAAAGAGGATGCCCAATCTATCAAGGAACTTGGGCTCGTTGGCGATAGACTCAACAAGCGGCTCAAAGAAAACGCTAAATATTACGATGAGTTGCGTGATTCAAAAAAAGAGGATATCACCGCCACGAAAAAATCTATTACCGAAATCAATAAGCAGGTCAAGGCATACAAAACACTCAGCGGGCAGTCGGGGCGAATGGTGCAGCAACTGCGGGCTATGCGCGAGGAACTGCAACGCATGGAAGAGGGGGGCGAATTTGGAACGGAAGCGTTTGTCGACCTCGCCATTGCCGCTGGTCAGTTGGAAGACCAAATAGGCGATACCCAACAACGCATTCGCGCGCTTGCCAGCGACACAAAGGAAATAGACGCTATCATTGGGCTTGGCGATGGGCTTGCTGGCTCGTTCTACATTGCCACCTCGGCTGCGGAACTGTTCGGCGGCGATATGGAGGGGCTGCAACAGGCGTTCTACAAGGTACAAGCCGCCATGTCTATTGTGAGCGGCACACAACAGGTATTCAACGCGCTCAACAAAGATAGTGCCGCTATGGTAGTTATCAACACGGCACTGGCAAAACTATTCGCCAAAGAGAAAAAGAAAAGTGCAGCAGCAAACGCCGCAGACGCTGCTGCATCGGCGGCGGACACGGCTGCCAAAGGCACACAGGCGGCTGCAACCACAACTGCCACCGTGGCACAAACAGGGCTCAACGCAGCAATGAAAGCCAACCCATTGGGTGTTATTCTCGCCATAATAATTGCCACCGTTGCCGCAATAGCAGCACTTGCCATCGGCATCTCGAAACTCGTCCACTATTTCTCCGACGCTGGCAAAGCGGAGCGTGACTATGCTGCAGCCGCCGCCGAATTGGAAAAGGTAGAAGCCGAAAATGCCATAGGTGCTGCCAAACGCGCCTACGAGCGGCAACAGCAAATACAAGCCACCAACGATGCTGAAGAGAAAGCACTTGCCGACGCTGAAGCACGCAATGCGTCGGAGGTGGAACTGGCACAGATAAAAGCGAACTACGCCAAACAGCGTGCCGACGAATCGCAGAAATATACCACCGACGAAATCGCACGAAATCAAAAGGAGGTCGATCAACTGGCGAAAATGGTTGCCGCCAAACAGCGCGAGGTGGACGCGTACAAAAACGGCTCGGACAAAAAGAAAAAAGCGCAAGAGGAACTCAATGATGTAGAACAGAAATACTACGACGCGCTACAAAAGAGCAAAGACCTTGAACAAGAAAATGCCGACGCGCAGAAAGCCGCTGCCGAGGCAGCCAAATCGCTACAAGAAGCACGCCTACAACTGCAGAAACAGTTGCAGCAAGCCAACATCGACTTGATGAAAGAGGGGGCGGCAAAAGAGATTGCACAAATCAAACTCAATTACAAAGACCAACTCAACACCATACAAGGGAACTCTGAAGAAGAGGTGAAACTGCGTAAAGCACTGCTCGCAAAACAAGCCAAAGAGATTGCCGCCGTGCGTAAAAAATACGCGGCGCAGGAACAGCAAACTATTCTGCAGGAACAGAAAAACCTGCTGGCGGCAATGGCGCAAAGCGACGGCACTGAAGCCGACTACGCCAAAGAGGTCGCTCTTACAAAACAGATAGCCGAAGCCGAGGCACAGGCAAAAATTGATGCGCTCGACAAAGCAAGTATGAGCGAACGCGCCTACAAGGCGGAGGTGGAGGCAATCCGACTCGACTTGGCAAAAACCATTCGCGACATCGACCAACAAGAAATGCAGCGCGCCACCGAAAACGCTCAACGCCGTACCGAAATAGAGGTGCAACTTGCCGAGGCACGCAAAAATGCGCTGACGGGTGCAGAAAGCAAAGACACGCAGAAAGCCGTGGTAGAAGACTACTATAAGAGCGTCCGCAAGCAGATAGAAGAAAACGCCGCTGCGGAACGCCAAGCCGTAGAGCAATCGACCGACACAGAAGAGGTCAAAGCCGACAAAATAAGGCAGATAAACGCCAAGATGAACGCCGACATACTTGCCAACGACAAAGAGTCGGTGCAAGCACGAATCGACATCGATAGCCAGCACCTCGCCGCGCTCGAGAGGAACGCCACATTGACTGCCGAGGCGGTAAACAACGCTCAAGGCTTGAATAAACTGGACGCGCTGGCAGCCAATCTCGATGCGCAAAAGGAACTTTACGCCGCACAGTTGGATAGCCTCAATGCACAGTACGACGCTGGGCTCATCTCGTTCCAAGACTACAAACAGCAGGAATTCGACATCACAAAAGCGATAGCCGATGCCGAGGCTGAATATCAATCGGAAAGGATGCAGACGGTGTTGGACTCATTCACTACTGTTCTCGATACTATGCAAAGTATCAGCGACCTCGCCTTTGAGGCACTCGGCAATAAGGTGCAAGAAGAGTTGGACGCGCTTGAAGAGATGTACACCACCGACGCTGAAGAAGCCAAAGAGAATGCCAACAAAAAATACATATCGGAAGCGGAATACGAGAAAAAGAAAGCCGCCCTCGAAATGAAACAGGCAAAATACGCCAAGGCACAGGCACTGATAAATGCAGGTATAGCAGCGGCACAAGCCATTATCATGTCGTTGGCTCAAGCCCCAGTGGCTATCGGTCCTATTCCAAACCCTGCAGGTATTGCCTCGCTGGCATTAGCCACAGCAATGGGCGCAGCGCAAATAGCAGTCATCGCAGCCAAACCGCTGGCGCAATACGCCAAAGGGCGTAAAGGCGGCAAAGGCGAATATGCACTGGTGGGCGAAAAGGGTGCGGAAATTATGTATGTGCCACAGGGCGCAAGCATTGTCCCCCACGAAAAGATAGAGAAACCCGAAACATGGGGCGACTACGGTGTGCCTCAACTCACCATTCCTGCCACGGCAAATATCGACCCTGTGGTACTCGACCAAGCCGTAGCCGCCAGCCAATGGCAGCCAATCGATTACGACCGACTTGGGGCTGCCGTTGCCAAGGCGATGCCCAAACAGCGCGCCGTGAATGTGAATGTAGATCGCAGTGGCGTAACCGTGCAAAGCGGCCACGACACACGCAAACACCTCAACACCAAATACAACGGACAATGGTAGTACGGCATTATCTCAATGGGACGGAGATTAGCGAGCCGATAGGCTTCGACAATCTCAAGATGAAAATGAAGCGTGGCGACTACCACGGCATCAGTGCCGAGGTGAGCGAACAGGCGTTGGAGTTCTACGGCACTGCGGCAGAGATGATTCGCGAAGCTTACAGCCAAGATCTCGACACCGTGGTAACCTACAGCGTTACCACCGACGGCGAAGAGATGTACAGCGGCGTACTCGACCTATCGACCTACGAAGAGCAGCGCAGCGACTACTGCTCGGTGTCGTGCAAGGTGGGCGAGGTAGGCGTAAAAACCACATTCAACAACCGCTCCGAGGTGGAGGTGGATATGAATGGTACAAAAACTATTGACGGCAATAAACTCACACATTCATTCCCGTGGGTAAACCTAAAGATTCCACAAAAGGACATATTATACATCAACAAGTTAATCACCGAAAGTGATTGCCCAGTGGTTTGCGGCACAAATACAGACGGCAAAACAAAACTTATCGGTACATCTTTTCAAAATTTTATTTCGCTATTCCCATGCAAAGTACAATACAACGAGTATGGTACATTGGGCAATTTGGTCAATGTGATTTCGGGCGAAAAAAAGGGGAGTTCAAATATCAATCAAAGATACGAGGGAATTACATTTACGGATCATAACGATATGAAATTATGGGAGAGAAACTACGGCGAAGAATGGGATAACCAATACGGAAATGCGAGTACACACACGGTAATTGCCGATCTAAAAGTAAAGCTAAAATTTTTAGGAAACATTTTCTCATATACGGCCACTAATGGAGATATTGTACTAATTCCTTGGCCAGAAAACGACTGGAAACTACACTGCAGATTAATTCTCGTGGCAGGCAATACGCTCATTGCTCAAGGCGAAATTGTGGACTTTTACGATAATGCGTCGGGGACTAACGATGTCGGCGTAGAAAAGACATTGACGCTCAACTGCAAAACGACAGCAAGTATCAACGATACTCTAATTTTGGGAATAGAGTTTACTCACACAACCGCTGGTTATACCTATTTTCTTGATGGCACTCCTGTGGCGTTTGCTCTAAATTTAGACACAGAATTTCAAGCGACCATCTTGCAAGGGTCGTATGTGGAAACACAAATGTTCGATGATTATACCGATAGCAGCGTTTCTGCAGATTTCCTCTTTGTTCACGAAGCACTCAACAAAATATCTGAAACCATTAGCGAAAATGCGCTTACCGTTAAATCAAACCTATATAGTCGAAACGATAGCGTAGTTAATGCGCACACCCCAAGTGGCACATCGGAGTTCGAACAAAAGTTCGGACTCGGGGCACTGCGTGTTATCACCAACGGTTACAAAATACGAGAGCTCTATACCGATGGCGACCAACAACGCAATATGCCCATATCGTTCAAAACAATGATGGAAGCGTTGAATGCCATCGACTGTATCGGGTGGGGATTTTCGGAAGAAGACGGAAAGACATATATCCGTGTAGAGCGGTGGTCGTGGTTCTACCAAACAGGCAGTCCTATATTGAGCATAACAGCACCAAAAGAGGTAAAGACCGCCATTGACACATCAATGGTTATTACAGAATTGAAAATCGGCTACAAAAAGTACAACACTAATGAAGATTTTGCTGCGATTGACAATATCATGTCGGAGCGAACATTCACAACCAACACCAAAGCGATAAGCAACTCGGTAAGCAAATTGTGCGAGTTCATAGCCGACAATTATGCTATTGAATTAACACGCCGTGCCGCAACAACATTGAAAAGCACAGAGGAATTCAAATACGACGAAAATATATTCATATTCAGTGTCTGGGCGAGGTTTTTTCTAACACAAACATACTTCATCAGTCCCGACATTGTCAAAGCCGATAGTAGCCTCCATCAATATGAAAAAACATATAATGCAAAAATCTCACCAGCGCGAAATGCCTATCGCTGGATAGATAGATTGTTTTGCGTTGCGGGATTGAAACCATTTGTATGTACGGCTGGCACGGTCAATTACAAAGCACTCATAACAACAAAAACAAAGAAAAGTACAACTATTTTAGATCCTTCAAGTGCTACCAATTACTATACTCCAGACCCAGTTAATACAATTCCATCTTACACCTATGGAGAAGAAACAGGTGTCGCCCAAAACGCCGAAAACCTGACGCTGCGGGAACGCTACTACAAAACATATCAAGATATTTCCAACCAAATGAAAGGCGTTGAAAGCGACGGCGACCTAATTATTCCACGCATATTCAAAGCCGAAACCATCGAGTTCTCCTACCCGTTATCGGTGGCAGAATACAAGAAAGTGAAAGCCAACCCCTACGGATTGATAGAGGTGGACGGCGTACTCGGCTGGATAAAGGAATTCACCTACTCGTTTGTCGATGGCACGGCAACATTCAAACTGATACCAAAAGCAGACTAATATGTTAGAACAGCAATTCATTCAATTCAAAAACTATCGCGAAAACCTCTACACAGGCGACAATCCGCTGACCATTCCTGCCAATGCGGATGACAATTTTAATCACCGTGCGATAGCCCGCGACCTGATAAACGGTGAGCAATACCTATTCACGATAGAAGACTCGGTGCGCGACACAGGTGCTACACTGAAATACACGGTGTTGCTCTACGACTTTAACGCTACTGCCGTTGGCGGAAAATATAACCTCCTCGTCGGTGAGGGGCATAAAGAGTTGGTTATCACTGTGCCAGCCACAGGCACTTGGAGTCTGCTCATCTATGCTGGCTTGCAGGGCAGCACCAAAGGCATCGGCATGACATTCATCGACATAATGGTAACGCCAAAATGGGCACTCACGCAGGGCAGCGATATGGCACTCCCATACTGCGAACAACACGCCCTAACTTTTTCGTACCAAGCAAGCGAACAGCCAATAGTAGATATCGTGCGCCCGAATGGCGACCTCGTTGCGCAGAACATTGCAAATGTCTATCGGCACACAGACGATGGTATCTATGTAGTAAGTACTCTCAAACCATTGGAAGAAATTCTCGCGCCAAACGAGTGCTTCCGCCTATGTATGAGAACCACCGAGGGGCTGAACTATTCAAACCTGCTCTGCTACATGTACATGGGCGAAGAAAATGACTACCTCTCGTCGCTTCGGTACTACTGCCACGAGCCACAATTTGGTTTTCCATTCGGAGAATTTTGGATTCCTGCTGGTCGCGTGGGGGGTAGATATTTTTCAAATACCGTACAAGTTGCGCTCCCAATCCACCTTGCAGCAGCGCAATACAAGCAGACCGACAAAATATATGAAAACCGCAATGGCGAACAGATAGTGCTATATGCTACCATTCAAAAGGAGTACGAGGGCGAAACCGACTATATCCCCGAATCGTGGCACGAAAAGATAGTAACCGCCCTCTCGTGCGATGAGGTCTATATCAACGATGAGCGAGTAACAAAGTCAGACTCGTACGAAATAGACCACGATAACTACACCTACTCCGACTGCGGCATACGCCTCACACGCGCCACATTCAAAGTAAAAACCAATGTCATACAACGAAACTCTAACTGCTAACCACTATGAACCTCACCAAGATTGAAGATGTAATGGCTGCCCTCACTGGCAACTACCCAAACAAGAAGATATGCATGGACTTGGCACACCAACTCGCAGTCCACGCCAATGGTATTATGCCCGACGATAAGATACTCTCGCGCCGCCCCTCCGAGCCTGAAGAGATAAAAGAGTACCGCCGACGGATTTATGTGCCAAAGACCAAACAGGCAATATCAAAAGTAATCCACAGCCTCGAAAAGATACGCCGTGCGCAGGATTGGAATATCCAATACGATGAGGATTGCGTGCCGTCGTCGGTTGCGGAATTGGAAACGCTCCAACAGTACTGCGAGTTTCAGTACCCCACATTTTCGTCCGTTACCAACTGGGCGTTTGCTGAACTGCTCAAACGGTCGCTCATCGATGCCAACGGCATTGTGGCTGTCATACTCGAGAAACTGCCACAGAGCAAAAGCGAGTACTGCAAACCCATCGCACGCTTTTTCGACAGCGACCAAATCGTGGAGTATGTCGAGGAAGAGTATGTAGTACTCAAAAGCCGCGACACCACCACCTACTACAGCGAAACCAAGAATGGAGGGCGGCGTATAAACACCAATGGTGCAATCTACTATATCCTCACGCAGAATGAGTTTGTCAAGTACGAGCAGACGGGTGCGGGCAAGTTCGACCCCAAGCAGGTGTTCCGCCACAACAGCGGCAAACTGCCCGCTTGGAAAGTGGGCGGTCTTTTCAAAATCCGCACCAACAATGATACGGTCTACGAGAGCCGCCTCGCAGGTATGGTGCCTGACCTCGACGAAGCCGCACGCGAGTACTCCGACCTGCAAGCCGAAA
>CAVBBP010000008.1:0-59041 GCA_963593685.1 Segatella copri
AATTTAGAATTTTGAATTATGAATTAAGAATTATCTGCGTTCCGAAACGCCGCATTTATTATTCATTTTTCTCGGACGCACTCGGTGCGTCCCTACAATTTGAAATTCTGAAATCTGAAATTCTGAATTTGCGGCTCTGCCGCACCACTCCTCACTCCTAATTCATTTTTCTACTTGTTTTACGGCGCGCTGCACGGTTTCGTCGAACGAGTTGATGTAGGGGAAGAAGCCGCCATCGCCTTGCAGGTTGCGAATGATATACGAATTGAGTTGGCGCGAAATCTGTTGCCGCGAGGTGTTTTTATCCTTCTCGCTGCCTTTCACGCCTTTGGCGGCGGCGTAGTTCACCAGTTGGTCGAACAGATTTTGACGGTCGAGATAGGCCGCCAGCGACTGCCAATCCTTATATTTCACCAATTCGTTACGGTGCTGTTCGGAGTAGCGCAGGGCAAATTGGTAGATGTGCGCGCCGTTCACCAAGCGGTTGAAATAGGCGGAGTAGCCCATCGTGTCGCGCGGCACAAACAGATCGGGCATGATGCCGCCACCGCCATGCACTTCGCGGCCGCTTTTGGTGCGATAGACCACCGTATCGGTCTGATGAATGCTGTCTTGCGAGAAAAATTCGCCGTGCAGATAGCGATTGAGCAAATCGATTTCGTAGTCGTCCTGCTTGCCGCGTTCGTAGGGCTTTTGTATGCAGCGCCCCGACGGCGTGTAGTAGCGCGCCACGGTGAGTCGCAGTGCCGAGCCGTCGGCAAATTCCATCTGGTTCTGCACCAGCCCTTTGCCAAACGAGCGTCGCCCGACGATAGTGCCGCGGTCGTTGTCCTGAATGGCACCCGCAAAAATCTCCGATGCCGACCCCGAAAATTCGTCGATCAGCACCGCCACGCCCATGTTGCGGCAACTGCCGTAGCCGTTGGCGTAGGAGTCGGTGCGCGGATAGGCCTTGCCTTCGACATAGACGATGAGGTCGCCGCGCTCCAAAAATTCGTTCAGCATATTCACCGCCGCATCGAGGTAGCCGCCTGCATTGCCACGCAAATCGACCACCACATTTTCGGCATTCGATTTTTTCAGTTTTGCCAAAGCGGTGAGAAACTCGTTGTAGGTGGTTGCACCGAATTTATTGACCGAAATATAGCCTGTTGTCGGCGTAATCATATACGCCACATCGACGCTATGCACAGGAATATCGCCGCGTGTGATGTCGAAATGGAGCATTTCGGGCGTATTGCGGCGCACCACGCCAAGCCGCACTTGCGTGCCTTTGGGGCCGCGCAGTTTTTTCATCACCCTTTCGTTGTTGATGCTGCTGCCCACAAACGCCGTGTCGTTCACCTCCACAATGCGGTCGCCGTCGAGCAGTCCAGCGCGCTCCGATGGACCGCCAGCGATAACATCGACCACATAAATGGTGTCGTTTTGCAGCGAAAATTGCACGCCGATGCCGCTAAAACTGCCTTCGAGTTGCTCGTTCACCGCCTCCAAATCGGCGGCTGGAATGTAGGCCGAATGCGGATCGAGTTGGCGCACGATGAGCGGCAAAATGGCTTCGGTAATGCTGTCGGTGCGTACCGAATCGACATACACCTCGTCGATAAGGCGCAGCAAATCCGAAATTTTGTTGTCGGAAGGCGTAAATTTTGCGGCTGGCGCAACCAACCAACTGCCGCTACGCACGGCAAAAAGGTTGCCCACCACAATACCCACCGCCAAAGCCACAGCCACCACTATCGGCAAAATCGTTTTTTTCATAGTCGCATTTTTTTTGTTGATCAGTTGATTGGTTGATTGGTCGTTGAAAAGTTGATGAGTTGATTAGTTTTGCTTCGCAAGATTTTTTCTCCGCTCGGCATTGCTCAAACGAGTTTGACACTGCTCTCGCTTGTCGAAAAAATTGATTAGTTTAACGCATTGAAGAAGGTTTCTAATTTCTGGTTTCTAGTTATCGGTAACCGAAAAGCCGCAATTATTATTCATTTTTCATTGTTTATTATTTATTTTGGCTTGTAGCCCCCTTTCCCGTTTCCCCCAAAGGGGGAAAAGCCTTTCATTAATTATGAATTTTGAATTTAGAATTAAGAATTAGACGCATTCAACAATGCCTCAATCTTCAAATCTTCAAATAATTTGGTCTTTTGTCTTTACTCTTTATTCCTTATTCTAAAAAATTCACTCCTCACTCCTAATTCCTCACTCCTAACTGCTCTAACTACTTTTCGGGTGCAAAAACTACTTCGATGCCAGCGCGTTCGAGCAGTTCCAGCCCATCGACAAGGCGATATTGCTCGCCATAAACCACCCGTTTGATGCCCGCCTGAATAATCAGTTTGGCGCACTCGATGCAGGGCGAAGCGGTAACATAGAGCGTGGCGCCATCGCTGCTGTTGCTCGACCGCGCCACCTTGCTGATGGCGTTGGCTTCGGCGTGAAGAACATAGGGCTTCGACAGATTGTTAGCGTCTTCGCAGTTGTTTTCAAAGCCTGAAGGCGTGCCGTTGTAGCCGTCGGAGATTATCATCTTCTCTTTGACCAGCAGTGCGCCCACCTGACGGCGTTTGCAGTACGAGTTTTCTGCCCAAATACGCGCCATGCGCATATACCGATTGTCCAATTTTGCTTGTTTGTCGTTTGTCATAATCGTCTGATTAAAAGCGCGTTACGCAACTTTTCAACAATCACGCTGTTGTGTGCCAACGCTTCTGCAAAATTACATCTTTTTTGCCGACCGCCCAACTGCATTATTGTGTCGCATTGTTAATAACTTTTAATGCAAATATCTTGCCAAACTAATTTTGTTGCGTAATTTTGCCGTGGTCGTTCGACGGAACAAATCGTTTGATTTTACCGCAACAGCCTCCATTTTTTGCTCCGCATTCAGACCGCAAACGCGAAAAAGTGCGTTTGTGAGTGCAGAACCGAAGTCGATAAAAGTTATGTTTTACCAATGCTTTTCGAAGAAAAAGCACGGGCAACAAGACAAGTAACAATCCGACAGATTGCGCCGAAACATCTGACAGACAGGTGTTTAATACAAAAATCTGCGGCCAAACTTGGCTTTTTTGTCTAACATTTTTCCGCTCGAAAGCGCAATAAAAAATCCGAATTATGGAAAACTACATCGTCAAACGCGACGGAAAGCGCGAGGTCTTCTCTATCGACAAAATCAAAAACGCCATTGCGCGCTCGTTTCTTGCAGCAGGCAGTTTTGCCACACAAGAGATTATGACGGGCATTCTAGGGCATCTGCGCATCACCGACGGCATCAGCGTCGAGGAGATTCAGAACCAAGTGGAGGTGGCACTGATGGCCGAAGGTTATTACCAAGTGGCAAAAGCCTATATGCTCTACCGCCACCAGCACGCCGAAGACCGCGAAACACGCGACAAACTGGAGTTTTTGACGAACTACTGCAACGCCGCCAACGCTGCCACAGGCAGCAAATTCGACGCAAACGCCAATGTTACGAACAAAAATATAGCCACGCTCATTGGCGAACTGCCCAAACAGAGTTTCATTCGCCTCAACCGCCGTCTGCTCACCGACCGCATCAAGGCGATGTTTGGTAAAGAACTGTCGGACAGATACTTGCAACTGCTCAACACGCACTTCATCTACAAAAACGACGAGACGAGCCTTGCCAACTACTGCGCCAGCATCACCATGTATCCGTGGCTCATCGGCGGCACCATCTCGATAGGCGGCAACAGCACGCCTCCCACCAACTTGAAATCGTTTTGCGGCGGTTTTGTAAATATGGTGTTCATCGTGTCGAGTATGTTGAGCGGTGCCTGCGCCACACCCGAATTTCTGATGTATATGAACTATTTCATCGGCTTGGAATATGGCGAAGACTACTACCAACACCCCGATAAAATAGTCGATTTGAGCAAAAAACAGCGCAGCATCGACAAGGTGATTTGCGACTGTTTCGAGCAGATTGTTTACAGCATCAACCAGCCCACGGGCGCGCGCAATTTTCAATCGGTGTTCTGGAATGTGGCCTACTACGACCGCTACTATTTCGAGAGTCTGTTTGGCAATTTCTACTTCCCCAACGGCGAAAAACCGCACTGGGAATCGCTCAGTTGGCTGCAAAAACGCTTCATGAAGTGGTTCAACAAAGAGCGCACCAAAACTGTGCTGACTTTCCCTGTGGAAACGATGGCGCTTTTGGCCGAAAATGGCGATGTGAAAGACAAAGAGTATGCCGATTTCACCGCCGAAATGTACGCCGAAGGGCACTCGTTCTTCACTTATTTGAGCGACAATGCCGACTCGCTGTCGAGTTGCTGCCGCCTCCGCAACGAAATCACCGACAACGGCTTCAGTTACACGCTGGGTGCTGGCGGCGTTTCCACTGGCTCGAAGAGCGTGCTTACCGTCAATCTGAACCGCTGCATACAGTACGCCGTAACGCACGGCATTCCGTATCAGACCTACCTGACCGACATCGTCGATTTGATGCACAAGGTGCAGTTGGCCTACAACGAGAATCTGAAAAAATTGCAGGAAAAAGGCATGCTGCCGCTGTTTGATGCAGGCTACATCAACATCGGGCGTCAATATCTGACCATCGGTGTGAATGGTCTGGTCGAAGCCGCCGAATTTTTGGGCATCGAAATCAGCGACAACCCGAAATATACCGAATTTGTGCAAGGCGTGCTGGGCATTGTGGAGAAAGCCAACAAGCAGTATCGCACCAAAGATGTGATGTTCAACTGCGAGATGATTCCTGCCGAAAATGTGGGCGTAAAACACGCCAAATGGGATCGCGAAGACGGCTACCAAGTGCCGCGCGACTGCTACAACAGTTATTTCTATGTAGTGGAAGACGAAAAACTGAATGTGCTCGACCGCTTCCGTCTGCACGGCAAAAAATATATCGAACACCTGACGGGCGGCTCGGCGCTGCACTGCAACTTGTCGGAACACCTGAGCAAAGAGCAGTACCGCCAACTGCTGCGTGTGGCGGCACAAGAGGGCTGCAACTATTTCACATTCAACATTCCGAACACCATCTGCAACAAGTGCGGCCACATCGACAAACGCTATCTGCACGAATGCCCCAACTGCCACAGCACCGATGTGGACTACCTGACGCGCGTCATCGGCTACATGAAACGCGTGAGCAACTTCTCGGTGGCACGGCAAAAAGAGGCCGCCAAGCGCTACTATGCGCACGCCGATAAACTGGAAGCGTAGATGCTGAAATATGTCAGTTACGATATTGTCTTTCAGGAGATTCCCGACGAGGTTACGCTGGCCATCAATTTGAGCCGCTGCCCCAACCGCTGCCCGGGCTGCCATAGTCCGCACCTGCGCGACGACATCGGCGACGAACTCTCGACCGAGCGGCTCGCTGTGCTGATAGACGAATACCGCAACGCCGCCACCTGCGTCTGTTTCATGGGCGGTGATGGCGACCCTGCCGAAGTGGCGCGGCTGGCACGAATCGTAAAGCAAACCTACGGTCTGAAAAGCGGCTGGTACTCGGGTTGCAACGCACTGCCCACCGATTTTGCCACCGACGCATTCGACTATGTAAAGGTAGGCGGTTACGATGCGCGCTGCGGCGACCTAAAATCGCTCACCACCAACCAACGCCTCTACCGCATTACCAACGGCCAAATGCACGACATCACCAGCCGCTTCTGGAAGAGATAGGCCGCTTCGCTAGCCCACAAAGGGGGAAGGAGAATTTTTGGTTTCTCAAAATTGCGGTAGCAATTTCAATTTCAGCGATTATTGCGCTCGTTGGGTTTTCGACGGCGGAATTTTTGATTGTTGCCGTTGCGTTTGCGGCCGTGGAACTTTTTGCGTTGGGCTTTTTCGGCAGACACATCGGGTACGGCGGGGGCTAATTTTGCCACCTCGTCGGGCAGCGCGCGCCGCTCGATGGTCTTCTCGATAAATTTTTCGATTTTGTCAAACCGTTGGCGGTCTTTGGGCGTAACGAATGTGAGTCCCACGCCCTTGGCGCCAGCGCGCGCCGTGCGTCCAATGCGGTGTACATAATCCTCGGTCTGTTTCGGTACATCGAAATTGATTACCATCTCGATGTCGTCGATGTCGATGCCGCGCGACACCACATCGGTGGCCACGAGAATTTTCGTTTTGTTGTTTTTGTAATCGAGCATTACTTGCGTGCGCTTGGCCTGTTCGAGGTCGCTATGCATCTGTGCCACAGGCAGATGTAGACGGCGCAACTGTTGGTAGAGTTCGCGCACTTTGTCTTTCGATGCAGCAAAAATGAGTGTTTTACCGCACTCTTTCTGGTTGAACAACCACTCGACAAGCGGCAGTTTTTGCTGTTCTTGCAGCAGATAAACGCCCTGTGTGATGCCGTCGGCGGGTTTCGACACAGCGATTTTCACCTCTTCGGGATTGACCAGCACATTACGCGCCAATTTTTCGACATCGGGCGGAAATGTGGCAGAAAACATCAGATTTTGGCGTTTTTTGGGCAGGTGGCTGATTATTTCGATAATGTCGTCGTAGAAACCGATGTCGAGCATGCGGTCGGCCTCGTCGAGCACGAGAAACTCCACACCACTGAGGTCGGCTTCGCAATAGCGTAGGTGCGCCAAAAGTCGGCCCGGCGTAGCCACCACAATGTCGCTGCCTCGTGCAAAAGCGCGTTGTTGCTGCGCAAAAGCCACACCATCGTTGCCGCCCGAAACGGCAATCCACGACACATTGCTGTAGTAGGCAAAACCCGCCAGCAGTTGATCGACCTGCATGGCCAGTTCGCGTGTCGGCACCAAAATCAGCGCATTCACACGGTCGTTGCGGTGTTCGCCGCGCGACAGTTTTTCGAGTATTGGTAGCAGATAAGCGGCCGTTTTCCCCGTCCCCGTTTGCGCCGAAGCCAGCAGGTCGTGTCCGTCCAAAATCAGTGGAATAGCGCGTTCCTGCACAGGCGTGCAAGTCTCAAAGTGCATATCATCAAGTGCATCGAGCAGGTCGTCGTTCAGGTCTAATTCGTCAAAATACATCTTTTACAATTTTTTGCAAAGGTACGAAAATAGTGCGAAAGTGTGTAAAGTGTAAAAGTCTATAAAGTTGAAAGTTAAAAGTAGGGACGCACCGAGTGCGTCCTTTTTTGTGGATTTGCAGATTTGGTTATTTGCGGTTCGACAGGCTCACCGCCCAAATCATTATCATAGCCATAGCCCCCTTTCCCGTTTTTCCCAAAGGGGGAAAACTTTTGTCTTGCGACTCACTACTTGCTACTATTTCACCATTTTTTGCTAATTTTACAAGGCAATTTATAGAAATCCCTTTACGAAATGCGTTTTACCGATTTGATGGCGGGCACTTTCAATAGGTTCATACACAGCACATTGATGTCTTCGACGCTGTGGACGAAAATGCCGAATTGCCCCGAAAAAATGCCGTCTTTCGAGTCGAGATTGACATTTTTGATGTTGATGGAATAGACTTCGGAGAGTACGGTTACGATTTTTTGCAGCAGTCCCGGTTCGTCGAGACCTTTGATTTCAATGGTTGTGAGGAACGACAGCACTTTGTGCGTGGCCCATTCGGCGGTGATGATGCGGTTGCCGTAGTTGCTTTTCAGTTTTTGCGCCACAGGGCAATCGCGTTTATGCACCAGCACCGTGCCGTATTCGTCGAGGTAGCCCAGCACAGGATCGCCCGGAATTGGGTGGCAGCACTCGGCCAGCGTGTAGCCCTCCTGCCCCACATTCACATCGGTGAGCAGCACCGATTTTTTCTTCTTCGGATCGGCCTCTTTGTCGGTTTCGTCCTTTTTGCCGAACTGCAACTTCCAGATTTTCACCCATTTGCTCGGATTTTTGGTCTGGAAAACGACCGTGGTGATGTCGCTCAAATCGACCAAGCCGCGCCCGACGGCGGTGTAGAGTTCGGTTACCGTGTTGAATTTGTAGTGTTCGACAATGCGCGCCATCGTTACATTGTTGAGCGGCATATTCAGTTTGGCGAGTTCGTCTTCGATGGCTTTTTTTCCCTTTTCCTGAATGGCGTGAAACTCTTTTCGGAACACCGATTTCAGTTGCGATTTGGCACGTGTGGTGGTTACCGCATCAATCCAGTTGGGTTGTGGTTTTTGCGTTTTCGAGGTGAGAATCTCCACTTGGTCGCCGCTTTTCAGTTCGTAGTTGAGCGGCACCAGTTTGTGATCGACTTTGGCACCGATGCAGTGCATGCCGATGTCGGTGTGGAGCGCAAAAGCAAAGTCGAGCGCCGTCGATTTCACAGGCATTTTGCGTATGTCGCCTTTGGGCGTGAAGACATAGATTTCGCTGGCGTAGAGATTCAGTCGGAAGGTGTCCATAAACTCGACAGCGTTGGTGTAGTCGGCCGTGTCGAGCATATCTTTGAGCGATTTGAACCAAGCGTCGAGGTCGGAGAGTTCGTTGGAGCCAGTTTTGTATTTCCAGTGCGCCGCCAGTCCGTGTTCGGCAATTTCGTTCATGCGTTCGGTACGAATTTGCACCTCCACCCAGTTGCCTTCGTGGCTCATCAGCGTTACATGCAATGCTTCGTAGCCATTGGCTTTGGGCGTGTTGAGCCAGTTGCGCGTGCGGTCGGGGTGCTCTTTGTAGAGCGATGTGAGCGCCGAATAGGTTACCCAGCAGTTGGCGTGTTCGTCTTCGCCGGGGCGTGGCCGCAGTATGATGCGCACCGCCAGCAGGTCGTACACCTCGTCGAACGGAATGTGCTTGTTCTGCATCTTGCGGAAGATGGAGTACGGCGTTTTCACGCGGTAGGTGATGGTGTAGTCGTAGTTGTACGAGTCGAGAATCTGCCTGATTGGTTTGATGAATTGCTGGTACGACTCCTCCAAATGTGGCGTTACCGCATCGATTTGCTCCTGAATTTTGGCGTAAACCGATGGCTGTTCGTATTTGAAACTGAGATTTTCGAGTTCTGTTTTGATGAGAAAGAAGCCGAGGCGTGCCGCGAGCGGTGCATATATATATTGTGTTTCGCCGCAAATTTTGTACTGTTTGGCTGGCGGCATCGAGCCGAGTGTGCGCATGTTGTGTAGGCGGTCTGCCATTTTTATCAGAATCACGCGCACATCTTCGGGCATGGTGAGTATCAATCGGCGGAAGTTTTCGGCCTGTTCCGATGCTTTTTCGCCAAAAATGCCACCAGAAATCTTGGTCAATCCCGAAACGATTTGTGCGATTTTAGGGCCGAAGCGTTCTTCGATATCTTCGACCGTATAGTCGGTGTCTTCGACCACATCGTGGAGCAGTGCCGAGCAAATCGAGGTAGAGCCGAGCCCAATCTCTTTGACGACGATGCGCGCCACCGCCAGCGGGTGCATGATGTAGGGTTCGCCCGAGCGTCGGCGCACGCCGTGGTGTGCGTTTTTGGCAAACTCGAACGCACGCGTGATGATTTCGACCTTTTGTTTGTGGCGCGTGGCGGCGTAGTCCTGCAAGAGCGCATCAAACTCCTGTTGAATCATCGCCTCTTCGGCGGCTTCGGTCAGATTGGCGTATTTTTCGTCCATCAATGGAGGGATATTTCAGATTTCAGAATTTCAGAATTTCAGATTGGGTTGATTGGTTAATCAGTTGATTAGTTGATCAGTTGATTGGTTTAACGCATTGGTCGAAGGTTTCAAGTTTCAAGTTTCAGGTTGTCGGTAGCCGAAACACCGCAATTATTATTCATTGTTAATTTTCTTGGCAGTGGCCTCTTTTCCCGTTTTCCCCAAAGGGGAAAAGCCTTCGCTCAATTAAGAGTTATGAATTTAGAATTATGAATTTTTTCGATAAGCGAGCGCAGTGCCAAACTCGTTTGAGCAATGCCGAGCGGAGAAAAAATGCGCATAGCGAATTGGGAGCATTCAACAATGCCGTAATATTCAAATTTTCAAATAATTTGGTCTTCGTCAAAGTTCTAATTGCGGCACTGCCTCATCACTGCTCACTTCTCACTGCTCACTTCTCACTAAAAATTCCTCACTCCTCACTCCTAATTCCTCACTCCTCATTTCTCTTGCGACTTGCATCTTGCGACTATGTCAATCAAACATTTGTCCTGCATTTTGCGAGAGTTGTATCATTTCGTCGTATTGTTCGGGCGAGAGGTCGAGGAAGTAGTAGTTGCGCGGATCGACGGGTTTGCCGTGGAAGCGCACTTCGTAGTGTAGGTGCGGTCCTGTCGATTTGCCCGTGTTGCCCACCTCGCCGATAATGTCGCCGCGGGTCAGTTTTTGTCCTTTGCGCACGCCAATTTTGTACATGTGTGCATAGAGCGTTACATAGCCAAAGCCGTGATCGACGGTTACGCAGTTGCCGTAGCCCTGTCGCCAGCCCGCCGATTCG
This sequence comes from Segatella copri, assembly GCA_963593685.1. Classification (GTDB taxonomy): domain Bacteria; phylum Bacteroidota; class Bacteroidia; order Bacteroidales; family Paludibacteraceae; genus W0P28-013. The sequence goes on from CAVBBP010000008.1 coordinate 10,338, forward strand.
ACCACGCCATTGCCAGTTACATAGATGTCGGTGCCGACGGGCGCGGTAAAGTCCATGCCAGCGTGGAATCGCGGTGTGTGATATACAGGGTCGATGCGTATGCCGTAGCCCGACGCCATGCGTTTCAGATTTTTGTTCAATACAGGTTGTATGGCTGGGATATTGCGCAATTTTTGGTCGTTCAATTTCACCAAATCGACCACTTCGTCGTACGATTGCGACTGTATGTAAATCTGTTTCGACAGATCATCGACGCGTTTGGTGGCTTCGGTGAGTAGCGAGGCGTTGGCCATGTCGGCAAAGTCGTCGTAGCGGCGGTTGTTGCCGAGCGCACTGCGGCGCACGCCATCGGGAATCGGGTCGGCTTGCAAGATGACGCGATAGAGATTGTCGTCGCGCTGGCGCAGGTCGTCGAGAATGGGTTGCAGATTGTCTAGACGGCGTTCGAGCAGTTTATACTGCGTTTTCATGCGCGCATTTTCAGAAACGAGTTGTTTTTCGCGCGGCGATTCGCCAAAATAGATGAACAGCACGAAGAGAACGACGCCAAAACTGACGCTTGTCAGCAAGAAAAGTCCCATTTTTTGCAACACACCCCAAAATGTGGTGGAGACCCTTTCGTACGAAAGTGTATCGGGGTTGTAATGGAATTTGACTTTTCGCGACATGCTCGTTGGGCGTTTCAGTTTTGCCACCGCAAAAGTATAAAAAAAACGGCGAACGAAAAAGCGAAACGCAAAAAAGTGTTCGATTCAGACGCTATAAAAGCGGCGCAGCAGTGCTTGAAAGTGGCGGCCATACATCAATTTCGATAGGGCGACGGAGATTTTTTCGGCCAGATTTGGCGTAACCACATAGCGCAATCGTGGGCGGCGTGCGGCTACGATTTTCACAATTTTTCGCGCCAGATAGTCGGGATTCCCGCCCCGACTTTCGTCGTGTTCGATGTGTTGCAGCACGCGTGCAAACGACGGTGCATAGTCGGCATCGGCCTGTGTGGCGGTCGAAATGCGTCGGTTGCGTGTGAATCCTGTGTTGAAATCGCCTGGCTCGACCAACACCACGCGCACGCCAAACTGCGCCACCTCGAGGCTCAACGCCTCGCTGTAGCCCTCCACCGCAAATTTCGATGCGCTGTACCACCCTTGGTACGGAATGCCGAACACGCCGCCAATCGAACTAATGTTGATTATCAGGCCTTTGCGCTGGCGACGCATGTACGGCAGCACGCACGAGCAGACGCGCGCCGTGCCGAGAAAATTGGTGTTCATCTGCAACGCAATTTCGTCGTCGGTGGCCAGTTCCGCCGCCCCGCCAATGCCCATGCCAGCGTTGTTCACCAGCACATCAATGCGCCCTTCGGCAGCGATAATTTGCTGCACCGCCGCCTCTATCGACGCACGGTCAGTTACATCTACTTGCAGCATTTTGCACGCCTCCGACGCTGTTTGCGGCTTGCGGCTCGTGCCATAAACCGTGTGCCCTGCCGCTGCCAAGCGCGCTGCCATCGCCTTGCCAAACCCCGACGATGCACCAGTGATTAAGATAATTTTGCGTTCCATACCTTTCGGATTTCAGAGTTTCAGAGTTTCAGATTGCGCTGCGTGTGAGTTTGTTTTGCTTCGCAAAGATTTCAGATTTTCATCTTGTGTTGGGCGATGTAAAAAAACATTAGACGACAATTCTATTTGCTCAAAAAGTATGCCAAATATGCAAATAAAATATAAAAATACTGTCTTCCTGTCTTGCATATCAGTTTTATTCCGTACCTTTGCGCTGCGCAAAATTAGAAATTGGATACACTTATCTTTTAGGGGAAATGGGAAAGGGAGCCACGAGAAAAATGAACAATAAAGAATGAACAATGAATAATAATTGCGGCTTTTTTGATACCGAAAACTTGAAACACTGAAACTTGAAACAGCGCGTAGCGCGAGAAACTAGAAACAAAAATTGCGACAGCAATTTTGAGAAACTAGAAATCCACTTATCAACTCAGCAACTTTTCAACTATAAATGAACCGATTTCTGAAAATACTGACCGTTGCGCTTTTCGTGCCTGTGTGGGCGTGGGCGCAGATGGAAGAGCCTGTGTCGTGGCACTATCGCCTTGAGCAGACTTCCGATTCGACGGCCGATGTGGTTGTTGCGGCCACCATCGCCAATGGTTGGCACCTCTATTCGCAGTATCAGAATGGCATGGCACTGCCGACTGTCATCACTTTGACGCAAAACGAGAATTACGCGCTGGCCGACACTTCGGCGTACTGGGCAGAGCCAAAATATACCGAACATTACGATGCCGAATTCGACGATGCGGAGCGTTTTTTTGTCGGTCAAGTCGAGTTTCGGCGCACGATTCGCCTGCTTTCCGATGCGGCGTTCAAAATCAGTGGCAGCGTCGATGCGCAGGCGTGCACGGGCGGTCGCTGCGTGCCTGTAAAAGCCGATTTTTCGCTCGATGTGGCTGGTCAATCGGCTGAAAATGAGCAAGTTGCCGACTCAAAAACTGCGCTAGATATGTCGCTGCTGTGGTTTTTCTTGCTGGCGTTTGGCGGCGGACTGCTCGGCGTGTTGACACCGTGCGTCTTCCCGATGATTCCGATGACCATCTCCTATTTTATGAAGCATGGCGGCAAGCGGCAAGCCGTTTTCTACGGCTTTTCCATCGTGCTGATTTATGTGCTTGTGGGCATTGTGCTGTCGGCCATTTTTGGCGAAGGTTTTGCCAATTTCATCAGCACACATTGGCTGCCAAATGTGCTTTTCACGGTGATTTTTGTGATTTTTGCGGTGTCGCTGTTCGGCTATTTCGAAATTTCGCTGCCGTCGTCGTGGGTGGGCAAGTCGTCGGGCAACGAGCAGAAAGCGGGTTATGTCGGCACATTTTTCATGGCACTGACGCTGGTTCTGGTGTCGTTCAGTTGCACGCTGCCAATCGCTGGAGCAGTGGCGTTGGGCGCGGCAGGCGGCGGTTTTCTCAAGCCGATAGTCGGTATGCTGGGCTTTTCGCTAGCGTTTGCGCTGCCATTCACTTTCTTCGCATTTTTTCCGAATTTGCTCCAAAAATTGCCCAAATCGGGCGGTTGGATGAACACACTCAAAGTCTGTCTTGGCTTTGTGGAGTTGGCGTTTGCACTCAAATTCTTGAGTGTGCCCGACCAGACATACCACTGGGGCATTCTCGACCGCGAGGTCTATCTGTCGCTTTGGATTACGATTTTTGCGCTCATGGGGTTCTATCTGCTGGGCAAAATTCGCTTCCCGTTCGACGATGAGCAACCTGTGCAGAAATCGTGGTTCCGATTTTTCTTGGTGATTGCCGATTTCGCCTTTGTGGTCTACATGATTCCGGGACTTTGGGGCGCACCGCTCAATGCGCTGTCGGGCTGGCTGCCGCCCATGAGTACGCAGGATTTCGATGTGCGCCAAATTGTTGTCGATGGTGCGCACAACCAAACGCCGAGCGTGTGCGGAGCGGCCTCGTTTGCCGACCAACTGCATTTGGTGGCGGGCATCGATGGCTATTTCGACTACGACGAGGCGATGGCGTGTGCCAATGCGAGCGGCAAACCGCTTTTTCTCGATTTCACGGGGCATGGCTGCGTGAATTGCCGCAAAGTGGAGCAAAAAGTACTCTCCGACGCACGCATACAGCGGCTGTTGAACGAGCAGTTTGTGGTGTGTGCGCTCTATGTCGATGACAAAATTATAGCCTTGCCGGAAGACTTGCAAATATCTGATAATCAGGGAAATAAAATCACGATGTTGGGTGAGAAAAATCGTTACATTCAGACCGCCCTGTTCCACGAAAATTCGCAGCCGTGCTACATTGTAGTCAATCCCGCCGACGGTCGTGCGCTCGCCGCTCCCATTCACTACGAAACCGACCCAACGGCTTTCGAGGCGTTTCTGCTCGCCGCCATCGGGCAGCGGAAATAATCTGCGATTTACAGATTTACGAATTTTTCCCAAATCACCAAATCTGCAAATCCACAAAAAGGACGTGGCATGCCGCGTCCCTACAATCATTGATTTATTGAATTATCGAATGTTTGGAATATTCACACTTTATGAACTTTACAAACTTTATAAACTTTCAAACTAAAGAATGTAGTGCGAACTGATGGATTCGTTGTTGTTGATGCTCGAGATGGTGTTGGCGAAGAGTTCGGCGATGCTTACTACGCGCGCTTTTGGGCATAGTTTGGCATCGAACGGAATGGAGTCGGTGAAGATGATTTCGGTCATTTTCGAGCGCATGATGTTTTCGGCGGCTTGCCCCGACATCACAGGGTGCGACACGATGGCGCGCACGCTCTGTGCGCCGTTGGCCATCATCAGGTCGGAAGCCATGCAGAGCGTGTGGGCGGTGTCCACAATGTCGTCCACGATAATCACATCTTTGCCCGCCACATCGCCGATAATGCGCATCTGCGCCACCTCGTTGGCACGCTCGCGCGTTTTGTGACACACCACCAGCGATGCGCCGAGGTGTTTGGCGTACGAATTGGCGCGTTTGGAGCCGCCCATGTCGGGCGAGGCGATGGCCAAATTGGTCAAATTCATGCTCTGAATGAGCGGAATGAATATGGTGGAGGCGTAGAGGTGATCGACGGGCACATCGAAAAAGCCCTGAATCTGCTCGGCGTGCAAATCCATGGTGATGACACGATCGACACCCGCTTTACTCAGCAGATCGGCAATGAGTTTCGCACCAATCGATACACGCGGCTGATCTTTGCGGTCCTGCCTTGCCCAACCAAAATAGGGAATGACGGCGGCAATTTTGTCGGCCGAGGCGCGTTTGGCGGCATCGATCATCAGCAGCAGTTCCATCAGATTGTCCGACGGCGCAAACGTCGATTGCACCAGATAGACATAGCGTCCGCGCACGGTCTCCTCGTAGGTAACGGCAAACTCACCATCGGCAAAGCGCATGGTTCGCATTTGTCCCAATTCGCAGTCCAAGTGGCGGCAGATTTTTTGCGCGAGATACTGGCTGCTCGTTCCCGAAAAAATTTTGAAAGGCAAGTCTTGCATAGGATTAAAGTCCTTTGTTCCGTTTTGCAAAGTTACACATTTTTGGCGAAAAATTTCGCGATGCGCTGCTTTTTTGGCAAAAAAATGTTCTTTTTTGCGATTTCGTAAAAAAGTATTATATTTGCAAACACGATGAATGCAATTTTTAGCAATAGTGATGCAGTGCAGATGGCGGCGTTTGGTTCGCCTCTGTTTTTGGTGTGTAACTCGCTAAAAATCAGTATTTTACCCCCCCCCCCCATATATACACTTTTCGTAGCATAAACGGCTGGCGTTTCGTGCGGTTTACTATCATCTTTTTTTCGGACGGATTTTTATTCGGCCGTTTTTGGCGTGTGCGGGGGAGGTATGTAAATAGTTGTTTTTTTAATTTGTTGTACGACTAAAGTGCGCTCATCGCCAGTCAAACGGAACTAATCGACACACTCAAAAAGAGCGCAGCATAATAAGGGAGAGAAAGAGTAGTATTAACCAAATAAAAACAAACAACAAAAATGAAAACAAAAGCATTATTTCTATTGGCTACCTTATCGGTGGCAGTAGTAGCAAACGCTGCAGAAAAAGAGTTCTACCAAATATATAGGGTCGAGCCACTTTCGCAAAACATCAAAGCGACAGAGGACGAGGTTCTCTACGAAGACGCAAACTGCCAAATCCGTTATGATTTTTGGGACGACAATGGGGACGCTGGCTTTATTTTTACAAACAAAACCAATGGATTTATTACCATAGACCTCACAAAAACATTCTTTGTGCAAAACGGCTACTCGTACTCCTATTTCTTAAATCGTGTTTCGAGTAGTTCGTCGTCGGGCAATATCGTAACCACAGACGCAGGACAAGAGGCATTGGCTGGTGTAGCCAATGCGTTGCTACTTGCCTCCGACATAGCAAGCGCTTCGATGGGCGGCAATGTGTATGCACGCAGTCCGATAAGTGCACCAGAGAATGTTTCTACAAGAACGAGTTCTATCTCGTACTACGAACAACCGACAATAATCATACCTGCCAAATGCAGCGTATCTGTCGGCGAATACTCTATAAAGACCAAAGTGTTTCGCGACTGCGTAAATTTATTGTTCCCAAAAAAGAAGGAGGTAACAACAACGACCTATACAAAAGACAACACGCCGTTTTGGTTTGGCAATGTTATCACATATAGGCTCGACAAAGGAGAGGAGATTGTGGTGCAAAACAGTTTCTATGTGAAGAGCATTACCAACAAACCCGAAAATTTGGTTCGTGAGTTCTCGAACAAAAGTTCTGTTTGTCCCGACAAAAAAGCAGACCAAGGCAGATATGTATTCCTCGAGAGTTACGCCGACGGCTTTTTCATCAAATACGATACTGGAATCCGCCTATATTAAAGCGATTATAGAGGGGCAAGAGCAGCAGCCGAAAAGTCAGAAACCCAGCCCCAACGATTGTAGAGCCGTCACATTGTGGCGGCTCTACTGTTGTCTTGGTCATAGTCCCCTTTCCCATTTCCCCCGAAGGGGGAAAGGCTTTTGGTCTTAGTCAGCGCCATAGTTTTCGTCTTGGAAGTGGCCTCTTTTCCCGTTTTCCCCAAAGGGGAAAAGCCACTTTCTCACTTTACAAACTTTACAAACTTTCCCACTGTTTCCGTATCTTTGTACTGCAAAAACAGTCGAATGTGCGATTTTTTTGCTGTCTAAAAAATAATTGCTACCTTTGGAAGTTGAAATTCAAATTTCAAATTTCAAATTTCAGATTTCAAATGCAACCATTAGGAACAATAGAAACCTAGAAACACGGAAACAAAAATTGCGTCAGCAATTTTGAGAAACCAGAAACCAGTTTACACACTTTCAACTTTATACACTTTCACACTTTCAAACTAAATAATCATGATCCTGCATTTCCGAATTTCGTATTTTACGCATTGGGGGCAACGCCTGTATGTGGTGGGCAATCTGCCCGAACTTGGCGGCGGCGACCCATCGAAAGCCGTGGCAATGAACTTTGAACCGCGCGAAACTTGGCGGCTCGATCTGCCCATCAAACTCGATGCGGCGCACGAACTGCATTACCACTATCTGCTGCGCGACGAAAACGCCCAGACCGAAACGGCAGAGTGGGGCAATGAGCGCACCGTCGGCATCGACCCGAAAAAACACTCCGCCCTCACGCTCATCGACGCGTGGAACAGCGTTTCGACGCTCGAAAACACATTCATGACTGCGCCTTTTGCCGAGGTGCTGCTCAAACCGAACTACCCGCAGGTGGCGGCCAAACAGCCACGCACCGCCACGCACCATTTCGAGGTGAAAGCGCCGCTCATCGACCGTGGCGACGCGCTCTGCATCGTGGGCAGCGGCGCACCGCTCGGCGACTGGGACACCGCCAAAGCACTGCCCATGGCGTGCGACGGCACATCGCGCTGGACGCTCGATGCCAACTTGAGCAAAATTGCTGGCGAAGTGCATTACAAATACGGCGTTTATAACCTGAAAACCAAGCAGTTCCGCTATTTCGAAAATGGCGCCGACCGCATTGTCCCGGCGGCTGCAAAAGGCGGTTTGGTGGTCGTTACCGACACTTTTGCACGCTTCGACGACCACCTTTTCCGTGGCGCTGGCGTGAGCATTCCTGTGTTCAGTCTGCGCTCGAAACGCAGTTTTGGCGTGGGCGATTTTGCCGACCTGAAACTGATGGCCGACTGGGCGAAACGCGTCGGGCTGAAACTGATTCAGGTGTTGCCGCTCAACGACACGCTCGGCACGCACACCGATGCCGACATTCTGCCATACGCCGCCATTTCGGCTTTTGCGCTCAATCCGCTCTTTCTCAACCTCGATGCGCTTGGGCTGCCTGCGTCGCACGAACTCGCAAAACGCCGCAAAGCCGAGCAGCCGCACCTCAACGAGCAGCCGCTGGTCGATTTTCTGCCCGTGCTGAATTTCAAATTGCAATACGCCAAAGCCGCATACGCCGAGCAGAAACACGCATTTCTGACCGATAAAAATTTCAAAGAATTTTATGTGCAAAACGAACATTGGCTCAAACCGTATGCCGTATTTTGTTGCTTGCGCGACAAGTTCGGCACTTCGGACTACACGCGCTGGAACGACTTTGCGCAGTACGATGTGGCGAAAATCGAGCCGCTGACAAAACCGTCGCACGCTTGGTTCGACGAGATTGCCGCCAACTGGTTCATTCAGTATCATCTGCATCTGCAACTGAAAGAGGCCGTAGCTTATGCGCATTCGCTAGGCGTGGTGCTGAAAGGCGACATTCCGATTGGCGTAAACCGCAACAGTTGCGACACTTGGACGCACCCCGAACTTTTCCACATGGATATGCAGGCTGGCGCGCCACCCGATATGTTCGCCATCAAAGGGCAAAACTGGGAACTGCCCACCTACAACTGGGAAGCCATCGAGCGCACAGGCTTCGATTGGTGGAAAAAGCGTTTCGAACAGATGTCGCGCTATTTCGACACTTTCCGTATCGATCATATTCTCGGATTTTTCCGCATTTGGCAAATCCCGATGGCGCACGAAGAGGGCATCATGGGCTACCTGAATCCATCGATTCCGCTCTATGTCGATGAATTTGAAAGTCGCGGCTTGTGGTTCGACTACGAACGCTTCACAAAACCCTACATCACCGACCAAATTTTGTGGGACAATTTCGGCGAAGAGGCCGACTGGGTGCGCCAAAACTGCCTCTATATCGAATATGGATTCGCCTACCGCATCAAACCCGAATATGCGTCGCAAAAGGCGGTGCAGCAACTGTTCGACGCTGGCAAAATCTCCGAGCGCGTCAAATGGGGGCTGTTCGACCTGATTTCGAATGTACTGCTGTTCGAAGTGCCTGGCAGCGAAGGCCGCCAATACTATCCGCGCTACGGCATGGAAGCACTCTCCACATTCCAAAACCTCGACGAGCGGCAGAAAAATGTCTTCCGCGAACTCTATGTCGATTACTTTTACCGCCGACAAGATGCACGCTGGTACGAATCGGGAATGCGCAAACTGCCCGCCCTGAAACGCGCTACCAACATGCTCATCTGCGGCGAAGATTTGGGCATGATGACCCACTGCGTAACCGCCGTGATGAACGAATTGAGCATTCTCAGCCTCGAAATTCAACGCGCACCCAAAACCGACAAAATCGAATTTTTCCACCCAGCCGATGCGCCGTATCTCTCCGTGGTTACGCCATCGACGCACGACATGAGCACCATTCGCGGTTGGTGGGAAGAGGACTACGGCACCGCGCAACGCTTCTACAATCAGCAACTCGGTCATTGGGGCGAAGCTCCCTATTTCTGCGAATGGTGGGTGAACCGCGACATTGTGGTGCAACACCTCTATTCGCCCGCCATGTGGAGCATTTTCCAGTGGCAAGATCTGATGGGAATGTCGCCCGAACTGCGCCGCGAAAACCCGAACGACGAACGCATCAATGTGCCGTCGAACACCAAGTACAGTTGGCGTTACCGTATGCACATCTGCCTCGAAGACCTGCTGGTCTACAACGACTTCAACGACATGGTGCGCAACCTTGTGCAGCAGTCGGGACGCTGATACGCACGCCCGCAATCGTGAAAAAATCCCACATTTCGTGGGATTTTTTTGTGAAACGGCTCTAAAAGTCAAAATTTATGCGTATCTTTGCAAGTTAAACTGAATGACGCCCCATTCGCCCGTGGCAAAATCGAAATACATACTCGCTTTTTTGGTTGTTTTGCTGCTCTGCTCGTCGTGCATGACCACGCGCCAGCGGAACTATCTGCAGCCGTCGGGGCACGGCATTCCCGACTATGCCGACACGGTAGAATACAAAGACTACAAGTTGCAAAAAGGGGACTATCTCTACATTCAGATTCACTCGCCCAACCCCGACGAAGTGGCGATGTACAACGGCTATACATCGCAGCAAAACACCGCTGGCATCGACAATCCCGATGTGGCTACGGCGCGGCTTTTTCTCTATCTGGTGGGCGAAGACGGCAATATCAACTATCCGTATGTGGGCAAACTGCCTGTGCTGGGCAAAACCACGCGCGAGGTGAAATTTGCGCTCGAAGAGGCGTTGCGCGAGTCGGTGGCACACGCTTCGGTCGATGTGAAACTGTCGAACCGCTCCTTTTCGCTCTTGGGCGAATCGGGCTCGGGGCGCTACCCGATGCCGAAGGAAAAACTGAACATTTTTCAGGCGTTGGCCATGTGCGGCGATATGTCGTACTACGCCAAACGCAACGAAATTCAGATAATTCGCCAAACAGAATCTGGCACGATAGTCAAAACTTTCGACCTGCGCGGCGAGTCGATCATCAATTCTGAATTTTACTACATTCAGCCCAACGATGTGATTTATGTGCCGTTTTCGAGTGCCAAATTTTTTGGCGTGCAGCACTTCACTGGCGTGCTGTCGATCACGCTCTCTTCCATTTCGTTCGGCGTATTTATATATGGTGTAGTAACAATGATTCAAGGGCAAGTATCGAAATAACGAGATGAAATTTTTGCGCATTGCCACATATTGCCTCATTATGCTCGCCGCCACCTCGTGCTACACGCGGCGTGTGGTTGGGCTGTTGCAGGAGCGCGACAATCTGCCCGCCTACGAGCGCGGCCTCTATCGTGAATACCGCTTGCGCAAAAACGACGAACTGACGCTGCGTATCATCACAGCCAACAAAGAGTCGGCGGCCATGTTTGGCGCACAACGCACCTCGTTGAGTTCAAACAACAACGGCATCACCTATCCCATTCACGAGGACGGCACAATCGATATCCCCTATTTGAGCCACATTCCTGTGGAAGGTTTGACGCTCGAAGAGGCCGAAACATTTCTGACGGAGCAGATAAAACCCTATATTCCCGATGCGCAGGTGAAATTGGCACTTTCGACCAGCACTTTCTGCGTGATTGGCGACGCTGGGCGCGGCTACTACAACATCTACAAGGAGCGACTGACCATCTATCAGGCGTTGGCGCTGTGTGGCGGCCTGAACGACTCGGGCGACTATGGAAATGTGAAAATTGTGCGCGAAACAAACAACGGCACAAAAATCGTGTCGTTCGACCTCCGCTCGAAAAGCCTCATCGACTCCGAATTTTACTACATCTATCCCAACGACATCATCTATGTCGATGTTACGAAAAAAAGTTTTTGGGCGGTCAATTCCTATTCGGGCTTTCTGGGCATTATCACATCGTCGCTCTCGCTCATGCTCACAGTGTGGAATCTGGTGTTGACCTATAAATAAACCGTTTATGGCAGAAGATACGAACTACACACAACCGCAGGTGTCGCGCCCCACCGACGATGATGAAGAGTCGTCGTTCAACATTATGGAGTGGGTCGGCCTGTTTCTGCACAACTGGTATCTGCTGGTCGTCGGACTCATTGTCGGGCTTGGCTTGGCCTACTACCAAAACCGCAGTTGGCGCCCGCAATACGCCACCGAAATGAAGATAATGATCGAGGACAATTCGTCGAATCAATACTCGTTTATGCAGGGCTTTGGCGCAGGTGGCGGCGGCTACCGCAGCAGCAACAACCAACTGCTGTTGCTCCATTCGTATAACATGATGCGCCAAACGGTCGAAAGCCTGCCGTTCGATGTGGAATACTACACGCGCGGTCGCTTCAAAACCACGCCGCTCTATGGGCGCGAGCCGATTTCCATTCAGCACGATTATCTGAGCAAAGATGCCTACGCCTACGAATTTGTGTTCGAGAAACTGGCTGGCGATAGTTTTCTGATTCGCCCCAATGTGGAGGAGACCACGGTGGCCATACGCGGCCATTTCGATGTGCCGTTCGAACATTCGCTGATGTTTGCCACCATTCACAGCAATATGTCGTTTGCCGAAGGCGACAAATTTCTCTTCCGATTCCGCTCTACAGAGTCGCTCGAAGAGGAGTTCTACAGCCGCCTCAGCGTGGGCTGGGCCGACGAGATGTCGTCGGTGTTGAGCGTGTCGCTGGTTGGCACAAACCCACTGCGCGATGTTGATTTTCTGAACAAACTGGCCGAAAAATACATGGAAAACAATTTGGCCAAAAAGAATGCCGAAGCCATTCGCACCATCGATTTTATCGACGAACAACTGCAACAGATAGCCGTCGATTTGTCGGAATCGGAGGGCAAATTGCGCTCCTATCGCCGCGAAAACAACATCATCGATGTGAACAGTTACATGAGTACGGTGATGTCGAAACTCTCCGCCTTGGCCGACCAGCGCATTGCTCTCGACCAAAAAGAACGCTACTTCAACTATCTCTCTAACTATCTGAAAGACAATATCGTAGAAGATGTTTTGGTGGCGCCGACAAGCATTGGCGTGTCCGACCCGACGCTGCTCGATTTGGTGAGCCAATACAACAAACTGCAACTCGACCGCGCCGAAATTGGTGTGAAAAATCCCAACTACGCCCGCTACACCAAACAGATGGAGCAGGTGCGCAATATGTTGCTGGAGGTGCTGCGCAATGTGCGTAGCGTTTACGACCTCGACCGCAAAAACTACGAAGAGGAGTACCAACGCGCGCTGGCCGAAAGCAAGTCGCTGCCCGAAAAGGAGAACACGATGATAAACATGGAGCGCGACTACAAAATCAACGACAGTTACTACACATTCCTGCTCCAAAAACGCAGCGAGGCGCAGATTCGCAAAGCCTCGAATGTACCCGACAATTCGGTGCTACAGCCCGCACGCACAGGCGGCGTGGTAAACGCAGATACCACATCGAAAACCTACACCACCTACGCACTCTTCGGATTGCTGGTGCCAGTTGCTTTCCTCGTTTTGCGCGAACTGCTCAACTTCACCATTCGTTCCGAAAAAGACATCGCGAAAGTTACGCGCTATTTCCCGATGATTGGCAGCATTCGCCACACAAAAACCAATGCCGACACGCCCGTGCTATCGACCCAAAGTACCAAATCGGCTTTCACCGAATCGTTGCGCGGCATACGCACCCGCATCGAATCGATAGCGCAACGCAAAGCACCGATTGTAATGCTGATAACCTCGGCCGAGTCGGGCGACGGCAAAACCTATTTTTCAGCCAATATGGCAGGCGTTTACAGCCTCATCAGTCGCAAAACGCTCCTGCTCGACCTCGATTTGCGCAAACCGAGCGTGGCGCCGTTGCTGCACAAACACCACAAAGGCATTACACACTATTTAATAGGCGATATCACGCTCGACGAAGCCATCATTCACGACGACGAACTTGGGTTCGACATACTGCTCGGTGGCACTGTGCCGCCCAATCCGGGCGAACTTATTCGCAGCGAAAAGATGCGCCAAACGCTCGACGAACTCAAACGCCGCTACGACTACATCATCATCGATACAAGCCCGCTCGGCTTGGTGGCCGATGCGTTTGCTCTGTCGCACATTGTCGATGTGAACCTGCTCATTGTGCGCTGCGCCAAGACCAACAAAGGCTTCTTCCGCAGTTTTGCCGAGCGTATCAAAGACGACGATATGCCCAACACCTATGTCGTGCTGAACGATGTCGATGTCAAAAAACTCGGCAAATATGGCTACGGATATGGTTATGGCTATGGCTACGGATATGGTTACGGCTATGGCTACTACGGCGCAGGTCGAAAAAAGAAGAAACACAAGGACAGTTACTATGTCAAAACCGATTTTGAGGAGGACGACGAATAGCCGTAGCGCGTATTATTCGTTTTGTAATGCACTGAAAAACAGCAGTTTGTAAAAAAGTAGAAAATATTTTTTGCGATAGTTTTGGCAGTTACAAAAATAAGTCGTACCTTTGCAAACCCTTTTTGGGAAGAATAGCAACGAAAAAAATATAAGTAAAATGTCGAAAGTTTGTCAGATTACCGGTAAAAAGGCAATGATAGGAAACAATGTTTCGCACTCGAAGCGCCGCACAAAGCGTTCGTTCGATGTGAATCTGTTTTCCAAAAAGTTCTACTATGTAGAGAATCAATGCTGGATCAGCCTGCGCCTGTCGGCTGCGGGTCTTCGCACTATCAACAAAAAAGGCTTGGATGCCGCTCTCAAAGAGGCCATCGCCCAAGGATATTGCGATTGGAAAGATATTCGTATAATCGCTTAATTTTCAGGAGGATACAAAAGTGGCAAAGAAAACTAAAGAGGCGCGCGTGCAGGTCATTTTGGAATGCACCGAACACAAAGAGAGCGGAATGCCGGGCACATCGCGTTATATCACGACGAAAAATCGTAAAAATACGCCCGAACGTCTCGAATTGAAAAAATACAACCCAATTCTGAAACGGGTAACTATTCACAGAGAAATCAAATAATAAGGCACAACTATGGCAAAAAAAGCAGTTGCATCGTTGCAAAGAGGCGAAGGCCGCGGATATTCCAAAGTAATCAAAATGGTGAAATCGCCCAAAACGGGAGCGTATGTCTTCCAAGAGGAGATGGTTTTGAACGAAAAAGTGAAAGATTATTTCGCAAAATAAGATTTTTGTTCATCTTTTATCATAACGAAAGAATCCTCGTGTCGTATGCCGATATGAGGATTTCTTTGTTTGATTTGCTGGATTAGTTGATAGGTTATAGGTTATCGTTTATAGAATGTAGAGTAAAGAGTAAAGAGTAAAGACAAAAGACTAAATTATTTGAAGATTTGAAGATTTGAAAATTTGCGGTTCGATAGGCTCATCGCCCAACCTGAAACTTTGAAACCTGAAACCAGAAATTAGAAACTAGAAATTAGAAATCTGCTGACTCTCACTAATGCGTTAAACTAATCAACTAATCAACCTAATTCTGAAATTTGAAATTCTGAAATTTGAAATCTACCTATGGGCTTCTTTGGACTATTTGGAAAAGAGAAAAAAGCGACGCTCGACGCTGGTTTGCAACAATCGAAAGCGGGCGTATTCGCAAAAATTACGCGCGCCGTGGCTGGCAAATCGAAGGTCGATGACGAGGTGCTGGACAACTTGGAGGAGGCGCTGGTTACATCTGATGTGGGCGTGGAGACAACGCTGCGCATCATCGAACGCATCGAGGCACGCGTGGCACGCGACAAGTATGTTGGCACCGACGAACTGAACCGCATACTGAAAGAGGAAATTGTGGCGTTGCTGGCCGAAAACGAAACGGCTGCCGCACGCGATTTCGACGCACCGCTGCCGTGCAAACCCTATGTGATTATGGTGGTTGGCGTGAATGGCGTGGGCAAAACGACCACCATCGGCAAACTGGCGTATCAGTTCAAAAAAGCGGGCAAAAAGGTCTATCTCGGTGCCGCCGACACCTTTCGCGCGGCCGCGGTGGAGCAACTTTGCATTTGGGGCGAGCGTGTGGGCGTGCCTGTGGTGAAACAGAATATGGGTGCCGACCCCGCTTCGGTGGCGTACGACACGCTGATGTCGGCCAAGGCAAACGATGCCGATGTGGTGCTGATTGACACGGCTGGCCGCCTGCACAACAAGGTGAATCTGATGAACGAACTAACCAAAATTCGCAATGTGATGAGCAAAGTTGTGCCAAACACGCCCAACGAAGTGCTGCTCGTTCTCGACGGCTCGACGGGACAAAACGCTTTCGAGCAGGCGAAGCAGTTTACCAAAGCCACGCAGGTTACGGCACTGGCCATCACCAAACTCGACGGCACAGCCAAAGGTGGCGTAGTCGTTGGCATCTCCGACCAATTCAAGATTCCGGTGAAATATATCGGCCTCGGCGAGGGCATGGAACATCTGCAGGTGTTCAACAAAGAGGAGTTTGTCGATTCGTTGCTGGGGTGAGTATGTTGATCGATTTTATCACGCTGGGCTGCTCCAAAAATCTGGTCGATTCGGAGCATCTGATGCGGCAAATGCAGGCCGCTGGCTATCGCGTGCGCCACGATGCACCCAATCCCGACGGCGATATTGCGGTGGTCAATACCTGCGGATTTATCGGCGATGCCAAAGAGGAGAGCATCGACATGATTTTGCGCATGGCACAACGCAAACAGCAGGGCAAACTCAAAAAACTGTTTGTGATGGGCTGCCTGTCGGAACGCTATCTGAAAGAGTTGCAGATAGAAATTCCCGAGGTGGACAAATTCTACGGCAAGTTCAACTACAACGAACTTTTGGCCGACTTGGACAAGCAGTTTCAGCCCGATTTTCGCCTGCAACGCGTGCAGACCACGCCGCGGCACTACGCCTACATCAAAATTGCCGAAGGCTGCAATCGTTTCTGCTCCTACTGCGCTATTCCGCTCATCACGGGGCGTTACCAAAGCCGCCCGATGGACGACATAGAACAAGAGGTGCGCTGGCTGGTGGCGCAGGGTGTTAAAGAGTTCCAAATCATAGCGCAAGACCTCTCGTACTACGGCATGGATCTGTACAAATCGCTCAAACTGCCTGAACTCATCGAACGGTTGAGCGACATCGACGGCGTGGAGTGGCTGCGGCTGCACTACGCCTATCCAGCGCAATTTCCGTTCGATATTTTGCGTGTGATGCGCGAACGCAGCAATGTGTGCAACTATCTCGACATCGCTCTGCAACACATTTCCGACCGTATGCTCACCAAAATGCGCCGCCACATTAGCAAGAGCGAAACCTACGATTTGCTGCGGCGTTTTCGCGACGAAGTGCCTGATATTCACCTGCGTACAACTTTGTTGCTCGGCCACCCGGGCGAAACCGAAGCCGATGTCGAGGAGTTGAAACAGTTTGTGCGCGACATACGCTTCGAGCGGCTTGGTGCGTTCGCCTATTCCGACGAAGAGGGCACTTTTGCCAACAAAAACTATGCGGACGATATTCCTTTCGCCGAAAAACAGCGGCGCGTGGACGAAATCATGTCGATTCAGGAAAATATCGCTGCCGAAATCAATGCACAAAAGGTTGGGCGCACGCTCAAAACCATCATCGACAGGCGCGAAGGCGACTATTTTGTCGGTCGCACCGAGTACGATTCGCCCGAAGTCGATGGCGAAGTGCTGCTCGAAGTTGCCGCAAATCCTGCCGTCGAGGTCGGAAATTTTTACCAAGTAACGGTCGATTCAGCCGACACATTCGACCTCTTCGGGCATGTGCAGGGTTGATTTGCACATCTCACAAAAAAAGTGTAACTTGCACCAAATTTATTTTTAGGGGATTTCTATAAATTTCTTTGTAGTGATTTTTGAATTTTGGAATAGCAGATGTTGGGCTTGAGCGAAAGCGCAATGCGGTGGCATTGTAATTGAGCGAAAGTCAGACAGATGCAATCCAAAAACAAAAAGCGCACAAAAGTATTCAGAAAATCGCCATTTGTTAAACTTTTTTTTACGAAACGGGGAATTTATAGAAGTCCCCTTTACAAAATTATGGCAAAAGAGAAAGAGTTGTTGGCCGATGTGGCGCGCCAGTTGAACCTCTCGCAAAAGGAGGCTTCGGTGCGGCTCAAGGCTTTCGTCGATGAAGTGAACTCCCTGCTTGGAGCGGGCAATCAGGTGGCATTTTTGAGCGTGGGCGTACTCGAAACACGCACACGCGCCGCACGCGAATCGGTCAATCCAGCGACCAAAGAGCGCGTGCAGATTCAAGCAAAAAAAATCCCTGCATTTCGTGTGTCGGGCAGTTTCAAAGATAAACTAAAGGGCTGAAAATCATGGACAACGAGAAGATAAACCAGTCGGAATTGGTCAATCGGCTGGCGGCGCGCGCCGAATTTTCGACAAAGGCCGAGGCTGTCCGTTTTGTGGCGGCGTTGGAACAGGTGTTTCAAGATAAACTGCTGGCCGACCGCTTGGTCAAACTGGGCGGCATTGGCACTTTTCGCTTGCAGTGGGTCGAACCGCGCAAAAGCGTCGATGTGCGCACGGGCGAATCTATCGAAATTGCGGGGCATTACAGACTCGCTTTTGTGCCTGATGCTGCGCTGAAAACTGCGGTGAACAGCGAGGCGGTTGCGCCCGAAATGCCCAAAGAGGCACCGCTGCAAAAATTGTCGGAACAGGCCATCGAAATCAAAGATATGCTCTCCGAAATCAATGCGCCCACCGACGACGCGCCGCAGTCCGAACTCGAATCTGAACCCGAGCAGCCGCAAATTGAGCCAGAACAGCCGCAACCTGAATCGCCTGTTGCCGCAGAACCCGATCCAACTCCCGAACCAATTTTGCCGCCCGAACCCGATCCAATTCCAGCTCCAGAACCCGAACCAATGCCGCAACCCGAACCCACGCCGCAGCCCGAACTTGTAACTCCTGCGCCGCGCACGGAGCAGATGGAGATGTTGCGCAAAGTGGTGGACAATGTGGTGGCGCAGCCCGAGCCGCCCAAGCGCAAATCGCTGGCGTGGCTTTGGACGCTGCTCATCGTGCTGCTGCTGTGCGGCGGCGGTTTTGCAGCCTACTATTTCTATGGCGATGTGATTCGCACTTGGTGCGAGCCGCGCTGGCAGTCGCTCACAACGCTCTGCAGCGACACTTGGCAGTCGTGGTTTGGCACTGCTGATGACGAAATGACCGAAAACGACACTTCTTCGCCAATTTTGTCAGACGACGAGCCGACCGACGCTACCGAAACCAGTGCCGAAGCCGAATCTGACGACATTTTTACGCAGCCACGCACCTACACCAGTTTCATCGGTCGCGAACGCATCGAGAAGGGTGTGCATTTGGCCATCATTGCCGAAAAACATTACGGACACAAAGATTTTTGGGTCTATATCTACGAAGCCAATCGCAATGTTATTGCCAATCCAAACGCTGTGGAGGTCGGTACAGTGGTGCGCCTACCCAAGATGGATGCGCGCCTTGTCGATGCCAACAATCCCGAGGCAGTCGCCTTTGCGCAGCAACTTGCGGCACGATATTTGCAGTAGAAAATTAACAGAAAAAGTGTTTTGAAACGCTTTTTTTGTAAAATTAACAACTGTTCGGCTTACATTTTGCAACGAAACTGCAAAATAAATCGGCGGCGTAATCGTTATTTTCTTGAAACAAATTGAAAAATCATAGCAAAACGAATGAATTATGGAGCAAATTGTTGATATCAGGGAGTTGAACGAGCGTATCGAGCGGCAGAGTGCCTTTGTCGATGCGCTGATGCTGGGCATGAACCAGACCATCGTCGGGCAGAAACACTTGGTCGAGTCGCTGCTCATCGGGCTGCTCTCCGACGGGCATATCCTGCTCGAGGGCGTTCCGGGATTGGCCAAAACGCTGGCTATCAAAACATTGGCGCAACTTATCGATGCCGATTTTAGCCGCATTCAGTTCACCCCCGACCTGCTGCCAGCCGATGTTATCGGCACACTGATTTACAGTCAGAAAAAAGACGAATTTTCGGTGAAACAGGGACCGATTTTTGCCAATTTCGTGCTGGCCGACGAGATAAACCGCGCTCCAGCCAAAGTGCAGAGTGCGCTGCTCGAAGCCATGCAGGAACGCCAAGTAACCATCGGCGAAGAGACTTTCAAACTGCCTGCGCCTTTCTTGGTGATGGCCACGCAAAACCCGATAGAGCAGGAGGGCACCTATCCGCTGCCCGAAGCGCAAGTCGATCGTTTCATGCTCAAAGTGGTGGTCAATTATCCGCAGAAAGAGGAGGAAAAACTGATTATCCGCCAAAATATCGGCGAAGCAAAAGTGGTTGGCAAGCCAATTTTGAAGGTCGATGACATTCTCGAAGCACGCAAAGTGGTGCGCGAGGTCTATATGGACGAAAAAATCGAACGCTACATTGTCGATATTGTTTTTGCCACGCGCTATCCCGAAGATTACGGTCTGAAAGAGTTGAAAAATATGATTTCGTTTGGCGGTTCGCCGCGTGCCTCCATCAATTTGGCGTTGGCGGCGCGAGCCTACGCCTTCATCAAACGCCGCGGCTATGTCATTCCCGAAGATGTGCGCGCTGTGGCTTTCGATGTATTGCGCCACCGCATCGGCTTGAGTTACGAAGCCGAAGCCAACAACATGACCTCGGAAGAGATTATCAACGAAATCCTAAATGCCGTCGAAGTACCGTAAAATAGTGAGGAGTGAGGAATTAGGAGTGAGGAGTGATGCGGCAGAGCCGCAGAATTTCAGATTTCAGATTTCAAATTTCAAATTTCAAATTTCAAATTAAACTATTAGAAACTAGAAACAGTGCGAAGCACGAGAAACTTAGAAACAAAAATTGCGTCAGCAATTTTGAGAAACTAGAAACCAGAAACTAGAAATTAGAAATCTGAAACCAACACGAATGCGTTAAACTCATCAACCAATCAACTCATCAACGACCAAAATTGTCAATTATCCATTGTCAATTATCAATTAAAAAAAGTGGAAACGAGCGAATTGATACGAAAGGTAAGGCGTGTCGAGATTAAGACGCGGGGCTTGTCGCGCAACATTTTTGCGGGCGAGTACCACTCGGCGTTCAAGGGGCGCGGCATGACTTTTTCGGAGGTGCGCGAGTACCAATACGGCGACGATGTGCGCAATATCGATTGGAATGTAACGGCGCGTTTCCAGCGACCTTATGTCAAGGTGTTCGAGGAGGAGCGCGAACTGACCGTGATGCTGCTCATCGATGTGTCGGCGAGCCTCGATTTCGGGTCGGGCGACTGTTTCAAACGCGATGTGATGACCGAAATGGCGGCAACGCTCGCTTTTTCGGCCATGCAAAACAACGACAAGGTGGGCGTGCTGTTTTTTTCCGATAAAATCGAAAAATTTATTCCGCCACAAAAAGGACGCAAACACATTCTCTATATCATTCGCGAACTGATTGATTTTCAGCCACAAAGTGTGCGTACCGATGTTGGTTTTGCGCTGAAACACTTTACCAATGTCATCAAAAAACGCTGCACGGCGTTTCTCATTTCCGATTTTCTCGATACGCCGCCTTTCGACGACGAACTGTCGATTGCGGCGCGCAAACACGATTTGATTGCACTGCGCGTGTACGACCGCCGCGAAGCGGAACTGCCCGATGTCGGTTTTGTAAAAGTGAAAGATGCCGAAACAGGTGAGCGCATGTGGATCGACACCAGCGACCGTCGTTGGCGTATGCAGTACAAAAATCTGTGGGACGAGTCGCGCCTCCGCCTACAACGCTTGCAGATGCGGTCGGGCATCGACACGGCCGTGGTCGATGTCAGCAGCGACGACTATGTGAAGGCGTTGATTGGGCTTTTCAAACAACGAGGAAGATGAAAAAACTTGCTATAATCGGTCTGTTTTTGCTGAATACGCTCTGGCTGGCGGCGCAAAGTGTTGCTGTGTCGGCTGCGATGGATTCGACCATTTTGCTGGTTGGCGAGCAGACAAAACTGACGCTCGAAGTGGCGCAACCGCTCGGCACAACGGTGGCGATGCCTCTGATAAGCGACACATTGGTAACAGGTTTGGAGGTGGTCGAGCGACTGCCGATTGACACACAGCGCGTGGCAGACGGCGGTCTGCTTGTGCGCCAAAGTTACCTGCTGACGGCGTTCGATTCGGCACTCTTTTTTGTCGATGGGCTGCCCTTTGTTTGCGGCAACGACACGCTCTATTCTGCGCCGATGTCGCTCAAAGTGGTCTCTGTGCCTGTCGATACGGCGCAACACGCCATTGCCGACATCAAACCCATTTATGCGCCGCCGTTCGATTGGCCGCTGTTTTGGACGATTGTGCTGTCGGTGCTTGGCGCAGCAGCCGTGGCGGTGGGCGGCTATTTTCTCTACCGCTATTGGCAGAAACACAGGAAAAACGCTGCTGGCGACGAAGCCGCTGAACCGCAGGATTTGCGTCCAGCGCATGTAATCGCCTTGGAGCGGCTCGACGCGATAAAAGACGAAAAAATTTGGTTGCAAGGGCGCACCAAAGAGTACCACACGCAACTGACCGATGTGGTGCGCGACTACATAACGCGGCGTTTTGGCATCGGGGCGGCAGAGCAGACCTCGACCGAAATTGTGGCGAGCCTTCAGCCCGAACTGAAAACGCAAAAAGAGGCGTTTGCCGACCTGAAATCGCTGCTGTCAGTGGCCGATTTGGTGAAATTTGCCAAATACAAACCGCTTGTCGATGAGGAGGAAAAATCGATGGCGTTGGCCTACCGCTTTGTCGATGTAACAAAAATAGAGGAGGTTGCGCCGTCGGAAAATGCGGACGAAACGCCGAACGGCACAGTTAAACCAGACGAACATGAACTTTAACAATCCCGAATACTTGTGGCTGTTGCTCCTGCTTGTGCCGATGATTCTTTGGTACATTTTCAGGCTGTTTCGTTCGCACGCCAGCCTGCAAATTTCCACCACTGCGCCTTTTCGCCACATGCCACGCAGCCGCAAGCAATACTTGTTTCATTTGCAGTTTGCTTTGCGCTGTTCGGCGGTTGCACTGCTGATAGTGGTCATTGCGCGGCCGCAGCGCAGCGACCATTTCCAGACATCGACCACCGAAGGCATCGACATCATGGTGGCGCTCGATGTGTCGGGCACGATGTTGGCCGAAGATTTGACGCCCAACCGCCTCGAAGCCGCCAAAAAAGTGGCGACCGAATTTATCTCGGGGCGACCGAACGACAATGTCGGATTGGTAGTTTTTGCGGGCGAAAGTTTCACGCAATGTCCGCTCACCAGCGACCATTCGGCGTTGATAAATCTGTTCAATGGCGTGGAATACGGTCTGATCGACGACGGAACAGCCATCGGACTTGGTTTGGCCAATGCCGTGAGCCGCATCAAGGACAGCGAAGCCAAATCGAAAGTGATTATTCTGCTCACCGACGGTTCGAACAATGCGGGCGATGTAGCGCCTATTACCGCCGCCGAAATGGCGCAATCGTTTGGCATACGCGTCTATACCATCGGCGTGGGAACGCGCGGCACTGCGCCTTTCCCCTTTCAAACGCCGTACGGTGTGCGCTACCAGAACATTCCTGTCGATATCGACGAGCCGATGTTGCGCGACATTGCCGACATGACTGGCGGTGCCTATTTCCGCGCCACTGACAACAACAAGTTGAAAGCCATCTACGAGGAGATCGACCAGATGGAAAAGACCAAACTGCGTGTAAATCAGTATAGCAAAAAGAGCGAAGAATTTTTGCCGTTCCTGCTCGCCGCCTTTGCGCTGCTGCTCGCCGAAATCGTGCTGCAACACACCATATTGAAGAGGCTACCTTGATAGTCGCAAGATGTGAGTAGCAAGTAGCAAGAATAGTTAGGAGTTAGGAATGAGGAGTTAGGAATTTTTTAGTGAGAAAGTGAGAAAGTATGAAAGTGTGAAAGTAGGGACGCACCGAGTGCGTCCGAACGCTTCAACAGTTCAACGATTAAACGCTTCAACAAAAACATAGAAACTTGAAACCGCGCGAAGCGCAACCAGAAACCAGAAATTAGAAACCAGAAATTTAGAAACTCGCGCGCAGCGCAATCTGAAATTTGAAATTTGAAATTCTGAAATCTAAAAATCGTCCATGTTTCGATTTGCAAATCCATATTTTCTCTATTTGTTGGCAGTGATTCCGCTGCTGATAGGGCTGTTTGTTTACGAGCGGCGGCTGGCAAAACGGCGTTTGCGTGCGTTTGGTAACCCGCTTCTGCTCGAACGCTTGATGCCGAATGCCTCGAAAGTGCGGCCACAGGTGAAATTCTACATGCTGCTGGTGGCTCTTACACTGATTATTGTGGCGTTGGCGCGGCCGCAGTTCGGCTCGAAATTGCAGACCACCAAACACCAAGGCGTCGAAGCGATGATTGTGCTCGATGTTTCCAACTCGATGTTGGCGCAAGATGTGCAGCCCAACCGTTTGGAGCGCGCCAAACTGATGCTGTCGAAGTTGATTGACCAAATGTCCGACGACAAAATCGGGCTTATCGTCTTTGCTGGCGACGCGTATGTGCAGTTGCCCATCACAGCCGACGCCGTTTCGGCCAAGATGTTCCTCTCGTCGATACAGACGAACCTTGTGCCACGCCAAGGCACGGCCATCGGGGCAGCCATCGATTTGGCGTTGCGCTCGTTTGGTCCGAACGAAACCGAGGCGGGGCGTACTATCATCGTCATTACCGATGGCGAAAATCACGAAGATGATGCCGTGGGCGCAGCCAAAACAGCGCAGGAACGCGGCATAACGGTGCATGTCGTTGGTATGGGAACGCCCGCTGGGTCGCCCATTCCTGTGGGCGGCACCACAAGTTTCCGCAAAGACCGCAGCGGCAATGTGGTGGTTACCAAACTGAACGAAGAGATGTGTCGCCAAATTGCGGCGGCTGGGTCGGGCGTTTATGTGCGCGCCGACAACACAAATACGGCACTCAAAGCCCTGTCGCAGCAGATCGACAAGATGCAAAAAGGCGATTTGGAAACAAAATCCTACTCCGAATACGACGAACAATTCCACATTTTTGCGTGGATAGCGTTGTTTCTGATTGTTGCGGAATTTTTCATCTACAGCCGCAAAAATAAGTATTTGAACAGAATAAAATGGTTCGATTGAGAGTGAATATGAAGCGTTTTTCGTTGCTGTTTTTGGTCGTTGTGGCGTGTGCGCCTCTCTGTTTTGCACAAAAAGAGAGTGGCGATGTGCGCCGTGGCAACAAAGCCTACGAAAAGGAAAAATTTGTCGATGCCGAAGTCGATTACCGCAAAGGTTTGGAAAAAAACAACAAATCGTTTTCTGGCGCATTCAACTTGGGCAATGCGCTCTATCGTCAGGAGAAATTTCCCGAAGCCGCCGAGCAGTTCCAAACGGCAGCCACATTGGCCGGCGACGACAAAGAGCGTGCGGCAGCAGCCTACCACAATATCGGCAATTCGCTGCTGCAGATGGGCGAGTTTGCCAAAAGCATCGAGGCGTACAAGCAGGCGTTGCGCAACAATCCGAAAGACGACGAAACGCGCTACAACCTTGTTTATGCTCAACAGATGCTGAAGCAGCAAGAAGAACAGCAGAATCAGCAAAATCAGCAAGACAAAAATCAGCAACAGCAACAACAACAGCAGCAACAGAATCAGCAACAACAGCAACAGCAAAACGACCAACAGCAGAATCAAGATCAGCAAGATCAACAGCAGCAACAAAACCAAGACCAGCAGCAACAGGAGCAAAATCAGCAGCAGCAAGAGCAGCAACAGCGCATGTCGAAAGAACAAGCCGAGGAGATTTTGAAGGCGTTGGAGCAGGACGAGCGCGACACGCAAGAGAAGGTGAAAGAGGCGCAAATGCAAAACGCCAAACGCTACAAAGTGGACAAAGATTGGTAGGCGAATTG
Organism: Segatella copri; assembly: GCA_963593685.1. Taxonomy (GTDB): domain Bacteria; phylum Bacteroidota; class Bacteroidia; order Bacteroidales; family Paludibacteraceae; genus W0P28-013. The sequence continues at coordinate 35,567 of CAVBBP010000008.1, forward strand.
CCTGATTTTTATGGATTTAGAGATGAAAAAAATACTTTTTGCAATAGCGTTTTTGGCGTGTTCGGTCGCCGTTTGGGCCGATGCCGTCAGTTTTACCGCCAGCGCACCCAGTGCCGTTCCCAACGGACAGACTTTTCAGTTGGTTTACACCATCAATGCCAAAGGCAAAGAGTTGCGCGTGCCAGAATTCACGGGTTTCGATGTGGTGATGGGACCAGCCACCTCGACCAGTTCGAGCGTGCAGTTTATCAACGGCAGCATGTCGTCCGAAACCATCGTGCGCTACACCTACACGCTGCTGCCTACCAAAGAAGGCACTTTCAACATTCCCAGCGCAACGATTGTTGTCGATAAGGAGCGTTACCAGTCGAATGCGCTGACAATCAAGGTGATTCCTGCCGACCAAGCGCAGCAAGCCGCTGGCAATCGTGGGCAGCAGACTGCACCCATTTCGCAATCTATCACCGCCGAAAATCTCTTTTTGCGCGCCATCGTTTCGCACACACGCGTGCGCGAGCAGGAGGCCGTTCTGCTCACCTACAAAGTCTATTCAAAAGTCGATTTGATAAACATTTCCGATGTGAAATTTCCTGATTTTCAGGGATTTCTGGTGCAAGAGATAGAGCAGCCGCACGACAAACAGTTCACGCTCGAAAACTACAACGGCACGAATTACAACACCGTTACACTGTGTCAATATCTGCTCTTTCCGCAGCGCACAGGCACTATCGACATCGACAAGATGAGTTGCACGGGTGTGGTGCGCGTGCGTGTGCAACGCCAAGTACGCAGCATTTTCGACGACTTTGTAAATTCGTACCAAGAGGTGAACAAACCGCTGGCTGCTGCGCCCATCAAAATTACCGTCGATGCGCTGCCAACGCCACGACCCGCCGATTTCTGTGGCGGCGTGGGCAGTTTCTCGGTCAAGTCGAACATCAATGCCAACGAACTCAACGCCAACGAAGCCATCACCGTTACCGTCAAAATTTCGGGCAATGGCAACCTGAAACTTTTGCAGACACCGTCGCTCAAATTCCCCGCCGATTTCGAGGTGTATGAGCCGAAAGTGAACAACGATTTCAAAAATACGGCGGCTGGCGTGGTCGGTTCCAAAACGATAGAATATCTCGCCATTCCGCGCCACAGCGGCGATTACGAGATTCCCGAAACCACCTTCTCTTACTTCGATTTGGCATCGAAAACCTACAAACAACTGTCGATTCCAGCCTACACGGTGAAGGTGAACAAGGGCAGCACCGCCGATGGACAGGCGGCTGTGAGCGATTTCACCAACCAAGAGCAGGTGCGTCTGCTGGCGTCCGACATTCGCTACATCGACACTTCTGATTTTGCGCTGAAACAGCCTGCATCGCTCTTTGCTGGCACGCTCAAATTTTGGCTCTGCTACCTTGTTCCGCTCGCGTTGGCGGCTTTGGCAATGTGGTTTTTCCGCAAACAGGCCAAACAGAACGCCGACATCGCTTTGGTGCGCAACAAAAAAGCCAACAAAGTGGCGCGCCGCCGTCTGAAAATTGCCGAAAAATATCTGAAAACCAACGAAAAAGCCGCCTTCTATGACGAAGTGCTGAAATCACTTTGGGGCTATGTGGGCGATAAATTGTCGCTGCCGCTGGCGGAACTGAACAAAGAGAATATCGCCGCAAATTTGGCGGAACACCATGTGGCTGCCGCCGATGCCGATGCGTTCATTCGCCTGCTTGACGACTGCGAGTTTGCGCGCTATGCACCTGCGGCCGACGAACACGCCGAGATGAACCACATTTTCGACCAAACGCTCGACCTGATTGCCAAATTGGAAGAGACGATAAAACGCTAACGAAAACTATGAAACGAATTCAAACCATACTTTTGGCACTCTGTGTGGCGGGCGCAATCTGTGCCGAAAATGCCGAACTGCGCCGCGCTGCCGAACTCTACGCCGCACAGTCGTACGAAGAGTCGGCGCAGGTTTATGCCCAACTCATTGCGGCGGGCAGCATGTCGCCCGAACTCTACTACAACTACGCCAACGCCTGCTACAAATCGGGGCAACTCGGGCTGGCCATTCTCAACTACGAGCGTGCGCTGGCGTTGCGCCCCGACTACGAGGACGCGCGCTTCAACCTCGATTTTGCCAATCAGCGCAAAGTCGATAAAATCGAACCGATCGAGCCGTTTTTTCTCTCGGCATGGATCGATGCGCTTGGCCGCTCGCTCTCGTCGAACGCGTGGGCAATAACGAGCATTTCGCTTTTTGCACTCTGCCTGATTGCCGTGCTGATATATGTCTTTGGCAAAAGTCGCGGGCTGCGCAAAACGGGATTTTTCTGCGCCATCTTTGCGCTGATTTTTTCGCTGTGCGCCATGGCGTATAGTTTTTCGACCAAAAAACGGCTGGAGCAACGCGTCGAGGCCATCGTGATGGTGGGCGCAGTTTCCGCCAAAAGCGCACCCGACGACAGCGGCACCGAACTTTTTGTGCTTCACGAAGGCACGAAAGTTACCATCAAAAGCCATTTTTCCGACGAGTGGGTCGAAATTCGCATTGCCGACGGCCATGTGGGCTGGCTCAAAACTTCGGCCATCGAACCCATCTAACCGCCAATCGCTGCGACAATGTCTTTTTGGGAACAACTCATAGCGTGGGACAAGCAACTGTTGCTCTGGGGCAATGGTTTTCACTCGCCTTTTTGGGACAATTTTGTCATCATTTTTAGCGGGAAAATCATTTGGATTCCGGCCGTTTTGGCGCTGTTGTACACCATTGTGCGCACGCAGCACCGCGATGCGGTGTGGGTGGTGCTGTTTCTCGCGTTGGCCATCGTTTTGGCCGATCAAATTTCGTCGGGACTGATAAAACCGCTGGTGGCGCGTTGGCGACCGACCCACGAACCATCGCTCGAAGGCATGGTGCAGGTGGTACACGGCTACACGGGCGGCCGCTACGGCTTTGTGTCGTCGCACGCTGCCAACGCCTGCGCGGTGGCACTTTTCACGGCTTTGTTGTTTCGGCGGCGGCTCTATGCGTGGGCCATAAGTCTGTGGGCGGCGGCCAATATGTATTCGCGCGTCTATCTTGGCGTGCATTATCCGGGCGATATTTTGGGCGGCATCGTGGTGGGGCTGCTGTCGGCGTGGGCGGCCTATGCGCTGATGAAGCGTTTCTGCCCCAAAACCCTGACCCACAGCGACGATCCGCACCTCGACAAGTGCGTCTATCTCGTCGTTGGCGTGCTGGCGTTGAGCGTGGTTGCCATAGCCGTGTTCAATGCCTATTGGGAAATTTTGGCGTAATCGCAATTTTCTGATTTACAGCAAATTGTCGGTTTTTCGCAAGAAAAGTGCCGAAAAATTTTGTCGCGTGAAAATAAAACCGTAAATTAGCACAAATAAAATAACAACCTTAAAACCCTTATAACTATGACTAGGACAATCACCTTCAACGAACTGCGCAAGATTAAAGACAGTCTTCCGTCGGGCAGTATGCAGCGCATTGCCGACGAACTTGGCCTCGATGCCGAAACTGTACGCAACTATTTTGGCGGACAGAATTTCAAAGATGGCGATAGTTGTGGTGTGCATATCGAGCCAGGTCCCGATGGCGGTTTGGTGATGCTCGACGATACGAACATTCTCGATGCCGCTTGTCGCATTCTCGAAGAGAAGAAATAACCCCAACACAACAAAAAACTGCCTGATGGCAGTTTTTTTGTTGTCGCTCAAAACGCTGTGCGAAAGGGTGGGGGAGAGGCTACGAAAGGCGTTTTTTGATGATGTCTGCTACATTGTCTATTGCCAGCATTTCGCTTATGAAGAAATGCAGGTTTTCGATGCCGTCGTTTTTTCGTTGTTCGATGATGGAGTCGTAATCAATGTTCAGAATTTCGCAAAATTCGCGCCCAGTCAAGATGTGCGTTTCGTCGAACTCGTTTTTTAGCCCCTCTTTGATAACTGTTTTGTCGCTTTCGTTGAAACAGCAGATGTACCATTCGGTTACAAAAGGGATTTTGCTGCCAAACTTTTCGGCAAAAGTTTCCAAATTTTCTTTCTCTCCTTTTACCTTTTTGGTGTCGAACATATAGCCGTCTTTGAGTTCTACTATTTTGCAAATGCGGTTTTTCTCCACAATGAAAATGAGAATATCTGGCTCGATATTTGGGATAGTGCGCCATGATTTTTTGACGCACTTTTTTGGGGCTACAAAAACGCCCTCGGGTTGCCTACCGTATGTAACATCGTCGAGAAAAGCATCAACATCATCGATAACATTGCTTTGCGACAAAACCATTCGCTCAAGTTCTGTACCATTCGAAATCACAGTTGCTTGAATTTTGGTTATCAAGTCGCCAAGTTTTTGATTATTAAACACCCTTTCGTAACCGCCCGATGTGGTTCTTGGTTGCATATCTTGTATTTTCATAGTGCTTCTCCAAATTTGATGTCACACCCTATGAAATTGCGTTGTGTTGCTTTGCAGCATTCGAACACAGAATAACTACCAGCCGCAGGGTCGCATACGATGTCTTTTTCGTTTGTTGTGGCAAGTATCAGTTGTTTTTGCAACTCCAACGGCTTTTGGTGCGTGTGTATGCGGTGTTGAATTTTTTCCGTCCAAACATCAGGAATGTTGTGTATTGTCCATGTGGCTCTCGCTTGCCGTGGCTTTTTCTGAATGACAATTAAGTATTCGCATGTTCGTCGTGTGCGGTATCCCATACCCAATTTGCCTTTGTTCCAAGTAATCATATCGACAGGTTGAAGCGTTGGCGTATGAGATAGCCATTCTTGTATGCCATTGACAAGATGAAATTTGTCCACCCACAAAAATAGGTAACCATTTTTTGTTAAGGCTTTCTCGATAAGCGAGATGAATGTTCGAATGGTTTCTTCCGACATTTGGTCAAGGTCGTGGCGTGCCTTACCTCTGTTTTTGCCCTCATTGCCGTAGGATAATTTGTCTAAAACGCCGCGGTATTGTGGGTCGAAAAATGCGACGCGAATACTTTCTTTTGGCACTTTTTGCAACAACTGGATGCCGTCCATCTGTTGCTTCTTGTTGAGTAGAGATTGCATAAAAAAAGCGATTGATGTGCATCAACTATCAATCGCTGTACGAATAAAAGAAAAGTGTGAACCTTTCTTCGCATTCACGAGGAGCATAGCAGGAACCCCGTTTCTTTCCAAAAAGCCCACACGATACCGTGTGCGGACATTAGTAAAAGGAAAGAAGGGCATGCTAAAGCACGCTTCGCGAATTAGTTTTATTCGGTTATTCTGAAAAAATCAGTTTGCTATGCTTTTTTTTCGAATGCGAATAATAGCTAATGTTGTGTTATGAAAAAATTATAGTTTTTTTCTTGGTTGTTTTAGTCTTTTTTGTTTGGTGCAAAGATAATCATTTTTTCATTATCCTTTCAATTTTTCGAGTTCTTCCGACAGCAGTTCCCATTCGTACATTTTTTGTTCGAGGGTGTGCTTGGTGCGTTGGTAGGTTTCGACGGCTTGCGCATCTGACGCGCCAGTGGCAAACTGCGCCTCCATGTCGGCGAGGGTGCACTCCAAGGCAGCGACTGCGGCTTCGGCTTCGGCTACCAGTTTTTCTTGTTTGCGCAGTTGCCGCGCCTGCTCTTTGCGTAGTTCGTAATTTTGCTTGTTGTCCGAAGTTTTTTCTGATCTATCTGCTTGTTTTACAAGCGTTTGCGCACGCTCCAGTTCTTGCAAATTTTGCAAGCGTTTCTGTTGCAAAAAATCGTGTATGCCGCCCAAATGTTCGCGCACTTTTCGTTGCCCGAACTCATAGACTTTTTCCACCAATCCGTCGAGAAATTCGCGGTCGTGGCTCACCACAATCACCGTGCCATCGAACGCCTTGATGGCCTCTTTCAGCACATCTTTCGAGGTCATATCGAGGTGGTTGGTCGGCTCGTCGAGAATGAGCAGATTCACAGGTTCGAGCAGCAGACGAATCATGGCCAAACGGCTGCGTTCGCCGCCCGAAAGCACCTTCACTTTTTTGTCGATGGCATCGCCGCCAAACATGAATGCGCCCAAAATGTCGCGTATTTTGGTGCGAATGTCGCCCACCGCCACATCGTCGATGGTCTGAAACACGGTCTTTTCTTCGTCGAGCAGGCTGGCTTGGTTTTGCGCAAAGTAGCCGATTTTCACCTGATGTCCGAGCCGCAGTGTGCCGTCGAACGGAATTTCGCCCATGATGCACTTCACGAGCGTCGATTTGCCTTCGCCATTTTTGCCCACGAAAGCCACTTTTTCGCCGCGTTTTATCTCCATCGAAATATCTTCCAAAACCACATGGTCGCCGTAGGCTTTGGTCAGATGTTCGACAAACAGCGGCAGCACGCCCGAGTGCGGTGCGGGCGGAAATTTCAGATTCAGCCGTGCCGTGTCCTCCAAATCGACTTCGATGCGGTCGAGTTTTTCGAGTTGCTTTATGCGGCTCTGCACCTGCACGGCTTTGGTGGCTTTGTAGCGAAACCGCTCGATAAACGCCTCGGTGTCGGCTATCATTTTTTGCTGATTTTCGTAGGCACGGAGTTGCTGCTCACGGCGTTCGGCGCGCAGTTGCTTGTATTTGGAGTAGGGCACGCGGTAGTCGTAGATTTTTCCGAGCGAAATTTCGATGGTGCGCGTGGTTACAGCGTCGAGAAAGGCGCGGTCGTGGCTCACCAGCACGATGGCCGAGTGGCTGGCCGCCAAAAAGTTTTCGAGCCACTGTATCGATTCGATGTCGAGGTGGTTGGTGGGCTCGTCGAGCAGCAGCAGGTCGGGGCGTTGCAGCAGAATTTTTGCCAGTTCGATGCGCATGCGCCAGCCGCCGCTAAACTCCGATGTTTGCCGTGCCAAATCGCTGCGTTCGAAGCCGAGTCCGAGCAGCGTTTTTTCGATTTCGGCCTGCATATTGGTTGCGCCAAACAGTTGCAGCCGCTCGTTTTCGTGGGCAAGGCGTTCGGTGAGTGCGCTGTATTCGTCGCTGTCGTAGTCGGTGCGCTCGGCAAGTTCGTTGCCCAGCCGCTCGATGAGTTCCTGCGTCTGTCGTATCTCGCCAAAAGCGAGTTCGGCCTCTTGCTGCACGGTGCGCTGGTCTTTGACCAACAGGTGTTGCGGCAGGTAACCGATGGTCAGGTCTTTGGGCTTGGCTATGCGGCCGTGCGTGGGCTGTTGCAGCCCCGCAAACAGGCGCAGAAGCGTGGTTTTGCCCGCTCCGTTTTTGCCAACAAGCGCAATTTTGTCTTTGGGATTGACCAAAAATGAGATATTGTCGAGCAGCGGCACACCGCCGCTAAATTCCATCGTCAGTTGTTCTACCGATACCATGCGTTGCGCTCTAATCTTCCAAACAATCGTCTAAATCGCTGATAATCTGCGCTTTGTCCATGTGCTGACCGATGAATACGATTTTCACCATGCGGTCGCCGTAGGTGTCGTCCCAGTCGTGCAGCAGGCCGGGGTCTTGCGCCAACATCTTTTGCAGTTCGTCGCGTGGCGCGGTGGCGAGCCACAGTCCCGATTCGCTCAATTTTTGTTGCACGCCCGCCTGTTCGAACAGGTACGACATATCGCGCTGGTCGCTGAAGTAGCAGATGCCTTTGGCGCGAATGACGCTTTTCGGCCATTTGCGCGCCACAAAGTGGTCGAACTTGTTGATATCGAACGCTTTACGCCTGTAATAGACGAATGTGCCGATGCCGTACTCTTCGGCTTCGCCTTCGTCGTGGTGGTGTTCGTGTTCGTGGTGATGATGGTGTTCGTGTTCCTCCTCGTCGTGTTCGTGATGGTGGTGATGGTCGGCTTTGGCTTCGCGCTCCTCGTCGTCGGTGGCGATGCGCTCAATCTCGTGAATCCACGCTGCCGAGGTCGCCACTTTTTCGTAGTCGAACAGGCGCGTGTTGATGATTTTGTCCAAATCCACAGCGCAATAGTTGCACTCGATGATTTCGGCTTTTGGTTGTAAGTGTCTGATAATCTGCTTGATACGCTGTAGTTCGTCGGGCGATACTTCGTCGGCTTTGTTCAGCAGCACGATGTTGCAAAATTCGATTTGCTGAATCAGCAGATTTTCGATGTCCTCTTCGTCGAGTCCGCGCCGCGTGAGTTTGTCGCCGCAGGCAAATTCGCTCTGCATACGCAGCGCATCGACCACGGTAACAATGCAGTCGAGCCGCGCAATGCCGTGGCGCGTGTATTCGCCGCCCATTTGCGGAATGGAGCAGATGGTGCGCGCAATGGGTTCGGGTTCGCAGATGCCGCTGGCTTCGATGACGATGTAGTCGAAACGCTGCATTTTCAGAATGTCGTCCAACTGTTTCACCAAATCCATCTTCAGCGTGCAGCAGATACAGCCGTTTTGCAGTGCCACCAGACTGTCGTCTTTTTGTCCCACCACGCCGCCTTTTTCTATCAGGTCGGCATCGATATTTACCTCACCGATATCGTTCACCACAACGGCAAATTTTATACCGCGGCGGTTGGTGAGAATGCGGTTCAGAAGCGTGGTTTTGCCGCTGCCAAGATAGCCTGTGAGCAGCAGCACGGGAGTTTCGTCTATTTGTGTCATTTTTATTGTGATTTAGTCAATTTTCGCCAGTAATTTTTTCTTTTTTTTCGTTCATCTCTTTTGACTACCAAAGGAAACGAACCCAAATTTGAGTGAGCATGAGCAAAATCAAGAATTAAAGAAAAGTCGCCGCCCAATGCCGTGTTCGCAATCAAAAAAGCCGCAATTTTCAAATCTTCAAATCTTCAAATTTTCAAATAATTTTATAACCTATAACCTCTCACCTCTCACCGTTCCCCCTGCGTCGTTATTCTTTTTTCGACGGAAAATTTGCGGTCTGCGTTGTCCGAAATTCGTCGCCATCGGCATAGATGAAAAAGCCTTGCAGTGCGTTTGCTTCGCAGAGTTGCAGGCTGCGCTCCAGCCCGACCACCATGCAGGCGGTGGCAAAGGCATCGGCCGTCATGCAGTCGTTGGCCACGATGGTTGCGCTCAACAGGCGGTGTTGCACAGGATAGCCGTTTTTCGGGTCGATGGTGTGCGCATATTTTTTGCCGTCGCTGACATAGAAGTTGCGGTAGTTGCCCGATGTGGCCATGCCACCGTGCGTCAGCAGAGCGATCTGCTCAATTTCGCTCGCCACCGACAGACTGTCGTCCACGGGTTTGTTGATGCCGATGCGCCAAGCGTCGCCTTGGGCATTGCGACCGCTCACCGCCACTTCGCCGCCAATTTCCACGATGTAATTTTCCACGCCGTGCGCTTTTAGGGCATTGGCCACCACATCGCAGCCGAACCCTTTGGCGATGGCACCGCAGTCGAGCATCATGCGTGGGTCGGCTTTCACAATGCGCCCATCGCGGCATTCAACTTTCTGATAACCAACTATTTGCAACAAACTGTCGATGTCGTGCTGCGTGGGCATGGCACTCTGTTTGAACCCAAATCCCCACGCATTGACGAGCGGCGCTACGGTGATGTCGAATGCGCCATCGGTGGCGGCGGAAATCTCCATGCTGCGCTGGAATACGCGCATAAAAAGCGAGTCGAGAACGACGCTCGTGTCGTTGCGGTTGATGGCCGAAATGGTCGATTGCTCGTTGAACATCGACAGCGACCCATCGACCTGCGCAAAGGCAGCGCGAATGGCGGCGGTCAGTGCTGTGTCGCTCTCGTAGGTGATGTGGTAGGTGGTGCCAAACACCATGCCCGAATCGTTGAAATAGCGTTTGTTGTGCGCCTTTTCTTCGAACAAAAAGAGTGCAATTAGCGCAATTCCGATGAAAATCAGCGCAAAAAGTTGTCGTCTGCGGTTCATTTTAGGTCGAATTTTGTGTTGCAAAGTTACGAAAAAAACGACACATTTTTTCAGAAAAATGGTTTTCGTGTGTTGGTGTGCGTAGAATTTTTTATACCTTTGCAACGCGATGCAACAAGCGTATCCTTCGGTGTTGTTGGAGCAGGCGGTGAACGAGTTGAGCAAACTGCCTACGGTTGGGCGCAAAAGTGCGCTGCGTTTGGCGTTGCATCTGCTGAAACAGGACGAGGTCGAGGTTGAAAATTTTGCCAACGCTGTGCTGCGTCTGCGCCACGAGGTGAAGCATTGTTCGGTGTGCCACAACATTTCCGATGCTGACATCTGCCAGATTTGCGCCAATCCGAGCCGCAAAACCGCCCAAATTTGCGTGGTCGAAAACATACGCGATGTGATGGCGATAGAAAATACGCAGCAGTTTGGCGGCTTGTACCATGTTTTGGGCGGCATCATCTCGCCGATGAATGGCATTGGTCCCGCCGATTTGGAGATTGCGTCGCTCGTCGATAGGGTGGCGGCTGGCGGTGTTGAAGAGGTGATTCTCGCGCTCAGTCCGAATATGGAGGGCGACACCACGGCGTTCTACATCTACCGCAAACTGGCCGACTACAATGTGGCGGTTACGACCATTGCGCGCGGCGTGGCGGTGGGCGACGAACTCGAATTTGCCGACGAAGTTACGCTCGGACGCTCGATTCGCAACCGCGTGGCATTCTCGTCGATAAAGGAGAAGTAGGCTGATATTCAGTCGATTAACGATTTTTTTTTGAAATAACGATTTACACCGAAAAATTATGTCGAAACGCCTTTTGATAGTCTATTACAGCACATTTTTGGTGGCTGTGTTGGCGGCCATGTTGGGCTATTTTTGCCTGTCGCGCGGCTGGTTTGTTGTCGAAAAAGGCACAACAGCCAACACCACTATTTATAGCATCATCATTCTCTATGTGATTTGCTCCACGCCGCTCGTGCTGAAGTTTTTCGGGCGTTTGGTGGCCAAAATCCGCCAAATTCCCGACGAAAAATTGCGCCTAAAACGCTATAACTGTTTGGTAGTGAGCCGTTTGGCGGTGGTAACGCTCGGACTGGCGGCTTCGTTGCTGTTTTACTATGTTTTGCAAGAAAATTCGCTGCTGTGGCTGGCAGGCATTTCGGCCATCGCACTCTATTTTTGCAAACCCACCGCCGACAAAGTGGCGCAAGACCTTGCAGTGGACAATTAGGAGTGAGGAGTGGTGCGGCAGAGCCGCAATTTCAGAATTTCAGATTTCAAATTTCAAATTCTTGAATTAATCTTCAAATTTTCAAATAACCAAATAACCAAATCTGCAAATCAACAAACTCAACAACACCACCATGACTATCGCAGTAGATTTCGACGGCACCATTGTGGAGCACGCGTACCCGAAAATCGGTAAACCTGTGCCGTTTTCGTTCGATGTGCTGAAACGCTTGCAGAGCGAATGCGGTTGCAACCTCATTCTTTGGAGCGTGCGCGAAGGCGAACTGCTGGCCGAAGCGGTGGATTTTTGTCGCAAAAATGGGCTAGAATTTTACGCCGTCAATGCCAATTATCCCGAAGAAAAGCCCGACGATGTGCGCTCGCGCAAGGTGGTGGCCGACCTCTACATCGACGACCGCAATTTGGGCGGCCTGCCCGATTGGGGCGTTATCTACCGCATGGTGAAGTTCGGCGAAACGCTGCCCGAAGCCCTGCAAGGCACGCACGGCGACACCCCAAAAAAACGCAGCGGACTGCGCGCGCTTTTGGGAATTTAGAAAATTTCAGATTTCAAATTAGGTTGATAAGTTGATTGGTTGATTAGTTGATGAGTTTAATGCATTGGTGTTGGTCTGTGACCTCTTTTCCGTTTTCCCCAAAGGGGAAAAGCCTTCGTTTAATTAAGAATTTAGAATTATGAATTATTCGGAAATGCCGCCAATCTTCAAATAATTAAAATCACTTTTAACTTCTAACTAAAAAACTCCTAACTCCTAATTCCTAACTCCTCACTCAAGAACACTGCTCACTTCTAACTGCTCACTTCTAACTTCTAACTAAAGAATTTATGATACAACGCATTCAGACTATCTATTTGCTTATTGTGGTGCTGTTGGCTGCGCTGGGTTGTGCGCTGCCGCTGGTCGATTTCGATAATGGGCTGCTGCAACAGACGCTTTCGGCGTGGCAACTGTCGCTGGTTGCGCCCTCCGAACTGTCGCAAACGGCTCATTTTTGGGGCTTGTTCGCCATTTCGGTTGTCATTCCAGTGGTGGCGCTGGTAACGATTTTTCTCTACCATCGCCGCATGGTGCAGATTCGCCTCTGCATACTCAATATGCTGCTGATGGTGGGCTATTACGCCGTTTTGGGCGTGTGCGTGTGGCTGGTGGTCGATAAGTTCGGCAGCGAATTTCGGCCACATTTGGCGGCACTCTTTCCGCTCATCGAGATGATTTTGACATGGCTCGCTATACGCGGCATTGGCAAGGACGAAGCGAAAGTGCGCGCCGCCGACAGACTGCGTTAAAAGGCCGCAAAACCAGTCAGTGTCAATCTTTTTCGCTCAAAATTCCACTTTCGCCTCTCGCAACAGTGGGTGTTTGGTGTCCTTGTCCGAGAGAAGCATTTTTTCGGCAGGAATTTTCCAATCGATGGCCAAATCGGGGTCGTTGAACATGATGCCGCCATCGGCTTCGGGGTGGTAGAGATTGTCGCACTTGTAGGTGAAAATGGCTGTTTCGCTCAACACCGAAAAACCGTGCGCAAATCCGCGTGGAATAAGAAATTGCAGATGATTTTCGTCGGTCAATTCCACGCCGTGCCACTGGCCGTAGGTGGGCGACCCTTTGCGCAGGTCCACCGCCACATCCCACACGCGGCCAACGGTTACCGACACCAGTTTCGACTGGCTGTAGGGCGGCCGCTGAAAATGCAGTCCGCGCACCACGCCGTAGGAGGATTTCGACATGTTGTCCTGCAAAAAATTCTGCGCAATGCCCGCCTCGTGGTAGCGTTCGGCGTTGTAAGTCTCGAGAAAATAGCCGCGCGCATCGGCAAAAACACGCGGTTTAATTATCAGCAAATCTTTGATTGGAGTCGCAATTAGTTCCATGTTGTTATTTCAGAATTTCAGATTTCAAATTTCATTTGATTTTTGCTTCGCTCGGCATTGCTCAAACGAGTTTGGCACTGCGCTCGCTTATCGCAAAAATTCAGATTGCGCTTCGCGCGGTTTCAGAGTTTCAGAGTTTTAGAGTTTCAGAGTTTCAGAATTGTCGGTATCCACAAAGCCGCAATTATTATTCATTGTTTATTGTTCATTGTTAATTTTTCTCGTGGCCTCTTTTCCCGTTTTCCCCAAAGGGGAAAAGCCTTTTTCCAATTAAGAATTTGGAATTTAGAATTATGAAATTTTGCGCCCAACACCGCCGCAATTTTCAAATAATTAAATTCACTGCTCACTTCTCACTAAAAATTCCTCATTCCTAATTCCTCACTCCTCATTCAAAAATCACTTCTAACTACTCACTTCTCACTAATTTCTGCCACTCATTCAGTTGAGTTAAGATGTCGTTCCAAACGGTCTGTTTGTCGGTTTCGTTCAGAATTTCGTGGCGCATATTGGGGTAGAGGCGCGCGGTAACATTGGTATAGCCCACTTTGCGCATATTTTCGATGGCGGCAGCAAATTTGCGCGGCGAAATCAGGCACGGGTCGTCCGCTCCCGAGATGAACCACACGGGCATTTGTGGGTGCGCCATCTGCCAACCATCGCGGCTGTAAGCGTCCTGCATCACGCCAAAAAGATTGTAAAATCCGTTGGTAGTGAATATGAAATTGCACAATGGGTCGGCATCGTAGCGCGCCACGACGGCAGTGTCGGAGCAGACCCACGCATTGGGCGACTGCGGATTGGTAAAACGGCGGTTGTAGGTGCCAAACGCCAACTGCTGTATTTTTGCGCTGCGATAGTGGTCGCCGTGGAGTTTGGCGGCGTGCGCTGCTACACGCTGTCCGATGCTGCTGCCGCTGTTATAACTCGGGCAGCCGCACACAATAAGCCCCGCCAGTTCGTGGTCGTAGCGTTTGGCATACGAGCGCACAATCATCGAGCCCATGCTGTGGCCAAACAGATAGAGCGGCAGACTAGGGTAGCGCGCTTTGATGAGTGCCGTTACAGCGTGCGCATCGTCGATGGCTGCGCGGTAGCCGCCTTCGTAGAAATAGCCTAAATCGTCGGTCGATTTCACACTTTTGCCGTGTCCGCGGTGGTCGTGAATGACGACAGCGTAGCCATTTTCCGCCAAAAATTGCATAAACGGAATGTAACGCTCTTTGTATTCGCACATGCCGTGAACGAGTTGCACAATGGCGTGCGGCGGTTGTGCTGGCGTGGCTATCAACACGCTGATTTTCAGACTGTCGGCAGTCGCGTCAATCGTCAGTTCTTCGAAATTCGGAGGCAATGTGTTGGCTTTCATGGTGGCAAAAATGGTTTAGGGACCTTCTATAAATTCCCCATTTTGTAATAAATTCAACAAATATGGATTTCTGAATACTTTTGTGCGCTTTTTGTTTTTGGACTGCATCTGTCTGACTTTCACTCAATTACAATGCCACCGCATTGCGCCTTCGTTCAAGTCAAACATCTGCTAGCCCAAAATTCAAAAATCACTACAAGGCAATTTATAGAAATCCCCTAAGAATGCAAAGAAACAGATGGCGTTTTTCATCGTTTCAACTCCAAAAGATATTGACCGTAGTTTGTCTTTTCCAAGGCGTGGCCGAGCGCATGCAGTTCGTCGGTGGTAATCCAGCCGTTGCGCCACGCAATCTCTTCGATGCAACTCACATAAAATCCTTGTCGATTTTGAATGGTCGCCACAAAATTTGACGCCTCCAACAGGCTGTCGCAGTTGCCCGTGTCGAGCCACGCAAAGCCGCGGCCGAAGAGTTCCACTTGCAGCGTGCCTTCGGCCAGATAGAGTTTATTCAGGTCGGTTATTTCGTATTCGCCGCGCGCCGAAGGCTTCAGGTTGGCGGCCTTTTCGGTAACCGTTTCATCGTAAAAGTAGAGTCCTGGCACGGCGTAGTTGCTTTTTGGCTGTGCGGGCTTCTCTTCGAGCGACAGCACGCGGCCGTTCTCGTCGAACTCCACCACACCATAGGCGCGTGGGTCTTTCACATAGTAGCCAAACACACACGCCCCGCGTTCGATGGCGGCGGCACGCTTCAGCATCGCCGAAAAATTCTGTCCGTAAAACATATTATCGCCCAAGATGAGGCAGCCCTTTTCGCCGTTCAAAAAGTCGGCACCAAGCACAAACGCCTGCGCCAGTCCGTTGGGCGTTTCCTGCACTTTGTACGAAAAACGCATACCGATTTGTGTGCCATCGCCCAGCAGGTCGCGGAACATCGGCAGGTCGCGCGGCGTACTGATAATCAGCACTTCGCGAATGCCAGCCAGCATCAGCGTCGAGAGCGGATAGTAAATCATCGGCTTGTCGTAAACGGGCATAATCTGTTTCGAAATCGCCTTCGAAAGCGGGTAGAGGCGTGTGGCACTGCCTCCTGCAAGAATTATTCCTTTCATATTTTGGTCGATTGGTTGGTGAGTTGATACATTAAAGATGGTCTGTACACTTTTTTCGTTGCACAGAAAAACATTGCTACAAAGGTAAACATTTTTTTGCAAAAAAGAATTTCAAATTTCAGATTTTTAGTCGCAAGAAGCAAGTAGCAAGACAAAAGGCTTTTCCCCCACTTGGGGGAAACGGGAAAGGAGGATACAACCAGAAACTAGAAATAAAAACAGTTCAACAATTCAACGATTTAATAGAAACTTTTAACTTTACAAACTTTACACACTTTCCACTTTTCACACTTTATAAACTTTACAAACTTTTTACTTTCAACAAAAATTTGTATCTTTGCAGTCGATTTCGAGAGGGTGCTCTCATATCAACACGCCTGTTTATTTCGATATAGGTGCATGGAGATGACCCGACTTTATTGGGTTCGCATTTTCGGAGTGTAGTCGAAGAATTTTTCTTCACGAGAAAATAGCAGTTGCGCAAGCAAACATGTACAGTAGCCTTATCCATTGGGACGAGGCTACTGTTGGTTTTTTGAGTGCTTGATTCGATGGAAAAATGTATCAAAACGCTGCTAATCAATCGTTTAATTATATGAGAAAAATTCTTCTTTTCGTGGCGACTATCTTGTCGGTTTCGTTGTACGCCGAGGTGTTTTCGTTGGATTCGCTGTTGCAGCGCGCCGACGAACAGAGTGTGCAGATTCGGGTCAGTCGCTCTGCCGTGGAGGCCGCCGACGAGAGCGTGAAACAGGCACGCAATCAGGCGATGCCCGACCTCCACATCGAAGCCAATGTGGGCTACTTGGGCAATGGGCAACTGTGGGATCGCGATTTTACGAACTACACACGCGTCGAAAATCCGCATTTTACCAACAATTTCGCCTTTCGAGCGCAGCAGGTCATCTACAGCGGCGGCGCACTGACGGCGGCTTACAAATTGGCGCAGGTGGGGCGCGAAATGGCGACGCTCACCATGGAACAAAATCGGCAAGAGGTGCGCTTTGTGATAACTGGGCACTACCTCGACCTGTGCCGATTAGACAATCAACTTGCTGTTTTACAGGACAATATCGCATTGACGGACACGCTCATCGACAATGTGCGGGCGCGTGTGCAAGCGGGCACGGCGTTGGCGACCGACCTTACGCGCTACGAATTGCAGTTGGCCAACTTGCAACTGCAGTTGGAGCGAACCACCAACAGCCGCGATGTACTCTCCTACCAACTGGCAACGATGCTTCACATCGATTCGCCCATCGAAGTGCAACCGATGGCGGCGACGGAGAGTCTGTTGCCGTCGCACAGCGATTGGCAGACAATGGCGGCAAACAGCCTTTCGCTTCAGCAAGCTGAGGCGCAAGTGCGTGTACAACAGCAGCAAGTGCAACTCAATCGCGCTGCCATGCTCCCAAAAATAGCCATTGTGGCCGAAGACCATTTGGACGGCCCAATCACCATCGAAGTGCCTGTGTTGGACAAAAATTTCAACTACTGGTTTATGGGCGTGGGCGTGCAGTACGACTTGAGCAGCATCTACAAAGGGCGGCGTGCTGTGCGGCAGTCGCGCCTACAACTGCGCCAAGCGCAGGAGCAGCAGGCTCTGGCGGCCGAGCAAGTGGAGCAAGCCGTTCAAGCGGCCTATTCGGAGTGGCTGACCGCCGTGGCGGAGGTGCAAACGCAAGAAAAAGCGGTGCAGTTGGCGTGCGAAAATCACGCCGTGATGCGCTATCGCTATGCAAATGGACTCTGCCTGCTGACCGATATGTTGGACGCCGACAACGCAAAACTCACGGCGGAATTGGGGCTTGTGAATGCGCAGATAAATGTGCAATACAGTCAATCGAAATTGCATTATCTAACTTCAACTTTATAAAAAATCATGAATAAGAACAAAATTATCAAACTTTCGCACAACCTTGTTGTAGTGCTTCTCCTTGTGGGAGGAATCGGCTTTGTGGTAAGCCGTTTTGTCCATCTCGGACGCGTCGAATATACCGACAATGCGCTGGTGTGCCAGCACATCACGCCGATTCACACGCGTGTGTCTGGTTTTATTCAAGAGATTCGTTTCGAAGATTATCAGTCGGTGCATTGTGGCGACACTTTGGTTGTGATCGACGACAGCGAAATGCGCCTACATTTGGCACAAGCCGAAGCCGATTTGGCGAATGCGCAGGCAGGCAACCGCGCCTCGACCGCCACTATTCGCACTACACAAAACAATCTGCTTGTGAGCGATGCAGGTTTGGACGAAGCCCGCGTGCAGTTGGAAGATGCCGAGCGCGACTACAAACGCTACAAAACACTTCTTGCCAACAAGGCCGTTACGCAGCAGCAGTTCGACCAAGTGGAAACACGCTATTTGGCCGCCAAAGCACGCTACGAACAACTGAACCGTGCGCGCTACAGCACAACGCTCGTAGAATCGGAACAGACGGAGCGTTTGGGACAAACCGAGGCGACCATAGCGTTAATGGAAGCCAATGTGCGTTTGGCGCGGTTGAATTTGGGCTACTGCGCTGTGATTGCCACCGCCGATGGCATTGTTGGCAAAAAGAGTATTCATATCGGGCAGTTGGTGCAGGTCGGGCAGTTGCTGGTCAGCATTGTTGATAGCGACAACAAATGGGTGGAAGCCAACTTCCGCGAGTCGCAGTTGCAACATATCGGCGTGGGCAGCGAGGTGGAAATAACGGCCGACGCAGTGCCCGACAAACGCTATCACGGCGTGGTGGAGTCGATGGCGGCAGCCACGGGCATCGCCACAAACCATATTCCTGTAGATAACGCCACGGGCAACTTTGTGAAAGTGGAGCAGCGCTTGCCGATTCGTATTCGCCTGACCGACGAAGATTTGTCGGCGTTGCGCGCTGGATACAATGTAGAGTGTGAGGTGAAATACTGATGGCTGCAACTTTTCAAACGGCGTTTCCGCATGTGCGCTCCATCGTGCCAGAGCGGTGCAAGCCGTGGATTTATCTCTTCATTGCTTGCTGCTTCCAACTGTCGGGTGGGCGGTATGCAGGTGCACTCGATGCGCTCATCGGGGCGCACGGCAATATGCGCGAAGACATCATGATGTGCGTCTTTGCCAATTTGTCGGGCATGGCGCTGTGGTTCCCGATGCTTTTCCGCATGAAATTCCGTTTTGCCAACAAATCGTTGCTGATCGGCGCCAGCCTGACTGTGATTGTTACCAATCTGCTGACAATGTATGTAACCACGCTGCCGCTGCTTTGGCTCTGCTGTTTCGTGGAGGGCATTGCCAAGATACAAGGCACTTTCGAGTGTATGTCGAATATCCAACTTTGGCTTACGCCCAAGCGCGACATGAAGGTCTTTTTCCCCTATTTGCACATCGTCATTCTCAGCGCCATCTGCGGTCAAACGCTGCTGTCGGCCTATTTTGGCTACATCGGCAGTTGGCAACTGATGCACTGGCTCATCATCGGGCTGCATGGCGTGGTGTTGCTGCTGATTGTCTGCTTTTGGCGGCGGTGGTTGATGCCGCGCACCATCACGGGACAGCCCACGCCAATTCCGCTCCACGACATCGATTGGCGCAGTTGCCTACTGTGGGGATTGCTCTTTTTGGAGATTGCGCTGCTGCTCACCTACGGCGAATTTTACAACTGGTATCACCAAACGCCCACTTGGATAATGACAGGCGCAATTCTCATCACATTGGGACTGATTCTCCGCCGCATGGAGCGCGCACCGAAGCCCTACATCTCGCCAAAAGTTTTTACAAAATTCCGCTATGTGAAGGCGATTTTCTTGCTGATTGTCCTCTATGAGGCGATTCTCGGCACGGAACATGTGCTCGAAGATCTGTTCAAAGAGCATATTCTCGGCTACAACATGCTGACCAATGCGCAACCCACTTGGGCGGTGTGGGCTGGCAATATCGCTGGGTGTCTGTTCAGCCTGCTCTGGATGAAGCGCGTGCGACATTTTACCTATATTCGGCTCGGAATTGTCGGCACTTGTGCGCTGTTTTTCTATGTCTTGCTGATGTATCTTCGCATCACGCCCACGCTCAATATCGAGGCGTTGTATCTGCCGCTTTTCTGCCGCGGATTTGCCTACGCCTGCTTGAGTATCATGTTTATGACGGCGCTGCACGATTTGATGGATTTCGACCATTTTTTCATGGGACTGATGGTATTCAATGCACTCCACATGGTCATTGGCGGCTGCATTGGCAGCAGCATCTACGGCCATCTGCTCAACTATTTTTGTGCCGATACCGTGGCGCGCAGTCTGCAACCTGTGGCATTGTTGGCGTCCGATTCGGCAGCGATTCTCTGCGTTTCTATCAAGCAGATTTACGGTCTTGTAGCGTTCGTATGCGTGGCGTTGCTCATCGGTTTTCTCTGCTTCAACAGCCCACTGCGCCGCGACCGCCGCTACCTTTTTTCTCGCTACGCGCATTGAGTGGAGTGGAGTAAGTGATGCCTTCGACGAGATGATGTTGTTGGCCGCGTGGTCTATATTGTCGGCAATTGCAATCATGTCGCCCGCCATGATTTGCTCCGATTGTCTGATAAAAAATCGCACTAAAAATTTGGTACAACAAAAAAAAGTCCGTACCTTTGCAGCGATATACTTGTGAGGGGTTCCAACGCCTGTTGGGATTCTTCATTATTTTACACTATGCAAGAAATAAAACCATAAATCAAAAAAACAAAGTTATGGCAGTAGTTTATATGACCGAAGAGGGTTACAAAAAGTTGTTGGAGCAGATTCAGCACATGGAGATGGTGGAGCGCCCAATGATATCGCACCAGATAGCCGAGGCGCGCGACAAGGGCGACCTGTCGGAAAACGCCGAATACGACGCTGCAAAAGAGGCACAGGGCATGCTCGAAATGAAAATTTCGCAACTCAAAGAGCGCGTGGCCAACGCCCGCCTAATCGACGAAAGCAAACTCAAAACCGATGTGGTGCAAATAATGAGCCGCGTGCGTGTGCGCAATGTGGCCAACGGTCAAGAGATGGAATACACCATTGTGAGCGAGAGCGAAGCCAACTTCCGCGAGGGCAAACTGGCCATCGCAACGCCCATTGCCAAAGGGTTGCTCGACAAAAAAGTGGGCGATGTGGCCGAAATTCAGGTGCCCGCTGGACTGCTGAAACTCGAAATTCTCTCTATCGCAATTTAATCGACTATGGCAACGCTTTTCACACGCATCATCAACGGCGAAATTCCCTGCTACAAAGTGGCGGAGGACGAACACTATTTCGCCTTTCTCGACATCAATCCGCTGGCCAAAGGGCATACGCTGGTTGTGCCGAAGGTGGAGGACGACTACATTTTCAACCTCGACGACGAAACCTACACAGGTCTGATGCTTTTTTCCAAAAAAGTAGCGAAAGCGCAACGCCTTGCCATTCCGTGCAAGCGCATAGGCGTGGCTGTGTTGGGCATGGAAGTGCCGCATGTGCATGTGCATTTGGTGCCGATGCAGCACGAGGGCGACATGAATTTTGCCAACGCCAAATTGCACTTGCCCGCCGACGAAATGGCTGCAATAGCCGCCGCAATAGCCGCAAAAATCGACTAAAAAACATTTTTTTGCAAAATCGCTTGTCGGTTCACCAAAAATGTGTACCTTTGCACGCTCAATTTTAGGAGCGATGGCGGGATAGCTCAGTTGGTTAGAGCGTCGGATTCATAACCCGGAGGTCCCGAGTTCAATTCTCGGTCCCGCTACTAAACGCTGCGTGCTAGACAAATTTTGTCTGGCACGCAGCGCATTTTCACAATGATTTTGCATTTCGGGCGAAAAGTCGTACCTTTGCCAGTTAAAGTAAAATTGACCCCGATGGTTCTCAATTACATTTGGATAGGGTTTGTGTTGGTGGCTGTGCTGGTGGCGTTGCTGCAGTTGTGCATTGCTGGCGACGGCTCGGTCTTGAACGCTGTGATGGATTCACTTTTTTCGTCGGCGCGCACGGGCTTCGAGGTTTCGATTGGTCTTACGGGCGTGCTGGCGCTGTGGCTCGGCATCATGAAAATAGGCGAACGCGGTGGCGCAGTGGGTTTCTTGTCGCGCGTAACGGCGCCGTTTTTTAGCAAAATTTTTCCCGAAGTGCCAAAAGGCCACCCCGCTATGGGAACGATGTTTATGAACCTGTCCGCCAATATGTTGGGGCTCGACAATGCCGCCACGCCGCTCGGTTTGAAGGCGATGAAAGAGTTGCAGGAACTGAATCCGAAGAAAGACACGGCCTCGAACGCCGAAATTATGTTTCTGGTGCTGAACACATCGGGGCTGACGCTGATTCCGATAACCATCATGACCTACCGCGCGCAGTATGGCGCCGCCAATCCGAGCGATGTGTTTCTTCCCATTCTGATGGCGACCTATTTTTCGTCGTTGGTGGGATTTGTGGCGGTGGCAGTGGCGCAGAAAATCAACCTGCTTCAGCGCAACATTCTGCTGACTATCGGCGGACTTACGGCGTTGATTGTAGGGCTAATCGCCCTGTTTTCGCAGATGGATCGCGACAGCATGACGACCTGCTCCACCATCATCACCAGCATAACGCTGCTCGGCATTATTTGTGCGTTTGTGGTGGCGGGCATGGTCAAAAAAATCAATGTTTACGACGCTTTTGTCGAAGGTGCGAAAGACGGCTTCAAGGTGGCGGTCGGCATCATTCCGTATCTCATTGCCATTTTGGTGGGCATCGGTATGTTTCGTGCTTCGGGCGCGATGGACTGGCTGCTCAACGGCATTGCGTGGCTCTTTGCCGCCGTTGGTTGCGACACCGACTTTGTAGGCGCACTGCCCACAGCGTTGATGAAACCGCTCAGTGGCAGCGGCGCGCGCGGCATGATGCTCGACGCGATGGGCTCGTACGGCGCCGATTCGTTTGTCGGGCGGCTCTCGTGCATCGTGCAGGGTTCCACCGACACTACATTCTACATTCTTGCGCTCTATTTCGGCTCGGTGGGCATCACCAAAACACGCAATGCGCTGGTTTGCGGACTTTTGGCCGACTTCGCTGGCATCGTAGCCGCAATTTTCATCGGCTACCTATTTTTTCACTAAAATAGTCGCAAGATATGAGTAGCAAGAGAGTGAGGAATTAGGAATTAGGAGTGAGGAATTTTTTAGTGAGAAGTTAGCAGTTAGAAGTGTTTTTAATTACTCAATAACTTAATAAATCAATAATTTAATGGCTTTCCCCCTACCGGGGGAAACGGGAAAGGGGGCTACTGTCAAGACAGAATTTCAAATTTCAAATTAAACTGTTAAAAACATAGAAACAGCGCGCAGCGCGAGAAACCAAAAACTCCCACCAATGCGTTAAACTTATCAACTTTTCAACTCATCAACTTTTCAACAACCGATCAACCGATCAACCAATCAACCAATCAACTCATCAACAACATGATAACCTACAACATCGAAAATGTGAAAATGCCTACGTTGCGGAAGCGCGAAACGAATGACTGGATTCGGGCGGTGGCGGCGAAATACGGCAAAAAAGTGGGCGAGGTGGCGTACATTTTTTGCGACGATGCGAAAATTTTGGAGGTGAACCGCCAATATCTGCAACACGACTACTACACCGACATCATCACATTCGACTATTGCGAGGGCGACACGCTGCATGGCGACATATTTGTGAGCCTCGACACGGTGCGTAGCAACGCGCACGAGTTCGGCACTACATTCGACAACGAGTTGCACCGCATTCTGATTCACGGCATTCTGCACCTGTGCGGACAGAACGACAAAACGCCCGCCGATAGTGCCGAAATGACGCGCAAAGAGAACGACGCACTGGAAATTCTTCGCACAAAAAACTGACTTTAGGGGGCTTCTGTTTATTGCGAGAAGAGTGAGGAAATTTTTGAATAAAGAATAAGGAATAAAGACAAAAGACTTTTTAATTACCCAATTATCTAATTTCCAATTATTTAATTAAAAAAATGCGACTTTTCGGAACGCGAACACGGCATTGGGCGGCGAGTGTCAAAAATCAGGTTTTGTGTTTCGAAAAAGCGGAATTACTGTTTGAGCGAA
>CAVBBP010000009.1:0-58180 GCA_963593685.1 Segatella copri
AGTTATACGAATTGCTCTCCAACAAAGAGGTAGTCTATAGCCAAGTGAGCGACTACGCCACGCTTCTCTCTATAGCCCGCACAGAGTAGCAACTCTGCGAATTTCTTAACCTAAACGGATTTTACCCCACTGCTCTTGGCAGACAGTAATGTAAAAACTACAAACTTGTAGAGCCGCCACATTGTGACGACTCTACAATCTATCTTCTATACTCTATTCTATTCCCTCTAAATGATTCTCGGACACACCGAGTGTGTCCCTACTTTCGCACTTTTATACTTTCTATAGTTTCCATTTAGAAACGCAATTTTATAGTACTGAAAAAAACGCTCTATCCTCCCTGTTCCGGTACCCTCCACAGGGAGGATAGAGCGTGCGCCCAAAACAAATGCAATACAAAAAAAAATAGGAGAGGATTTGTGCCTCTCCCAGAAATCAGTTATTTTTGTATTGTTATGAGTAAACAACTAATTTCAGAGCAAAGGTACGCCATTTATTTAGGATTGGCAAGAAAACAAAGTAAAAAAGAGATTGCGCAGGAGATTGGCGTTCATCCCTCAACTGTTACGCGCGAGATACAGCGCAACTCCAACCGCGATAACCAGTATGTTTTCACGGTTGCACAGCGGAAATGCGACGCCCGCAAACGCAACAACTTGGGCAATAACCGCAAAGATGAAATCTTGTGGTGGCGCGTAGAGCGAATGATACTGGAAGAGGACTGGTCGCCGCGTCAGATAAGCGGCGTTCTCGCCAAAGAGGGGATACATATATGCCCGCAAACCATCTATAATCATGTCCATGCGGACACGACTGGCAAGTTGGCTGCGCACATGCCTCATGAGTTACGCTATCGACGACGACAGAAGAAACAGCGGCCGACCAAAGCGACCAATATCCCCAACAGAACGAGCATCCACGAGCGCCCAAAAGAGGCCGATGGCACGCGCTTTGGCGACTGGGAAATGGATCTGATAGTGGACGGACAGCAGCATGTCATATTGACTTTGGTGGAACGCAGCACCAATATGCTGATGATGGAACGCATACCGACAGGCAAGAAAGCCGAACCTATTGCCAAAGCGGTAACGAGGTTGCTGATGCCTTATAGAGACACCATAAAAACCATAACAACAGACAACGGCAGTGAGTTCGCCGCACATCATCTCATCACAAAAGGACTCTATATGAGGGGGAAAGAAGATGTGATAGTCTATTTTACCGATGCGTACTCCTCGTGGCAAAAGGGGTGCATCGAAAATACGAATAAACTCATCCGAAAATATATCCCAAAACAAGCCAACTTCAACCTATTCAGCGACGCTTACATAAAGAAAATACAGAAAAAATTAAACCGACGACCCAGAGAAAAATTGAATTTCTCCACACCAAAAGATAGCTTCTCCAAACATTTTCCTTAACTTCGCACAACAATTGCATTTGTTATTGGACAGTACAATGTTTATTCACGGTAGGGGAAAAGCAATTTTTTCGCCGCAGAAAATTAGGAGAATTAGGTTCTATTTAGTATCTTTGTGCGATTTTTATTCATTGCTGTCCGCTAAAATTTGAGAGGGCGCAAAAAGGTTGCTCGCAATGCCGATGAATCGGTGTTGTGGGCGTTTTCTTGAAAAGTAAGCCCCCCTCAATCAAATAATGACGGATCTAGTGGTCGTTCTTTTAATTTTTCGCACTGCTTTTGCAAAACCATCAGTAAAAGGTTGGCTATCAGTGTAATCTGATAATTTCGGCTGTCCGCCGAAATGTGTACTTTTGCTCATGGTTATCGTTTTTTAGTTTTGCAATCCAAAGATAACCAAAAAGGGCTGAATTCCAAACAAGGAATCCAGCCCTGATTTTTACCTCACAAAAACTTTTAGCGGGCAGTAATGAAAAGAATAAAGACAGAAGACTAAGACGAAGACTTGGGCGGTGAGCCTGTCGAACCGCAATCTCCAAACATTCAAATAACTGAAAATCAGGTAATTATTTTATTGTTCATTATTAATTGTTTTTCAAACCCTACCCCTGCTCCGCAGGTACTCCCCTTGAAAAGGGGAGAGGGCTGTACCAAGTTGTGTGTGAACTAAACCAACAACAGCGCGTTCCTGTCCCCTTTGCAAGGGGACGAGCGAAGCGGAGGGGTTGGAGGGCGATTTACGGATTTACAAATTGACAGATTGACGAATTTTCCAAATCAACAAATAACCAAATCCACAAATCCACAAAAACGGACGCACGCGGTGCGTCCCTACATTGTCAATTATCAATTATCTTCGTCTTTCGTCTTTTGTCTTTACTCTTTACTCTTTATTCTTTATTCTTTCACCTCTCACCTTTTTTACACTTTTTCACACAAAAAAATGCGCATTGCGTTTGTTTGTTTCACAAAATAGTTGTAATTTTGCATTGTGGTATATTCCGCAGAGTAGATGTATGGGGATTTCTATAAATTCCCCGTTTAACAATAAAATTAACAAATGATGAATTTCTGAATACTTTTGTGCGCTTTTTGTTTTTGGACCGCATCTGTCTGACTTTCACTCAATTACAATGCCACCGCATTGCGCTTTCGTTCAAGCTAAACATCTGCTAGCCCAAAATTCAAAAATCACTACAAAGGAATTTATAGAAATCCCCATATGAGAACCGCACCGCTATACACCCTATTTATATATGCACGCCAACGCTTGCTTGCGCTGGCCGTGGTGCTGTGTGTGGCTGTAGGCGCGTGGGCGGAAGTGGACAAATGGGATGTAAAGTCTGTGTCTTGGAGCAATGGTTCGGGAACGGCGGGTGATCCATATCTGATAGAAAGTGCCGCAAACTTGGCCTATTTGGCGGAGAGTGTAAATGCGGGAATCACTTATAGAGGTCAATATTTTAAATTGACAACGGATATTGATTGTGATGGCAACCCTTGGACCCCGATAGGGAGTAGTGCGACCTACAGTTTTCGGGGAACATTTGACGGTGATAATCATTCCATATATGATGTAAAAATATCTTCTGGTACTTATTTGGGCTTATTTGGCAATACCAATGGTGCAACTATTAAAAACATATATGTTGAAGCGGTGATTGCGTCATCGTCAACGGTATCGCCGTATGCTGGCGGCTTGGTGGCTTATGCCAATAATACGATTGTAGAAAACTGCCATACCATGGGTGATTTGTCGGTGAGGGTAACGACGCCATCGAATGGTATGCGTGTTTATGTGGGTGGCATGATAGGCTATGCTGTTAGCTGTAATGTGTCGTATTCGCATAACTATGCCCGTGTATTTTCACTTGACCAAATAGTGTCTATTACCAATTCCAGTAATACTGGATATACCTATGCTGGTGGTATTGCTGCGTATGCTCAAAACTCTACTTTCACTTATGTGAGCAATAGCGGCAAAATCCAATCGGTGTCGTTTACGCATGCGTTGAGTACATCTTCCCGTACGAGTTATCTTTCGTATGCATACGCAGGTGGCATTGTGGGCGCAGGCTATGCTACATTGTCATCGAACCAAAATACATTTAATCAATGTTATAACAAGGGGAATATACAGACTATTGCTCGTGCTGATAATTTGGATTATCCTAAATACGCTTGGACGTATGGTGGTGGCATTTGTGGTTGGGGCGGTACAACCAACAACTGTTATAATATGGGGCAGGTGAAGTCTTTGTCCATTTGGAGTAACTCATACTATAACAATTACAGCATTCCTGCTTGTGCGGCGGGTATGGGATGGGGTGTAAAGGCCACCAACTGTTATAATGCAGGCACATTGATTGTGCGTTGTCCGACGACAAAGAAAGATTACGATAATGGAACCAATGGTAATTGTACTTGTTGCGCAAATACTACTGAGGAAGACGAAGTGCTTGGACACGACGATGACTATTATAATGGAAAAACATATACTACTGAGTGGCGAACATACGCTTTTGCCGTTACTTACCCTATAAGTGGTGGTTTTGGTGTTGATGCTAACAACCGGAATGACATTTCGTCGGCAACCAATTGTTATTACTTGGAAGGTTGTTGTACTCCGTCTAACACTAAAGGCACTGGTCGTGGAGCCACTACATTGCAGAATGCCGCTATGCCTGGCACACTAAATGGTTCGGTGTTCATTCAAGACACGGAGAACATCAACAAGTATTATCCTATTTTTGGAACATATAAACCTTACGCCACGACGCTTGACTACATATCGGTGGATTCTACAAATGCTCAGTTAAATGGCGCATATAAATATGTCAATTCGGCGGATTCCGTAGGCTACGAGTTGCGCATGGATGGAGAAAAGGAATGGAATGCATACCGTTTGCCGTTGAATGGAAATCCAGGCAGTTTGCCTGAAAAGGTAACGGATTTGATTCGCGACAAGCAATATACCTACCGTATTTGGTTGGATGAGGGCGGCATGCGCCACTATGGCGATACAGTAAAATTCCACACCACTTGTCCACCGAACAATCCTGAATTTCGTGATACCATTTGCATGGGATCCACATATAACCTGCATGGATTCAATGTAACGCCCATTTCCGCTGGCACAACTACGCATGTGCATAACCTGCAAACCATTTGGGGGTGCGATTCTATCGTAACGCTTTACCTAACGGCGATGCCCAACTATACGGTGAGCACAAGCGAAAGCATTTTTGACAAGCAGAGCCCTTACATTTATCCGATGCCCGAGGGCTACCCTTGGGAGCCGATAGCCGAATCGCAGCGTAGTTTCTATGTGTCGGGAACTTACTCCATAAACTTGAAAACGGTAAACGGTTGCGACTCCATTATTAACCTTACGCTGAGTGTTGCGCCTACTTACGATATTCTTGTAACGCAGAATAGTGCCTTGTGGGGCGATGTGTCGGTGAATAAGCCCTATTTCACTGCTGGGGAGCAGGCTACAATCACCGCCACTGCCAAGCCATACTATCACTTTAAGCAGTGGGAAAAAGATGGTCAAATAGTGGCCACCACCGCTACGACCAACATCTATGTTACAGCCAGCGGCACTTACACCGCCATTTTTGAGCCCGACGAGTTCAAGGTAACTACGGGCGTGAACGATGGCAACATGGGACGAATAGACCCAGCGGGCGAAAACAGCATGGCGTACAACAGCGACACGATGATAGTGGCCACTGCATACACAGGCTACGACTTTGTGGGCTGGAGCGATGGCTACCAAGGCGGCGAAAGACGCAAATACACCGTAGAGCCGCGCGACACCACCATCACAGCCCTCTTTGCTATACACGCCTACAATGTACAGACGAGCGTGAACGACGCCAATATGGGTAGCGTTACCGAGGGCGGCAACAAACCCTATAAATCGAAATTCGAGATAACAGCCACGCCAGCAGAAGGTTACGAGTTTGCAGGGTGGAGCAATGGCGTGAGCAAAGCCACCAATCCATACACATACACAGTGGAACCACGCGACACAGCCATCATGGCGCGCTTCGTAGCGAAAAAGTTTCAGGTAACGACCGCTGTCGAAAAAATTGGTGATGTTACGCCGGGTGATGTTACGCCGGGCGGCTACATGGCCTACAACAGCGACACGCTGATAATTGCCACACCACGCAAAGGCTACCAGTTCAAGGAGTGGAAAGATGGCTTCGGTTCGAACCCCAGTCGCCTCTACAGGGTGCTGGCCATCGATACGACACTCACGGCTGTGTTCGAGCCTGTGGAGGTAAGCATCAACACAACAACGGTGGGCAACGGTTCGGTGGGCGGTGCTGGCTCCTATCACTATGGCGAAAGCGTAACTCTCACCACCACTGCACCCACGGGCTACACATTCAAGCAGTGGCAAAACGGCAACACCACCACGCCGTTGAAGATTAAAATCAACTGGGTGGGCGACTCCACTTTCACGGCCACATTCGTGCCAGTGCAGTGCGAGGTGAATATCATTCCCGACGACTACAACCACGGCACGATAATAAACGGCCGTTCGGGCAGTTACGCCTATGGCACTGAACTCGATTTGGAAGCCAAAGAGAACGACTGCTGCTACGACTGGGCAGGGTGGACCGACTCCAAAGGCGGCACTTACGCCTATCGTCAGTGGCATATTAAGGTAGAAAATCTTGATGGCCCAATCACCTACACCGCCAACTTCAAACCGAAATCGTTTACTGTAACCACTGGCGTGAAGGACGGCAACACCACGCTCGGTACAGTCGATGCTACCAAAACATACCTCTACGGCGACACTGCAATTGTAACGGCCTATCCGAAAACAGGCTATCGCTTCAAGCGGTGGAATGGCAGCGACAGCGACAACGAAAATCCGCGCAAGTTCGAGGTTACCCAAGCGATTACGCTCACTGCCGAATTCGAGCCGATAGATGTGACGCTCACCACCATCGCCACCAACGGCACGGTAACGCCAAGTACAGGTCGCCACAAGTTTGGTGACGAGATAAGCGTAACGGCCTCGCCCGCCACAGGTTACAAATTTGTTGGTTGGGAGAATGGCGAAACGCGCCAAAACTTCACCTTTAATATAGGTGCGAACGACACCACACTCAAGGTGGTGTTTGTGAAAGACAACTTCGACCTTACCGTGCGTGTGCAGGACGACAACGCCGACTACGGTACGGTCGCTCCAGCAGGGACAAATTCGTATGCTTACGAAACGCCTGTAACAGTTTCGGTAACGCCAAACGACGGCTTCAAATTTATTCGTTGGCAAGAGAATGGTAAGACAGCGACCAGTTTCGACTACACGATGGGCGCAGCGGCGCAAACCTTCACCGCACTGTTCGACACGCTGAGTTACCGCATTGTGGTGCAGCCCGAAAGCACAACCAAAGGCAGCACCTCGCCAGCGAGTGGCGAACACAAATACAGCACGACATTTAAGGTAAAGGCCGAGCCAGCGACAGGTTACACCTTCGACCACTGGAGCAACCCCGCCTACCCCGATGCCGAATTTGACTACACCACGCCAGCGAAAAAAGACACGCTGATTGCCTATTTCCGCCCGCTGCAATACCATGTAACCACCACCTGCAACGACAAACGCGGTACAGTAACGCCCCCGAGCGGCAACTACGATTTTGCTTCGTCGCTCTCGATAAAGGCCGACACGCTGCCCGGCTACAAATTCTCGGGCTGGAAACATGATGGCAGCACCACCAATCCGCTGCCGTACAAGGTGGAAGCCAAAGCCGACACGGTGTTCGAAGCGCTATTTACACCGCTGAACTACAAGATAACCCTCACGCGCAACGACGAGGACATGGGCACAGTGGCTGGCGGCGGCACATTCCCATTCGATACGGAGGTTACCATCACGGCGCGCCCAAAATCGGGCTACAAGTTTGTGCGCTGGAGCGATGGCACGAGCGATGCCGATTCGGTGCGCCAGTTCGAGATAAAAGTGCCGCGCGACACCATCATACAGGCCATATTTGCAAAAGCAAGTTTCAATATCACCACCGATGTGAATGTGGCGGGGCGTGGCGGAATAGCCCTAACTCCAAGCGGCGGCAAGTACCTCTACCGCGACGAAGTGGAGATAAGTGCCACGCCGAATGCTGGCTACAAGTTCACAGGCTTCACCTCTGATGGTTGGACGGGCACTGTGCTCGACAATCCGTACACATACACGGTGAAGGCGCAAGACATCAAGGTTGTGGCCAACTTTGAGCCGCTGCAATACACCGTTTCCGCCACAGTGAACGATAAAGCCATGGGCGAAGTAACGCCAACAAGCCGCACATGCGACTTTATGGGCAGTGTCGATTTCACCGTGAAACCAAAAACTGGCTACTCGTTTGTAAACTGGGACGACCTGGACAGCGACGAACTCACGCGCAAATACACGCTCGAAACCGCTGGCAATGTTACACTCAACGCCAACTTTAAGGCGAACACCTACCACATCACAGTAGAGTCGGACGACGACGAACAAGGCACAGTTACTGGCACAGGCGATGTGGTTTACAACACGGAGGTTACCATTACCGCCACACCAAAAGAGGGCTACACATTCCTAAAATGGCAAGACGGCGACAAAAAAGCGGTGCGCACTATCAGTAACTACCGCGGCACCACGCCCGACTCGGTGTTCATCGCCTACTTTACGCCGAAAGGCTACGAAGTGAAAGCCGAAAAGACCGCAGGCAAAGGCACGGTTTCGCCAACGAAACAGAGCGGCACTTACAAAGGGGCGGTAACTGTAACTGCTACGCCAGCGAGAGGCTACCAAGTGCAGTCGTGGAACGGCGATGCGTCCGAAACCGAGTTGACCTACACCTATAATATAGATGAACCGCGCGACACAGTGGTGCGTGTGGCTTTCGCACCGATTGATGTGCGTGTTTTTGCCAACTCGGCCAATGATTGGGGCAGTGCTGCCGTTACAGGCGGTAACGACCACAAATTCGACGAAGAGGTCGAAATCGTAGCGACGGCCAAAAATGGTTACGAGTTTGTGGGCTGGCAAGGAGTTTCTGGCGGAGCAAGCAAAACATTCACCATCAGCAGTGTTACCGATACCACATTTACGGCTGTATTCAAGCGGAAGAGTTACCACATAACCACGCAACCAGACCATTGGCAACATGGTTCGGTTACACCAGCCACTGGAAATTATGTAGTCGACACCATATTATATATAACCGCTGAGCCAAAAACAGGTTACGATTTTGCTGGTTGGCAGTATCAGCCAAGCGAAACAGGCACGACTATTCAGTACAAAGTGCTTCCGCTCGACCACGACACCACCTTCCAAGCCAACTTCACACCGAAAGAGTTTACCGTTTCGACGGCTGTTGGCGAAGGGCTTGGCACTGTTTCGGCGGGCGGCAAGGTGAAATTTGGCAGTTCCATTACCGTTACTGCCACGCCCGCAACTGGTAAGTCGTTCAAAGAGTGGCGGCTGGGCAACAAAGTGGTTTCGAGCGACGCATCGTTCGAATACACACTCGACACCGCGAATAACATAACGCTCAAAGCCTACTTTGCCGACCAAGTTTACCGCATCGAGGCCTATGCTGCTGATGGCAACGGTACAGTGAGTGGTACAGGCAACTACGAGTACAATACACAGATATCGCTCGTAGCCACTGCCAACTGGGGCTACGAGTTCGACGCTTGGAGCGACGACGACCCATCGGGCTATTACCGCCCGTACACGGTTACTGGCGCAGCCAACATCTCTGCCACATTCAAAAAGAAGAATTTCAAAGTAACTGTGCGCTCCGAAAGCAAGGATAAAGGTGAGCCAACTCTTGAACTTGACAAGGTAGAATACGAATATCGTTCGACCATCGACTTAGGCGTTACGCCTACGGCGGGTTACGAGTGGAGTCATTGGGCCGACAAGAGCGGCAACAAACTGAATGTAACGGAGAACTTTACGCTCGAAGTACAGAGCGATACCATAGTAGTTGCCAACTTCAAACCCAAAACATTCCATGTAATCACCACAAGCAACGATGAGAACATGGGTACAGTAACGCCAGCCACTGGCGATTACGAATTTGGCAAACTGCTCACTGCGAAACCCGAAGCCAAGACAGGTTACAAATTCCTCTACTGGAACGACGACCCGACGCTGACCGACCCAACATTCCCCTACACAGTGGCGGCGGTGGACAACTACACCATAAAAGCCACATTTGGCAAAGCAAGTTACGGTGTGAAGCCGCAAAACGACGGTCACGGCACAACCACGCCATCGGTTTATACCCAGTACGAGTACCAATCGACGGTGAAAATCTACGCCACGCCAGCAGAAGGCTACGAGTTCGACCATTGGAACACGGAAGAGACTACCGACACCGTATATTATTTGGTAGAGCCGCGCGACAGCATCTACAAAGCCTACTTCCGCCCATCGACTTACACCATAACCACCAAAGTTGATGGTGGCGATGGCTGTGGCACAGTAACACAGTTCGACGATAAGCAGACCTTTGGCACAACGGTCAAGATAGAGGCGACCAGCGGAACGGGCTACACCTTCAGCCACTGGAACGACAACACTGCGCTGACAAATCCGATACTCAACTACACGGTTGCCGCCAAAGATACGACCATTGTGGCGCACTTCAAGCCGAACAGTTACAAAGTAACGACCGTGGCTCAAGATGGGCGTGGTACAGTAACGCCTGCCACTGGGGCGCAGACATTCGGCACGAAAATCGAGATAGTGGCGCACTCCACCGTGCCGGGCTACACTTTCGACCATTGGCTCGACCGCGCTGTGGGCGACAGCATTCGCTCCTACACCGTCGAAGCCAAGAGCGACACCACATTCACCGCTGTGTTTGCACCGAAGAATTACAAAGTTTCTGTGGCGGTAATCGACACTTGCAGCGGTCGCGGCTCGGTTGATGGCGGTGCTACTCAAGCATTTGGCTCTACGGTAACGGTTACAGCCACGGCGAAAGATGGCTACCACTTTGCGAAATGGCACGATGGCGACACCGACAATCCGCGCGAGTATAGGATTGAAGATGCACGCGACACCACGCTGCGCGCCATATTCATGCCCAACGAATATACGGTTTATGTAGCGACAGAATCGAGCGCAAAAGGCACGGTGAGTGGCGGCGGCAAAGCACTTTACGGTTGCGACAAACCCGAAGTGAAAGTGAAAGCCACAGCCGAGGCTGGTTACGAATTAAACTATTGGAGCGATGGCAGCCGCGATGTGGAGCATACCGTTACACCATACAAATGGCTGCAAGATACTACCTTGACGGCCTACTTCAAGCCAGCCAAATATCTGATTTATGCATTGGTGAAAGGCACTGGTGGCAATGTTACGATGCCTGTGCAACAGTGCGAATATCTGAGCAGTGTGCAGTTTACCGCCGAACCAAATCGCGGCTACCAAGTGAAATCGTGGGCTGGCAATGCAACTAACTCCAAAAATTATCCATATTTCTGCACCGCACCAAAAAAGGATACCATTTATGTAGAGTTTGAGCCTGTCGAGGTTTCGGTTATTGCCGACTGCAACAGCACGCAAGGTAGCACCAAAGTTACGCCGAAAGGCAGCACCACCGAGCAGAGCACCTTCCGCTTTGGCGATGAGGTTACCGTTACCGCCATCGATGGACCGGGTTACAAATTTAACCATTGGGAGAACGCATTTGGCACAAAACTTTCGGGCGGCGCAGAAAAATCGTTCAAGATTACGAGCGAGAACGACACCACTTTGGTGGCAATTTTCGAGATACAAACATATCAAGTAAATATCGCTGTAAACAATGGCACCTATGGCTCTATTGAACCGAAATCGGGCAAATATGAATATGGCGACGATATCTACATTGTAGCAACCGTAAAAGACGGCTATGAAATTGTAGGCTGGGAAAAACAGCCGACTCTTGGCACGACGAACCAAGTTAAATACACGGTTGAGGCAGTTAGCGATACGCTGTTCCAAGTGAACTTGAATCCGCGCATGTACGAGGTTACAACCACAACCGATGGTCTCGGCTCAATAACTGCGGGCGGTAGTTTCGAGTATAACACTTCGTTCAATCCAGAAGTTACACCAAACCCTGGTTACAAATTCAAACATTGGGAAATCACCGTTGCTGGAAACACTGTGGTTAAAACTGACGATCCGCTCTACTACACCATTCCTGCCAACAATTCTACCATCAAAGCCATATTCGAGCAGCGCGACTACACGGTTACTGTAGCACCCAACAGCACCGACATGGGCGGCGTAACAGGCAGCGGCAAATATACCTACGGCAATACCGCTCTGGTAACCGCCACGGCGAACCCAGGTTACAAATTCTCGGGCTGGAGCGATGGCGATGGGTCGGGGACGACGCGCAGTTGGATGGTGAAAAACGACACGACCTTCCTAGCTGTATTTGCAGAAAACGAGTACGAACTCACCATTCAGACGAGCGACAAGAACAAAGGCACTGTCGATCCAGAACTTCTTAACGATCCGCGCAAATACAAGGCATCGATTTCGTTCGAAGCGAGACCAGCCACTGGCTACAAACTGGAGCGTTGGAGCGACGGCAGCACCGAGGTCAATCGCTCGCACACGATGGGCGCTCAGAGTGCTTCGTACACCGCCTACTTTGTTGCGAAACGCTACCCTGTAACCATAACGACGAACTACGACTACATGGGTGGCACCACGCCAGCATCGGGCGAATACCCATACGACACCACGCTCACTATCAAAGCCACTGCCAATCCGGGCTACAAGTTCGTAGGCTGGGAAGATGGCGAAACCAACAGCCAACGCGACTATAAGGTGACAGATGCCGCCAAAACATTCCGCGCGCTGTTTGCAAAAGATAGTTACGCACTCTACACCGTGGCCAAAGATGGTCTTGGCACAGTAACGCCTGCCACTGGTTTGAAACACGAATATCAAACACGGGTGGAGATTACAGCCACGCCAAACGCTGGCTACCACTTTGTGCGTTGGCAAAATAACGAAACGACCAATCCTGTTTACTACGATGTGGTGGCGAAAGATTCGACCTACACCGCCTATTTCGAGCCGAATCTCTACAAGATAACCACCCAAGTTGCTTGCAGCAGCAGTAGTAGTAGCGACTGCGGCACTGTAACCGCATTCGACGAGAATCAGCCTTACGGTTCAACGGTAAAAATTACCGCCACGGCAAAAGAGGGCTATGTGTTCGACCACTGGAACGACGATGCGACGCAGACCAAGAACCCCATCGAATACACGGTGCAGATAAAGGACGACACCACCTTTGTGGCGCACTTCCGTCCGCTGCAATACTACATCACCATCGAGGCACGCACAGGCGGCACGGTAACGCCAGCATCGGGCTACTACGACTATGGCACAGTACTCGACATCGAGGCTTCGCCCAGCGATGGCTATAGTTGGAGCAAGTGGACCGATGGCGAAGAGCAGATTAAACGCCGTTACACCGTAGAGTCGCACGCGACGACCTTCACCGCCACCTTTACACCGAAACCATACACGGTAGAGGGCGCAGTGGTGGCTGGCCAAACCGACCGCGGCAGCGTTGATCCAACATTCCAGCAAGCCGACTTTGGCAAACAGGTTACTGTAAATGCGATTCCAGAAACAGGCTATGAGTTCGATGGTTGGCACGATGGTTGGGGCAGAAATCCGTATGTTTACAAGATAGAAACAGCGAAAGACACCGTGCTGCGCGCCAAGTTCAAACCGTTGCGCTACAAGGTAACGACAGGCGTCGCCTCGGGCGCAGGTTCGGCAGAAGCAACGCCCACCACAGCCGATGGCAAATACGATTTCAACACTACGGTTACACTCGAAGCCACGCCCACCGCAGGCTACAAATTTGTTGGCTGGAGCAACGGCGAAAGTGCCAATCCATACACATACCTTGTAGAGGCGCGCGACACCACTATAAAAGCGAACTTCGAGCCGATAGGCTACACCATAACGGCAGCGGTGAACGAAGGCCTGATGGGCGAGGTAACGCCACGCGACACTGTAGTCAAATACAAACAGTCGGCCAACTTGCTGGCAAAAGCCAACGACGGCTACCACTTTGTAGAGTGGGACGACACGAAGAGTAACAACCCGAAGCGCACCTACTGGGTGGACATGCCGAGCGACACTACACTGAAAGCCATCTTTGCGGCAAATCAGTACACACTCACGGCTAAACCCGAATGGTCCTCGCAAGGCACGGTTACTGGTGGCGGCACGGTAACATTCAACCAAGATGTAACCGTAAAGGTAACTGCCAACGAGGGTTACACATTCTCGCACTGGAGCGACAACACCAGCCAAACGCCATATACCTACAAATATACCACCGTCGGCAATTCGGAGATAATCGCCTACTTTACCACCAATCAGTACGATATCACAACCAAAGTGTTGGGTGGCAAAGGCTCAATTTCGCCCGATCAGGCGCAAGGCACTTACGGCGAAAGCACCAAATTCACAGCCGTACCTGCGCGTGGCTATCAGGTGAAAGAGTGGAGCAATGGTTCCAGTGAGATAGAAAACAACTTCCGACTCAATATGCCGCGCGACACCGTTGTTACTATCGAGTTCGAGCCGATTACCATCAATGTCAATGTGTCGGAGAACTACGACTACATGGGCAGCGCATCGGTTAAGGACGGCAACGAGCATAAGTTCGATTCGGCGGTAACTATCATTGCCACGCCAACGACAGGCTACAAGTTGCTGCGCTGGGTGGATAATAACGGTACGCAGGTTGGCACGACTGCCGAAAAGACCTTCATCGTCAATAGCGTACACGACACAACATTCCAAGCCATTTTCGCGCCGATTTCGTGCAGCGTTATCACTGGTTCGGAAGGCAATGGCACAGTAACGCCGCCGTCGAAGTCGTATCCCTACGACACCACACTTTTTGTACAAGCCACGCCAAACGAAGGCTACCAGTTCGACCGCTGGCGCGACCAGCCGTCGGTTACAGTTGATTACATCAACTACACCGTCAAAAATCTGGGCAAAGACACCACCTTCTACGCCTACTTCAAGCCGAAGCAGTACTACATGGCGGCTGTGGCCAATGGCGGTCTTGGCACGATAACGATGACCGACGCCAACGGCATTGTAGGCGACGGCATGAAAGACTACAAATCGACCGTATCTCTTTCGGTAGTGCCAAGTGCTGGCTACAAAGTAACGGAATGGCGCAACGCAGCAGGCGCAGTGGTGGCTGGTGCTGTTACCTCGTTCACCTACCAAGTGCCGCTCGATGGAACTACACTGACCGCCTATTTTAGCAAGGAGACTTACCACATTACCGTTACAACAGACAACCCGTCGGCTGCCGAAAGTTTTACAGGCGAGGGCGACTACGAATATGGTGCGACACCGACCGTTTCGGTTACCGCCAAGCATGGCTGGATATTTAAGGAGTGGGATTACGATGCCACGAAAGGTCAAACACACCAATACACGGTGAAAGGCTCTGCCATTATCAAAGCCATATTCGAGAAAGATAAATTCCGTGTAACAGGAACGAGCAACAACTACGCCATGGGCGATGTTTCGCCACGCGACTTGAGTTACGACTATCAATCGACAGCGACACTGACGGCTATTCCTGTGCTTGGCTATCGGTTTGTAGAGTGGCAAGATGCTAATGGGAATAGTCTTGGTGCCAGAAACCCATATGAATACTATGTCGAGGATGCCGCTTCGTTCAAAGCCATATTCGCAGAAGAGAATTATCTTGTCAATACAGGTGTGAACGATGCCGCACTCGGCAAGGTAACGCCAACTTCTGGTTCGCACCCATTCAATTCGGTTATAAGTGTCGAGGCGAAAGCGAAATCGAAAGGCTACGAGTTTAAGTATTGGATGAACCAAGACAGCGTGAAGAATGGCACCGACAATCCGCGCAGTTACACTGTGCGCGCGCTGCAAGATACCACATTCATCGCCTACTTTGGCCCAGCCAACTTCAAAGTGGAGGTTGTCTCGGACGACTACAGCATGGGCAGCGTAGCCATTTCGCCTGCGTCGCGCGACAAACGCTATCCCTATTTGAGTTCAGTTACCGTTACGGCCAATCCAAGCAAAGGCTACAAGTTTGTCCGTTGGAGCGACGGTAGTACCGATGCTACACACGACTACTATGTCGATTCGGTCGATGTGGTTCTCACCGCCTATTTCGAGAAAGATAAGTTCCAAGTGCGCACTGCTGTGAACGACATCTACATGGGCGTTGTCGATCCGTCGGGTACTAAATTCTATCCGTATCTCGATACGCTGCTGCTTACTCCAACACCGCTCGACTCTGGCTACAAGTTTGCGCGCTGGAGCGATAACGATAGGCAAAATCCGCGTAAGTACATAGTGGAAGCAAAGGCAGACACGCTCTTTACCGCTATTTTCGAGAAGCGTAAGTTTACGGTGGAAGGTCTATCGGCCGACGGTTCTATGGGTTCGGTTACCTTAATGCCCGAAGGCGATGGCAGCGGCGAATACGAATACCAGAGTAGAGTAGTGCTGCGCGCTGTGCCAGAGCCAGGCTACGAGTTCGACGATCGTTGGCTGGGCAGCAACACCAAAAAGGATTCCGTAGAATACACAGTGCTGGCAAAAGACACCGCGTTCACGGCCTTCTTCCGCCCGAAAGACTACAAGGTAACCATCGCAACCAACGGCGATAAGATGGGCTATGTAGAGCCAGGCAGCAACTTGTACAAATTTGGCACGGATCAAACTTTTGTAGCAAAAAGCAAGTCGGGCTATCAGTTCTCGCATTGGGAGAATAAGCATGGCGTGCGTGTAGGCTCCAACGCCACACTCACATGGAATGTGAAAGCGCAAGATACCACGCTCATTGCCGTATTCAAACCCGATAAGTACACAGTCAAAACCGTCAGCGCACAGCCCAACTGGGGTTCTACATCGCCAGCAAGCCAGCAGTACGACTATTTGGATTTGGCGACAATCAAAGCCGTACCAAAACATGGTTACTACTTTGTAGGTTGGGACGATGGCGGCAATGGTAGCACCGATACCGTGCGCGAAGTGAGTGTAGAGGCGAACATTACCTACACTGCCAAATTTGCGCGCGAGAGTTACACCGTTACCACAGGCACAAACAACGGTCTGTGGGGCAGCATGACACCATCGACAGATTCGTATCTCTACGACAGTATCATTACGCTGGTGGCCAAGCCTGTGCATAGCGGCTATGTGTTCGACCATTGGAGCGATGGCGATGGCAGTCGCGAAAACCGCACTTTCAAAGTAACAGACGACACCACCATCACAGCCATATTTGCCAAAAATAAATTCTGGGTGAATGTAAGTTCCGACAACGCAGCCCAAGGCACGATAGAACTGCCAAATCCAGCCAGCGCACAGTACGAATACTACACTCCAGTGCCTTTCAAGGCAGTGCCAGAGTCCGGTTACGAGTTCGACTATTGGAGCGACGATCCTAATCAAAAGAGTGCCGAGCGCACCTACATTGTCGATATTGCCAATGTGAACATTGTGGCGCACTTCAAGAAGGCTCAATTCAGAGTGTATGGCAAATCAGAAAACAGTTCGCTCGGAAAAGTCGTTCCGCAAGTGGGCTACTACGCATTCGATAGCACTATCCATCTGGTGGCTCAACCTGCCACAGGCTACAAAATTGACCATTGGGAGAACAAAAATGGCGTTCGTGTGGCTGCCGCAATCGATAGTTTGGAATATACCGTTGAAGCAGTGAAGGATACCACATTCGTTGCCTTCTTTGTGAAAGACAAATACATGGTGCGTGTACGCACAAACAATGGCAATTATGGTAAGGTAACGCCGAAAACTGATCAGCAATACGAGTACCAAAGCGAGGTAACGATGAAGGCGACGCCAAACAAAGGTTATCAGTTTGTGCAATGGAAAGATGGACACAAGGGCGACAGCATACGCACCTACATAGTAGAGGCCAAGGACGATACCACATTCACCGCCATATTCGAGCCGATTATCTACACGCTTACCGCTTCGGCTTACGAGGGCAAAGGCACGCTCTCGCCCTCGAGCGGTTCGGTGGCATACGATTCTGCCGTTTGGGTAACGGCTACGCCTAACGATGGTTATACATTCGACCATTGGCACGACGATTTCACAGGCGTAAATCCGCGCAAATTCACAATCGCAGGCGATACGGCACTGGTGGCCTACTTCAAGCCGAAGACATATTTGGTAACCATAGAGTCGGAAGATACCGAAAAAGGCACGGTAGATAAAGGCACGAGCCACTACGACTACAACACATATATCACCGTAACTGTAACGCCAAAGACGGGCTACACCTTCAATGGCTGGAGCGATGGCAACCGCGACAATCCGCGCCAGATTTATGTGCCTGCCAACGACGATTCGCATTACCGCGCCACTTTTGTTGCCAACAAGCACACCATCACGGCACTGCCAGCCGACAACACGATGGGCACTGTGTCGCCACAAAGCACAACGGCCGATTTTGGCTCGACAACGAAATTGGTTGCCACGGCAAACGCTGGCTATCTGTTTGACCACTGGTCGAACAACAGTTTCTCCGACACGCTGCGGTTCAAACTCGACAAAGACCGCGACACCATACTCTACGCCCATTTCAAAAAGAACTCCTACGAAGTAGAGGTTGTGCCAAACGAGGGCAAGCGCGGCAAGACAACAGGCAGCGGCTCGTACGAATATCTGTCGAAACAGTGGATTTCGGCCACCGCCGAGGCGGGCTACCACTTCGAAAAGTGGCACGACGGCAACAACGACAATCCGCGCGAAATTACGCTGAACAAGCCAGAGACTGTAACCTACACCGCCATCTTCTTGCCCAATCAGTACAAGGTGAAGGCAGAGTCGGCCGACCCGCTCAAAGGCAGTGTGTCGGGGTCGGGCAGTTTCAACTACGATTCGACCATCTATGTGGTGGCGAAACCGAAAACTGGTTACGAACTTGCCTACTGGGCCGATAAGTCGGGCAAGGCGCTGTCGTCCGAAGTGAATTTTGAATACAGAGTCGAGATAAAAGAGCCCGATACCACCTTTGTGGCGCACTTCCGCCCGCTGAAATACCAAGTGAACATTCTTCCGAACAACGACACTTGGGGCACGCTGACACCAAATTCCGACAAGTACGACTTTGGTACGCTTCTCACCTTGGATACGGTGAAAACAGCCTACGGCTACCACTGGGCAGGCTGGGAAGATGGCACTTTTGGGCCTTCGCGCACCTACGAGGTACAAGCCAAAGACGATGTTACCTTCATCGGTAACTTTGCACCCAATACGCACTATGTTACCATCGACTACGACAGCGACCAAGGCGATGTCTATTACCGTGCTGCCGATGGCACCGAAAAACGCCCAGCCAGCGGCTACTACAACTTTGGCGAAACGCACAACTTTGTGGCTGTGCCGAAGACTGGCTACGAGGTAGAAAAGTGGAGCAACAAGACCAACAGCAACGCCGAAATGTCGTTCCTGATGTCGCTCGACAAAGACACCGCATTTGCCGTAACCTTTGTGGCAAAACGCTATCCTGTGCATATCGAAGTGAACGACCCGACAATGGGCGAGGCAACACCAGCCGTGGGCGACTACGAATGGCCGTTCGATTCGGTAGCGAAAATCAAAGCCACCGCCAAACCGGGTTACGAACACTATGGCTGGGAGGGGCTTACCACCACCGCCAACCCGTTGTCCTACAAGGTTAAGAACACCGACACCACCTTCACGGCACTATTCCGCAAGCAGACCTACCTGATAACAGTGCAGGTGGACGATGCGAAGCACGGCTCGGCATACACTTCGGGCAACTACGCCTACAACTCGACACCATCGTTCAATGTAACTGAAAATGATGGCTACCAATTCGACCACTGGCAGGACGAACTGGGCAACACCATAAACGATTTGCCATTGCAAATTATCGTATCCGAACCGAAAACCTACACCGCCATATTCAAAGCCAAAAAGGTAACGGTGCGCGGCGAAGCATTGGCAGGATTAGGAACATTCACTGGCACAGGGCAAAAGGATT
The DNA here is from genome assembly GCA_963593685.1 of Segatella copri. Taxonomy (GTDB): domain Bacteria; phylum Bacteroidota; class Bacteroidia; order Bacteroidales; family Paludibacteraceae; genus W0P28-013. The sequence goes on from CAVBBP010000009.1 coordinate 19,525, forward strand.
TCGGCACAACATTCACCATCGAGGCGGTGCCTGACTATGGCTATGAGTTCGAGATGTGGGACAACAACTCGCGTGTGGCGCAGCGTTCGGTTACGCTCTCGGCACCCTATGTGGCCGACACCACCTTCCGTGCCAAGTTCAAGCGCGCCAACTTTACCATCACCGCCAAAGCCAATCCCGAAGGCACAGGCACTTTTGTTGGCACAGGCACCTACGCCTACGAAACCGACACGGCAGTTACAGCCACAGCGGTACACGGCTGGGAGTTCGACGGTTGGGAAGATGGCACTAGCGATGCGCGCCACACAATCAAGGTAACCGAAAACAGAGAGTTGGTGGCCAAGTTCAATCGCGCCCAATTCACGCTCTCGGGAAAAGTTTACAACGAAGAGACAGACAATCTCGACCCGGGCATCGGCAGCATCACGGGCTTGGGCAGTTACGACTACGAAAAGTCGATAGATATAGAGGCCGTTCCTATCAAAGGCTACGAGTTTGCTGGCTGGACCGACTCCTACACTTCGACCCCGACGCGCACCATAAAACTGACCGACAACATGGAGGTTGGCGTTAAGTTCCGCCGCCAGACAATGAAGGTGAGCGTAACCTACGACGGCACGCAAGGGCGCGTAACAGGCGCAGGCGCATACAAATATCAGGAACTTGTTACGCTGAAAGCCGACACCATTTTTGGTTACGATTTTGCCTACTGGGAACTCGAGGACGGCACAACGCAGACTGGCGACACCTACTCATTCCACATCGAATCGGCGCGCGACATTAGAGCCGTGTTCCAAAAACATAAGTTCGAGGTGAAAGTCGATTGGAAAGAGCCAACCTACGGCACGGTCGATGGCGCTGGTGAATACCCATACCTCACCACAGCCACCATCATTGCCACGGCAAAAACTGGTTATGTATTCTCGCGCTGGAGCGATGATGCGCCGTATGGCTCGACGCGTACCTACATTGTGAAAAAAGACTCGACCTTCACCGCCATATTCGACAAGGCAGATAGGTATGTCAAACTTGCGTCGAACACCGCAATGGGAACGACCCAAGGCACTGGCGTTTACAAATATCTCGACCTTGTGAAGATAGAGGCAGTGCCGAACTACGGCTACGAATTCTCGCACTGGAGCAACTACGCCGATGGTGTGGATACGGTAAGCAAAGAGCAAAATTATCAATTCAACATCAAAAAAGACCTCTCGCTCTATGCTATATTCAAAATTAGGCAGTTCACAATCACTGTGCAGACTGCCGACGGCGATTTGAGCGGCTATGTGCAGGAAAAAGACAATGCCACCAACAAGGGTAGTCGGATTGAGATTAAGGTCGATTACGGCAAGACGATTACAGTTACCGCAGGTGTCAACTACGGCTATGAATTCTCGCACTGGCAGGACAATGTGGGCGGTTCGGAGCGCACAATAATCGTAGAGGGTGATTCGACACTCACTGCCACCTTCAAAAAGAAGAAGATGACCATTCAGGTACAGTCGAACGCCACAATGGCCAACGAGGTGCTCTGCAACGGCAAACGCGGCGGCGGCGAATACGACTACCTCACCGATATTACACTCACGGCCACACCAAACACAGGCTATGTGTTTGTCGGCTGGGTGGACAAAGCCACCAACGACACGCTCTACCGCTCGTCGCCCTACAACTTCCGACTCAAGAAAAACATGACTATCGAGGCGGCGTTTGCGAAGGATAAGTTCACCATCACGCTCGTGTCGGACGACGAGAGCATGGGCAAAGTGAAAGGCGGCGGCGTTTACGAGTTTGGCTCGCGCATCCCGATAGAGGCGTTGCCAGAATATGGCTACGAGTTCGACCATTGGCACGACAACCAAGGCGGCTATCAACGCACGATAACCGTTGTAGGCGATGCCACATATCGCGCCTATTTCCACCACAAGCAGATGAGCGTAACGGTTTACTCCGATGGCAATGGCACAGTTTCGCCTACCAAGACCACACTGCCATACCAAGATCCAGTGAGGATTACCGCCACCGCCAACTACGGCTACGATTTCGACTATTGGGAGCCTGATGGATCGACCGACGAGATACACAACTTCACGCTCGAGCGCGACACGGTATTTACGGCACACTTCAAAAAGCATGAGTGGAACATCGATACCGAGTGCATTCCTTCGGACAAAGGAACGATAGAGATAGAGGGCGGCTCGCCACAACCGCATTTGAACAAAGTGAAACTGACGCCCAAGCCCGTTTACGGCTACGAATTTTTGCAGTGGAGCGATGGTCTGCGCGACGACCCGCGTGAGTTCGTACTTGTGCGCGACACCAACTTCAAGGCACAGTTCCAACCGCGCAAATTCCGTGTGAATGTGGTGGCGAAAGAGGATTTCATGGGTATCACCTCGGGCAGTGGCCGCTACGACTACAATACCACCGCCGACATTGGCTACACCGCCAACTACGGCTACGACTTTGTGGCGTGGCTCGATGGCAGCGGCGACACCATTACAAAAACACCGGGGACGCTTACCGTCAGCGTGCTGAGCGACGACACCACCTTCACGGCCGTATTCAAACCGCACGAGTATCGTATGCAGGGTAAGGTCGCCACAGGGCAAGATACTTGGGGCAGCATAGCACCAATCGACACCATGGTGCAGTACAACTATGCGTTCGACTACCGCGCCACCGCCAACTACGGCTACGAGTTCGACGGCTGGACCGATGGCGACGCTTCGCCTGCCACACGCACGGTTACCACCACGCAAGATTCGATATTCACGGCCAAATTCCGCAAAAAGCAGTTCCTCATCTCCCTCTCGACCAACGAGCAGAATTGGGGTACGCTCACGGGTGGCGGCTACAACGAATATCTCTCCGAAAATGAGATAAAGGCCGAACCGCGCTACGGCTATGTGTTCGAAAAATGGCTCGACGGCAAGGCGGGTACGGTGGTCAATTCCGACGACAGCATCAGCAATCCGCGGCAGATTATACTCGAAAGCGACACGACATTCAAAGCCATATTCCGCAAAGATACCTTCGAGATAACCACCAAAGCCGACCAAGACTACATGGGTACAGTTAGTGGTGGCGGTCGCTACGCCTACGGTAGTTCTATCTCGCTCACGGCCACGGCCAATTACGGCTATAAGTTCGTGCGCTGGGACGACAATGTAACCACATTCAGCCGCAGCGAAACGGTAAATGCCAACAAGACCTACACCGCCGTGTTTGCACCCAAAGCAATGTGGGTTGATGTGGCTGCCCAAGAGTCGCACATGGGCATTGTCGAGGGCAAAGGCTCGTACGACTACGGCACGGAGCAAACTGTTAAAGCCACTGCCAACTACGGCTACGAATTTGTGGGCTGGCGCGATGGCAAAAATGCCGACATCGTTTCTCCCGACGAACTGCTAAATCCGCGCACATTCACCATTACGCGCGATACGATGTTCACAGCACTATTCAAACCGAAAGTGTGGAAACTGACTGCCGTCGTCGAATCGAACGATCCGAAACATCAAGCCAACGACATGGGTATCGTTCGCCTACTGCTCCCAACACCTATCGACACACTCACAGGCGTGCATGAGCATAAATTCGAGGCCGAACACCGCACCGAAGTGCAGATAGAGGCAGTGCCATACACTGGCTACGACTTTGTGAAATGGAAAGAGGATAATCTGCAAGGGGCATCGCGCAAGTTCTACCTTACGGACGACACCACCTACACCGCCATATTCAAGCCACACGCCTACACCGTCGATGCGCGCACAAACGATGCCAGCATGGGTACAGTATCGGGCGGCGGTCAGTACAACTACCTCGAAACGGCGCACCTCACAGCCGAGCCGAAACTGCACTACCATCTGGTGCGCTGGAGCCACGGTCTGCGAAACGAACTCACAGTCGATACGCTGGTCAAGAGCAACATCACGCTGCAAGCTATCTTTGCTATCGACACATTCGAAATCAAGGTTGAAGTGGCCGACGACACCAAAGCGCGTGTAGTGCGTGGGCCGGGCGAGTACGCTTATGGTTCGGTGGTTACCATCGAGGCCGAGTCGCTCGACAAAGATGCCTACCACTTTGTGCAGTGGAACGACGGCAACACCGAAAATCCACGCCGTGTGGCTGTAACTGCCAACAAGACCTACACCGCCGAATTTGCGCGCATGTACAACATTTCGGTACAGCCCTACAACAGCCAACACGGTAGCGCAAGCGGTTCGGGCTGGTTCGCTGAAAACCACGAAAAAGTGATTCAGGCCTACCCGAAATCGGGCTACTGCTTCTATCAGTGGTGGGAGGGCGATGCCAACTATGTGAACCCAACCGAAGGACAAGACAATCCGCGTACGATAACGGTAGAGCGCGACACCACCTACAAGGCTGTGTTTGTGCCGATGCCCGAACTCTCGATTCTGCCCACACCGACATCGCTCACCATCTGCGAAGGCGACACCATTCGGCTCGAAAATGTGCTGCACAAGTCGAACTACTGGACCAAATGGACGGGCGCAAACATTGTCGATGGCAAAGATTCCGACTCGGTGATGTACGCCACACCAACCGACAGCACCGACTATGTGGTTGTGGTAGGCAACGAGGCGAAGGGCTGCACGCTCACCGAAACCATTCATGTGAATGTGGTGAAGAAACCCACGCCGTCGATAGTAGCGCCTACGGTTGTCTGCGAGGGCGACAGCATCGACCTGATAGCCAGTGGCGGCTACAAATACCAGTGGAACACAGGCGAAGAGACGCAGTTCATTCGTGCGGCACTCGACCGCGACAGCACCTTCTGGGTTGTGGCGTGGAACCTGTTTGGCTGCCAAGGCGATACCGTGCGCCACACGATTACGGTGAATCCGCTGCCCGAAACAGCCACCGCTGCCGACCGCGACACGCTCTGCGTAGGCGATTCGACCATGATTCGTTGCAATGTGCTGCCGCCACACGCTGCCGATGCTTACACCTTCCGTTGGGAGGCGAATGGTCGCTGGATTACCCCAGCCGACACATCGGTACTCGAACTGAAAGTGGGTCCAGTAGAAACAACCACCTACATCTGCCATGTTACCGACACCACCACGCTCTGCGTGAAACCAGATTCTATCACCATTGCTGTGAACAAACTGCCCGATGTAGAACTGCGTACCACATTCGATCCCGACTCGATATTCTGCGCTGGCGATGCCGCTGTGCTTACCATCATTCCGCGCGACGCACACCGTGCCGAAGACCTCAACTTCGAGTGGTATCGCGATGGCAAACCTGTCGGCACGAACGCACAGACGCTCATCGACTATCCCGAATCAGCCACCGACGGCATCAGCGACACCACCTACACCTACAATGTGGTAGTGAAGAGCAAAATCGGCGACTGCCAGTCCATCTCCGAAGGGCTGCAAGCGACCATCAAAGTGGGCGCACTGCCGCACTTGCCCATCAGTGTGATAGTTGGCAACGATACGCTCGATGCGAACGACACCGTTTGCGCCAACCAATCGCTGCGGCTCTACGCCAAGCAGATCGACCGCACGCTGTTCAGATATCGCTGGTATTCGCAGCAGGAGAACACCGAGATAACCGACACCGACCACGACGAATATGTGGACATTGTGCCAGAACACACCGCCACCTACACGCTCACCATCGAAAATATGGTAACGGGCTGCACACGCTTGGTTACACGCACCATTCGCACCATGCCGATACCCGAAATTATGGTGATAACATCGACCAAAAATGGCCGTCTGCGCAATGTTGATTCGCTCGCCGTCTGCATGGGCGATTCGGTGGCACTCACCGTGCTGAGCCTCGACAGCGTGCAGATAGACAAACGCTACAACATCGTTTGGTACAAAGCAGGTTCGACCGACACACTCTCGACCGACTCCGTATTTGTTGTGCCGACCACGGAAGCCAACACAGCCACCTATCGCGTCGAGGTAAGCAACCGCCTCTCCGACCATGTGAAATACATCTGTTCGCAAGCGAAAGAGCAGAAAATCATCGTGAAAACCACGCCCGAGGCCTTTGCACTGGAAGCCGTCGCCAATGGCGAAATTCTGACCGAAACAGTCAATGTGCGTGCTGGGCAGCCCGTTACGCTCCGTGCCACAACGCCAAAAGTCGAAGGTATGCGCTACATTTGGCGCGACAATAGCGGCATCGTCGCTCGCGACACGCTGGCGCACGACATTGCGCCGATGCGCACCACCACCTACACGCTCGAAGCCAACAACGGCGCATGTTCCTACACGGCGCAAATCACAGTGAATGTGGCGTCGGAGGCGTGGCAAGTGGGCGGCACGCTGTCCGTCTGCCCAGGCGGCACTACGCGAGTCTATGTGGCTGGCGCACGCTCGTCGAACGGCGACAAACTGGAGTGGAGTACAGGCGCAACTACCGATACGGCGACCATCAGCGCAGCAGGCAACTACCATGTTTACCTGACACGCCGCGTGCGCAATGGCTCAACAGTGAGCAACGAGGTTACACTCATTCAGTTCACCATCAGCGAGGCGGAAGCACCCGCTGTGAAGATAGCCAACCCAGCGGCCGTCTGCCCGAGCGACGAAACTATTGCGCTCAACTACACGGTAACGGCTGGCAACCCAGTGCGCTGCTCGCTGGCGTTCGACGCTGCCGCCAAGAAGATTCGTTTCCAAGATGTGTCGGGTCAAATTCTATCGCCGACGCAGGTGGACGACACCAAACAGGGCATCATCATCATCTCGATACCGAGCGGATTGGACGCCGTGGGCAAATACAGCGTCGATGTTACCGTATGGAACGCTGCTGGCTGCTCCAACACCTACACCGTGCCGTTCGAACTGAGCAAATCAGATGTGAACATTGTGCTGCTCGATTCTACCACCATTGCCGTGTCCGATACCGCCAATGTGGCGCACTATCAGTGGTACAAAAATGGCGCATGGATTGGCACCGACAACTTCTACTATCACGAATCGGCGCAAGACAGCCTGAACGGCGTTTACAAAGTGCTGCTCACCATGCGCGATGGCACAGAACGCATGTCGTGCCCAACCTCGCTGCTCACGCACACCGTGAAGCCCGTCGTTCCTGATACCGAAGATCCGACGAAACCCGACACCACCGACACGACTTCTGTCTGCAACAACACCACGCTGAAGATGATTTACATCGATGGCGATTCGCTCGCAGGCTTCAGCCCGACGGTTTACAACTACACCGTGCTGCTGTCCTACAACACACCGAGCAACAAAGTGCCGACCGCTGCCAATGTAACAGTTGCTGTGGCGAACAAATATCAGACCTACGAAAAGGCGCAACTCGGCACCGACAGTGTGCAAATCAAAGTCGGTTCGCTCTGCGTGCCTATCGGTTCGGGAGCGGTTTACACCGTGCGCTTCGTCATCGATTCGACCAAAATCTGCACGCTCACGCTCACGGCACTGCCCGAAGAGGAGTTTGCCGACTCGCTCATCGGTGGCGGCGAATATCGCATCGGTTCGGCGGTCGAACTGCGTGCTGTGGCGGTCAATGGCTACGAGTTCTCGCGCTGGAGCGACGATAACACCGACAATCCGCGCACCATCGTCATCGAGAGCGATACCACATTCAAAGCCGAGTTTGTGCCTGCCGAACATTTCCATTACACCATCAATGTGGCGACCAACAACGAGAAATGGGGCAGCGTTACGGGTGGCGGCTACTTCCTTGGCGGTCAAACTATCGTCATCGAAGCCACAGCCAACGATGGCTACGAATTTGCCTACTGGAGCGACGGCGTGGACGAAAATCCGCGCAGCGTGCTAGTCGAGCGCGACTGGACCTACACGGCACTCTTCCGCGACATAAACGACGCCATCGACGAGATTGGCATTGCTGGCAGCGTGGTCTATGTCGAGGGCAACTTCATTCATGTCGAAGCCGCTGGCGAAACCGATGTCTTCGTTTACAACACCATCGGCCAACTGCTCGACCACAAAGAGCACACCACCAAATACACTGTGCGCGTTCCAGTCGCTGGTCTCTACCTCGTCAACATCGGCACCCAAGTAGTGAAAGTCGTTGTGCATTAAACGATGTAGTCGCAAGTAGCAAGACGAGTGTGAAAGTATAAAAGTGTGAAAGTAGGGACGCACCGAGTGCGTCCGAAAAGTTTAGAGGTTATAGGTTATCGTTTATAGGATAAAGACGAAAGACCCAAAAAGGCTTTTCCCCTTTGGGGAAAACGGGAAAAGAGGCCACAAAAACAAAACAAACAATAATTGCCGCTTTTTTTTTGCGCAAAAATTCATAATTCTAAATTCAAAATTCTTAATTAAACGCGTGGCTTTTCCCCTTTGGGGAAAACGGGAAAGGGGGCGATGACCAACAAACAAAAATGCCTTTAGACCAACTTCAGTGCGATTCTGTCCCCCTGCTTGAAGCGATAGCGGAAAGATAGGGGGACGAGCGCAGCGGAGGGGGTTGGAAAATAACTCAATGATTCGATGAATAAAAAAGTGAACAATCAACAGCAATTTATCGCACTCTACGAATCGGCGTTCCCAGAAATAGAGCGGCGGCCGACGGCGCAGGAATTGGCTTTGGACGACCCGCGGTTCGAGATTCGCACGATTCGTCACGAGGGCAATTTTGCGGGCTTCATCACGCTGTGGCACTTTGCCGACTTTGTCTATGTGGAGCATTTTGCCACGCTGCCCGAACTTCGCGGACACGGGCTCGGCAGCCGAACGCTGCAAACGCTTCGGCACGAATCGCCGAAACCAATCGTTTTGGAGGTGGAATTGCCCGACAATGACACAGCGCGCCGCCGCATAGCGTTTTACAAGCGCATGGGCTTCGTCGAAATGCCGCAAGCCTATCGGCAACCGCCCTACACACCCGAAAATAGCGGCCTACCGCTGCGCATAATGACCACCGCTAACGACCCGAGCGACCGATTTTTCGACACAATAAAAGGCACGCTCTACCGCGAAGTCTATAAATTTTCCGAAGAATGAAAAAAACGCTCTCTGTCGCTGCACTGCTGTTGTGTTGCGCCTACGCTGCCGCACAAATCGACCACAAAAAAATGCTGCAAGCCTATTTTGCAGAAGATTTGGAGGTGTGGCGCACCGCCATCGACCAGATAGACGACACCGACACCACCATGCTGCGCCAAATGGCCAACTACGAATATGGTTACATCGGTTTTTGTCTTGCGCGCGAACGCTTCGACGAGGCGAAACGCCGCATTACCACGATGCGCAACCATCTGAATACGCTCGAAAAGGGCGGCTACGAGGCGGCGATGCTCAATCTCTACCGCTCGGCCTTGTGCGCTTTCGAACTGTCGATGAACCGCTGGAAATTTGCCACACTCGGGGTCGAAAGTGTGCGGCTGGCCAACCTCGCCTATGAGCAAGCCCCCGACAATCCGTTTGTATTGAGCCTGAAAGGCAATACCGAATTTTACCGCCCCGCGCTGGTTGGCGGCTCGAAAAAACGCGCCATCGCACTCTACGAACGCGCCGTGGCACTCTACGAACAGCAGCAACTCACCGACCATTGGAACTATTACGCCACGCTTCTGGCGCTGGCGCAATCGTACGAAAAGACCGACAACCGCGAAAAAGCCAAAACCGTTTGCCGCAAACTGCTTGCCGCCGCCCCAAACTTCGAATATGTGCGCGACAAATACTATCCAAGCCTGTGATTGAACCGAAAAAATTTCCTAACTTTGCAACGCAAATAAGCAAAAACCGATGAAAAAACTACTCTTTACGCTCCTTTTGGTGGGCAATCTGCTGGCACTTTCCGCCGAAGAACACACCTACATCATGAGCGACTACGCTAAACCTGCGTTCACCACCAGCGATGGACTTTTCACCACGCTCGGCAAGCAAGCCGACGGTGTGAGCGGTCCCACCTACAACGGTGGTGCAAAAGATCTTGATGTGCGCCTCTATGCCAAAAATACCTACAAAATCACCAGTAATTCGGGTGCGAAAATGGTGCACATCACCTTTTGTATCAGCAAAAATGGGCACTACAAACTGGCCGAACTCACGCCAAACACTGGCACAATGGACGCCGAGCCCGAGCGACTAACCGACGACAACGGCTGGAAAGCGTGGCGCTATAGTTGGACGGGCAATGCCGCCGAAGTTACCTTCACTGTGGGCGACACCTGCCTCTTTGGCAGCGAATGTGCCGATCAAGGCAAAACAGGAGAAGCAGGCACGCTTATGTTCAAAGCACTGATAATCACCGACGATGCCGCCACCGCACTCGATGTAACAAAATCGGACAACATCAACATCTTCGCACACGATGGCATTATCTACTCCGACGGCGTGAGCGACGGCACACACATCGATGTGATGAGCATAACAGGCGCACACCTATTCTCGGGCATTGTACACAACGGCCAATTTCACGCCCCACTCACCGACGGCATCTACATCGTCAAATGTAACCACAATATACGAAAAATTGCCGTAAGCAGCAAGTAGCAAGACGAGTGTGAAAGTGTAAAAGTATGAAAGTGCGAAAGTAGGGGCGCGGCATGCCATGCCCTTTTTTTGTTGAACTATTGAAGCGTTTAATCGTTGAAGCAAATTTATTTCTGGTTTTTTAGTTTTCAATTTGAAGATTTGAAAATTGATTTTGCCTTACAGACCAACTCCAATGCGTTAAACTAATCAACTCATCAACCCAACTTTTACACTTTCCACACTTCTCTACATACTCAGCACGCAGACGATTTTTTGGCGGATTTTGGCGCCATCGGGGCGCACGGCTTCGACAAAAATGACATACACACCTACGCCGCAGAGCGCATCGCTGTCGTTGCGGCCGTTCCAATAGATAGTGCCTTCTGTACCCGTGAGTTCGCCACCGAGCAGCCGCCGCATACGCGTGCCAGTGGGGTTGTAGATGGTGATGGTGGCTGTGAAACCGTCGTGCGGCAGGCGGTAATTGATGGGCAGCAGGTCGCGGAAGCCGTCGTTGTCGGGCGTGAAAGTCTCGTATTCTAACCAAAAATTCTGCTTTTCTTCGTCGTTTCCCGACTCCAAATACTGCGAATTTTGTCGCGCTGGCGTGGCGTAACCCACCTCAAACGACGCCGATTGCCAGTTGTCGGCTTGCTGCGTGGGCGCATGCGGATTCACACGCTCGAGCGACACGCCTTCGGGATTGCTCACAAACGCGTGGTGCATCTTTTCGGTGTAACTCATCTCGTCTATCACCGTGCCGTCGTTCAGCACAATGATGATGTTGCCCTCGTCGTCGTTGAGCGATGGCAGTTTCACGGTGGCAAAATAGCCGTCGTCGGGGCAATCGTATTGAGCGCACACCTTGTCGCGGTCGCTAGTCAGCACCAGATAGGCGTGCGGTGCAACAAGGCGCGGTTCGTTGCAGATGGCGGTGCGGCTGTCGAGTTCGCCGTTGCGGCGGCGCGTTACAAGCAGTTGCCCAAGGTCGAGCGTCTTGTCCGAAATGTTCCACAATTCCACAAAATCGACACCATCGTCTTTCGGGTTGAACAGAATCTCGTTCAGCACAATGTCGCCCACTTCGGGAGGCACGGGCAGCGCAATTTCGCACTCCACAGTGCCGAGCGGCAGACTATCGACACAAAAGAGATTTTCGATGACAAATGTTTCTAATTCGCTGGCAGTCAGTTTGTTGTGTAATTTCAACTGCGCAACATTGGCGTGCGGTTGCGCTATTATTATGGTGTCGATGCCGAGCGACAGGCGGTAGTTGCTTTTGTCGGCCAATGCGGCTTCGTCCATCGTTTTCGAGAAACAGAGTGTAACCGTGTCGCTTGTGGCGGCGATGTATTCGAGCCGCGGCGCGTGTTCGTCGGGCAGTGCGGCCGCCACGGAGTTGGGCTGTCCGGGTGTGCCGCCATTGTGGTTTTCCGATGGTGTCCAGTTTTCTGCATGGTTGTCGAGGTAGTCGCAGTTGATGCGCTCGAGCGACCAGCCGCCGTCCTTTTTGAATGCCGCATTGCCGTACCATTTATCGGTGAAATCGACCCACGCAACGAGGTTTTTCTGCTCGTCGAAAAGTTGCACCACTGCGCCCGAGTTTGGAATCAGTTGCCACGGCGCAGCGACCACAGTTTGGCCGTAGGACTTAAATTCTGCCGCCGCATTTTCGGCACAGAGAATAGCGTAACTGCGCGGTTGTAGCGTGCCTTCGGCGATTGTCGCCCATTTGTTGTTGATGGCGAGCGTCCAGCCCGCAAGGTCGATGGCGGTGTCGGTGCGGTTGTATATCTCGAGAAATTCGTGCAGCGGCAGTTGGTTCTGCGGCTCTGGGTCGGCCATTATTTCGCTGAAAACGATGTCGTATTTGCGCACCGTTTGTTCGGGTTTGATGTAGGGATTGCCCGTCGCCGAAATGCTGTTGCAGAGGTATTTGTCGCGGCCGTTGGTCTTCGAGTAGCAAAACAGCAGCCCTGTGTAGCACGCGTTCAGGTTGGTGCGGTCGCTGCAGTCGCCTTCGAGCGTAAATTCGCTTTCGCCTTCGAGCCGTGAATAGAGTTGCCATGTGCCAGCCGAATCGCGCGTCAGTTTCAGGTCGATGCCCGTGCAGCCAGCGGTTCGCCCATCGCGGCCATCGATTATTTTTGTGGTTTTCGTGCTATTTTGTCGGTAGAGTGCCACCTCTTTGCCGCTGTTGCCAATCCACACAAAATAGCCGTTGAGTGCGCCGTCGAGCGTGGTGGTGTCGGCCATCACATAGAAGCGTGCGTAGTTGTAGTTGGTCAGTTCCAAATCGGCAAATGTGAGCGAAATTTGCCATTCGGCGGCCAAAATCGCCTGCGACGGTCGGCTCAAATAGGCGTAATTTCTGGTGCTGCTCGCTGCGGTGTCGTTCAGCACAAGTTTGTTTGTGGTGGCATCTATCTCCTTGATGTAAAACTTGTCGCGCGTGCCTTGCCACGCTGTGTCGAGTTCCGTGCCATTGTCGAGAAAATCGTCGTAGAATTGCGCCGAAACGCCCATCGCCGAAACCGCCGCTAAAACCGTCAAAAATTGTTTAAGTGCCATATATTTCTGATAATTTTCGTCTCTTTGTCTTACTAAATTTCAACAAAATTACGCAAAAAAAATCAGACCTGCAAATCTGTTTTTAGTGAGTAGTGAGAAGTTAGAAGTGTTTTTTTGAGAACATAGAGCATAGACGATGACTTTTGACTATGACTTTTGCGCAATTTGAAATTCTGAAATTTGAAATTATTTTGGCGATGTCAAAATAATGTTGTACTTTTGCTTTGCTGGTCTGCACAATTTTGTGTGCTGATTAGCAGACATAATAAAGGCGTTTATTGACGCTCTGTTCTGACACATTGAAATCTCGCAAATTTCAGGAACAATCAGGGTTTAGCAACGGTAGATGCCCTCGGAATGTAAGTTATTCACTACTCGTATGGGCAGTCGTTTTCTTATATTCGCGTGGGTTTCGCGTTGTCGGTTCTATTGTTTCGGGCAATGCGAGAGCCTCAATGTGTGGAACGACAATAGTCGAATTCCACGCTTTTTTGTTGTGTCTAACTGAACGGAAAATTGACAATTTTCAAATTTGTTAACAAATTAAAATCAAAAAAACATGAAAAAATCGATTTTATTTGCGGCCTTGTGTTGCGTTGCAGCGGGTTTTGCTGCGTGCGACAAAAACGAGCCGAAGGACGGTTCAAACAATAACGACCCTAAAAACGACACCCAAGAGGCTATTGATTTGGGATTGAGTGTGAAGTGGGCAACCTGCAATGTAGGCGCAACCAGCCCCGAAAAGTACGGCAACTACTACGCTTGGGGAGAGACCACCACAAAAAGCGACTACTCGTGGGACACCTACAAATATGGTACTTACAATTATGATGGCGATAACAGCAAATTGACCAAGTACAATACCTCCGATGGTAAGACTACCCTCGAAGCCGCCGACGATGCTGCCACTGCCAACTGGGGTGGGGGATGGCGTATGCCCACCGATGCCGAGTGGGACGAACTCATCAATAACTGCACTTGGACTTGGACAAACAAAAGCGGCGTGAGCGGCTACGAAGTGAAAGCCTCCAACGGAAACTCCATTTTTCTCCCTGCGGCGGGCTATCGCTACAGCGGCTACCTGAACTACGCAGGCGATAACGGCCGCTACTGGTCGAGTTCGCTCAACACGTACTACCCGAGCAGCGCGCGGAGCGCGTACTTCTTCTCGGACTTTGTGTACAGCGCCGGCCGCAGCCGCTACTATGGGCAATCCGTGCGTCCAGTGGTAGTACCATAACCAGTTGAAAATTGGGGCAAAACAACAAACAATAGTCCGTAAAAGGAGGCGGACATAAAACCTTTGTTATGAAAAAAATCGATTTTTTTGCGGCCTTGTGTTGCGCTACACTGCTTTTGGCGGCGTGCGAAAAAGACAAAGAAAAGGTAGGATTTTTAGTCGCTACAGGTAATGAAACTGGTCATGATTATGTCGATTTAGGCCTGAGCGTAAGGTGGGCTACCTGCAATGTGGGCGCAGAAAAGCCCGAAGAATACGGCAATTATTACGCTTGGGGCGAAACCGCCACCAAAACAACCTATTCATGGGGAACCTATGCCTACGGTTCTGCCGACAATGTTCTGACAAAATACAACACAGACAGCCACTACGGTACTGTGGACAAAAAAACTACACTCGAAGCCATCAACGATGCGGCAACTAAAAACTGGGGCGGAAAGTGGCGCATGCCAACCAGCGCCGAATGGGAAGAATTGCGCACAAGTTGCACTTGGACTTTAGCAACTCTAAATGGCGTGGCCGGCTACAAAGTAATTGGCAAAAATAAAAACGCCATTTTTCTGCCTACGGCTGGTTATCGCAGTTATAACGAACGGTATGGCGTTGGCAGCAAAGGCCACTATTGGTCGAGTTCGTTCAGCACAAACTATCCCAATCGCGCGTGGAATATATTTTTCGACTCAAACTATGTGGGCAGAAACGATAGTGGTCGCCGCTACTTTGGCCAATCCGTCCGCCCTGTATGTAAATAATGGATAATTAGTCGCAAGTAGCAAGAAGAGATTTTAAGAACATAGAAGATAGAACATAGATTGTAGAGCCGCCACAATGTGACGGCTCTACTTTAATGAAAAATGAACAATAATCTGGCGGTGGTGTTGCGTGCGAACCTGTCCCCTTTGCAAGGGGACGAGCGAAGCGGAGGGGTTAAAACCAAATCAACAAAAACGGACGCACTCGGTGCGTCCCTACTTTTAACTTTACAAACTTTATTAACTTTCAAACTAATTTCGTACCTTTGCCTTTCGAAATTTCAACAAAATTACGCAAAAAAAAATCAGACCAGCAAATCGCTTTTAGTCGCAAGTAGCAAGAAGCAAGAAAAGTTAGGAATGAGGAATTAGGAGTGAGGAGTGGTGCAGCAGAGCCGCAATTTCAGAATTTCAAATTTCAAATTTCAAATTTCAAATTTCAAATTAAATGGATTAACCAAATAACCAGAAATTAGAAATTAGAAATTAGAAATAAACCTCACAGGTTCTGACTATGCGTTAAACTTTTCAACGACCTATCAACCAATCAACCAATCAACCAATCAACTAATCAACCCAACCTGAAACTCTGAAACGCTTAAATTCTGAAATTTGAAACTCTGAAATTTGAAATTCAATATGAAAGTAGCAATCGTAGGCGCGAGTGGCGCTGTGGGACAGGAATTTTTGCGGGTGCTGGCCGAGCGTCAGTTCCCCATCGACGATTTGGTGCTGTTTGGCTCGTCGCGGAGCGCAGGCCGTGAGTACGAATTTTGCAGCAAACACTATCGGGTGCAGGAGTTGCGCCACGGCGATGATTTCAAGGGCGTTGGCATCGCTTTTGTGTCGGCTGGAGCGTCGGTGTCGCGCGAGTTTGCCGCCGACATTACCAAGTTTGGCACGGTGATGATCGACAATTCGAGCGCATTTCGCATGGACGAAAATGTGCCGCTGGTGGTGCCCGAAGTGAACGCCGCCGATGCCAAAATGTGTCCGCGCGGCATCATCGCCAATCCTAACTGCACAACGATACAAATGGTTGTGGCTCTGCGAGTTATCGAGGAGTTGTCGCACATCAAACGCGTGCATGTGGCCACCTATCAGGCGGCGAGCGGCGCTGGCGCATCGGCCATGGCCGAATTGGAACAGCAATACCGCGAAATGCTTGATGGTAAGCCAGTTACGGTGAATAAATTTGCCTACCAGTTGGCGTACAATGTGATTCCGCACATCGATCTGTTTACCGATAACGGCTACACCAAAGAGGAGATGAAAATGTATAACGAAACGCGAAAAATCATGCATTCCGACATCGAAGTGAGTGCTACTTGCGTGCGTGTGCCAGCCCTGCGCGCCCACAGCGAAAGCATTTGGGTCGAAACCGAAGATCCGCTGAAACTCGACGATGTGCGCGAGGCGTTTTCGGCTGCCGATGGCATTGTTTTGCAGGACAATCCCGACCAGCGCGACTACCCGATGCCGCTCTTTGTGTCGGGCAAAGATGCCGTGTATGTCGGCCGACTGCGCAAGGATTTGGCAAACCCGAATGGACTGGCTTTTTGGTGCGTGGGCGACCAAATACGCAAAGGCGCAGCACTGAACGCAGTGCAAATTGCCGAGTCGCTCATTCGTGATAAACAAATGTAATTCGCTGGTTATGAAGAGATTAGCAATTTTTTCGACCGCCCTTTGTCTGCTTGTGGCTTGCTCGGTTTCGGGGTTTGAATCGCTCGACAACGAGGCGTTTGAACGCTTGATTGCGACCGATGGCGTGCAACTTGTCGATGTGCGCACTGCCGACGAATTTGCCACCAAACCGCACATTGCTGGCGCGATAAATATCGATGTGAAAGCCGCCGATTTTGCCGAACAGGCGCAAGCGTTGCTCGACAAGGAGAAAAAGGTGGCGGTCTATTGCCAACGCGGTCGCCGCAGCAAGATGGCAGCGGCACAACTGACCGAACTCGGCTACGAAGTTTACGAGTTGAACACAGGCATCGAAAATTGGCAAAAAGCCGAAAAACCAGTGGAATAGACGATGAAACGCACCGCCACAACACTGATTTTCGCACTTTTGACCTGTTGCGCATGGGCGCAGGACACGCTGCGCTTGCATACGGTCGAAAATGTGCTGACGGTGAGCCTTGGCGCGACTTTCGTTACCGACGAATATCTGTCGGTGTTGCCCTATTCGGGTGTCAGTTTTGGGCTCGACAACGAGTGGTGGCAGACTTTTCGCCGCCACCGCGCATGGACGCATGTGGGCGAGGTGCGCTTGACGGGCAGCACGCTCAGCAATGCGCGCGGCAGCAATACGATGGTCGGCTTTGGCGTGCGCGGCGGCTGGGGAGCGCACTACAACTATACGCCTGTCGCCAATCTCACCATTCTAGCGGGCGCACTAGCCGATGTCGATTATTATGGCCGCGTGCTGGTCAAATCGGTCAATAAGCCCTACTCGATGGATTTGGCGATGGCACTGAATCTGTCGGCTGGCGTGTCGTACATATTCAACGCAAAACGCAGTGCATACCGCCTACGCTACATGGCGCGCACGCCGTTTTTAGGCTGTATGTTCGCTCCCGAAATGGGGCAGTCGTACTACGAGTTGGTGTCGTCGCTCGATGGCACAGCGCATTTTGCGTCGTTCCACAACCGCCTGTCGCTGTTGCACGAACTCACGCTCGATATGCGCTTTCGCCGCAGCACTTGGCGCATTGGCGTGGCACACGATTTTCTGCGTGTGTCGGTCAATCACCTCACTTTCAGCCGCGAACAGGTGCGCTTCGTCATCGGTACGGTGTTCGACAAGTGCGTGTTCGGTGGCAAACGCCGCCCCGAATCGATCGATTCGATTTGGTAGTCTGCGAATGCTATGCTTTTTGTTAGAGAATAGATGCTATTCGCAGAAAAGTGTAATTTGATGTAGTTTAGATAAATGTGCGAATACTGTACTTGTTAGCGCGAAGTATATGCCATTCGCAAAAATAGAGAGAGCAATATGCAGTTTTTGAAAAAGAGATATGTGCCGATGATGTTGCTGCTGCTGGCACTGGCGGCGTGCGACAAAAATCCTGTCAGTTCGATTACGCTCGACCGCAACGATTTGTCGCTGCAAGTGGGCGAGCAGTACCAGTTGGAGGTAATCGTTAATCCGTTGTCGGCGGCGATGGATAACAGTGTGTCGTGGGAGTCGAGCGACGAGGCGGTGGCTTCGGTGGCGTCCGATGGCACAGTTACGGCCGTCTATACAGGCGAGTGCGTCATCACGGCCAAGGCGGGCGGCAAATCGGCTTCGTGCAAGGTAACGGTCGGCAAACTCGACTACGATTTTGTGTTCGACCGCGCCACGGCACTCTACTATGGCGATGCCTACGAAAAAGGCACGAACAGCTTGACGCTCAGACTTTTAGGCGACGGCATCACGCTCGACGACGAGGGCGCGCTTGTGGGCGAAGGACTCTTTTTCAATATCGATTTGAGTGTGCCACTCGGTCAGCGCACGGTGCCTGCGCACACTTTTGAGTTGGACAGCAGCCGCGCAGAATACACTTTTGTTGCAGGAAAATTGGGAACAATCGACGGCACGCAGTACGCCACAGGCACTTTTGTGGGGCAGCGTACTGCCCAAGGTCTGACCGTGGTTTTCGTCAAATCGGGGGCGTTTTGGGTGAAGGAATCGGGCGGCAGTTACACGCTCGAAGGCCGTTTCGAGGGCGAAAATCAAGAGACGATTGTCATCGCATTTTCAGGCAAAATCGCGACTATCGACAGGAGTGGCGAAACGCCTTTGGCAACCTACAATTTTGCCACTTCTGCGCTGCAACAGACTGTTTTGTCGAGTGCGGCGAGCGGACTCAATCAGTTCCAATTTACCGCCGTCGATGCCGATACAACGCTCATTTTCACGCTCTATGCGCCGTTGAGCGTAACCGACAAATGCCCTGTTGGTGCGTACGATTTTTCGGGCGTGCGCCCCTATTCCATTGCTTCGGCGGTGTTCAAAATGGGCAATAGTGCGTTCGCTGTTGCGCGTGGCGAGGTTTCTGTTACCGAAAGTGCTGACAACCAGACCATTTTGTGCCGATTTGTGGACGAAACAGGGCGCGTTGTGAGCGGCACTTTCACCGACATTCGCACCGATTGATTTTTCGAGTGAGGAGTGATGCGGCAGAGCCGCAATTTCAAATTTCAGATTTCAGATTTCAAATTGTAGGGACGCACCGAGTGCGTCCGAGTAAAATGAACAATAATTGCGGCGTTTCGGAACACGAACAA
Organism: Segatella copri; assembly: GCA_963593685.1. GTDB lineage: Bacteria > Bacteroidota > Bacteroidia > Bacteroidales > Paludibacteraceae > W0P28-013. The sequence goes on from CAVBBP010000009.1 coordinate 38,841, forward strand.
TTCATAATTCTAAATTCTTAATTCATAATTAAACGAAGGCTTTTCCCCTTTCGGGGACTTATTTTGCGAGCAGTAGTTCGACGGCTTTCTCTACGATATCGTCCTTGCCTTGCGCTGCCAGTTCGTCGGTGAGATTGATAGGCAAATCGGGCGCAACGCCAGCCTCTATCGAGCGTTTGTCGCGGTTGTACATCGGCACACTCGACAGGCGCACCAGCCAGCCGTTGGGCAGTTCGTACGAGAGTGGCATGCCGCCGCCGCCGCCCGTAGTGCCGCCTACAAGCGTGGCGTTGGGTGCATAGCGCATGGCGTTGGCAAAACTGTTTGTTGCGCTGTAGGCGCGGCAGTTGATAAGCACTGCCACCGATTTTTTCCACTTATACGGCATAGTCGCTGCATCAATTTCGATGGGTTGCATCGCCGAAAAATCGTTGTGTTTCAGACCTGTTTTGTGCCGCCAATAGCCCACGGTTGTGGTGGCATCGAAAAATGTCGAGGCCAATTTGTAGGCGTTGTCCAAATCGCCGCCGCCGTTGCTGCGCACATCGACAATCAGCCCTTGGCAGTCGGCAAAATAGTCCAGCACATACCACATGTTTTTTGCCGAAAAACTGTTTTCGAATGAACTGTAGCGCAGGTAGCCAATTTTTCCGTCGGCAATGCGCTGGTAGTAGAGTCCGCCCGCAATGTTGTACCGCTCGATGTAGTTGTCCATCAGTGCGGCGTTGTAGTTGGTGGGCAGCGAGTCGTACCAAGCGGTGTTGCGCGACACATCGAAATCGGAATAGAGATTGACATGGCCGTCGCGCAGCGAGTCGAGCATGCCCGACAGCAGACCGAACAGCGCGCGTTCGCCGCCCGAAAGCGTATCGACTTTGGCGCGATATTCGTCGTGAATTGCCTGCCAATCAATCCCTTTTTCGTCGAAATAGCAATACTTTTCGTCGATTATCTGCCACAACGCCTCGAAATTGCCCACAGGCGTGTTTGGGCGCAGACTGTCCGACGGCTTGGAGCAGGCCACCAGCAGGGCGGCGCAAACGGTTGCGATAGAGAGCCTGATGTTCATGTTACTATCTTTTTTGGGCGGTTACAAAACGCTTTTTGCCGAACGAATCGTCTGCCAATGCGACTTGCGCAAAACCTTTGGCGCGCACCAAATCGGCAGTTTCGTCGGCCAACCGATGGTTTATTTCGAAAAATAGTTTGCCGCCGTGGTTGAGGTGTGCCGCTGCGAAATCGGCTATTTTGTTGTAAAAAAGCAGCGGATTTTCGTCGGGAACAAAGAGTGCCAACGCAGGTTCGTAGTCCGTAACATTGCACTCCATGGCGGCGCGCTCTTCGTTCAGCACATAGGGCGGATTGCTCACAATGGCATCGTAGGTGCGGCGTATGGCGGGCGGTTGCAGTATGTCGCACTGCGCAAAATCGACCTGCACGCCGTTGGTTTGTGCGTTTTTTTCGGCCACTGCCAACGCTTCGGGCGACACATCGCAAGCCGAAATGTGCGCTTGTGGCAGGCGTTTGGCCAGCGCAATGGCGATGCAGCCGCTCCCCGTGCCGATGTCGAGAATTTGCGCATCGTCAGCCACATTTTGGCTCACAAGTTGTACCAATTCGGCAGTTTCGGGGCGCGGAATCAGCACATTTTTGTTCACCGACAAGCGCAATCCGCAAAAATCGGCGTAGCCCAAAATGTACTGTATCGGCTCCTGCTTTTTCAGTCGAGCGATGGCGGCGCGCACGGTAGTCTGTTGCTCGGCGGTCAAGGTCAAATCGTCGCGCGTGAGCAGGTCGGTGAGCGACCAGCCCGCCACTTCGGCAAGCAACAAACGAACAAGAGCCTTCAGTTCTCCTTGCGGATAAAAGGCTGAAAGCTCCGATTCTATCTCTTTTGCAACCGACATCGTGCTTATTCCGACAGCAACATCGGCATGAGCAGCATCAGCAGGTCTTCGTCCTTTTCGTTTTCGAAAGGCATGATAATACCTGCGCGCGACGGGTCGGCCAGCGCAATGGTAACATCGCTGCTGTCGATATTACTCAAAATCTCGATGAGGAACGGCGCTTTGAAGCCGATGGCAATATCTTCGCCTTCGTATTGGCACGCCAGCGTCTCTTCGGCCGAGGTCGAAAAGTCGATGTCTTGCGCCGAAATCACCAGTTTGCCCGCTGTGATAGAGAGTTTGATGAGCCCAGTGCCTTGGTTCGAGAAGGCGAACACGCGTTTGGCGGCGTTCATCAGCAACAGGCGGTCGATAATCAGTTTGTACGGATTGTTCTGCGGAATCACGCCGTTGTAGTTCGGGAAACGCCCCTCGATTTGGCGGCAAACCATCGTGTAGGTTGGCAGACGGAAAGCGATGTTTTTGCTGTCGAAACTGATTTCGACCTCGCCTTCTCCCTTACCGATAACGGCTTTCAGCACATTGGCAGGTTTTTTGGGCAGAATAAATGCCGCCTCGAATCCGCTCTGCACGCCAGTGTTGATGTAGCGCACCAGTTTGTGTGCATCGGTGGCGACAAAGGTGATGTTTTCGGGTTTGATGTCGAACAGCACGCCAGTCATTGTTGGGCGCAGGTCGTCGTCGGCAGTGGCGAAAATGGTTTTAGAAACGCCGTTGGCCAGCACGCCGACAGGCATTTTCAGCGTCGATGCGTCGTCGCCGAGAGCGGGCAGTTGCGGGTACTCTTCGCCGCGCAACCCAACGAAATTGTAGTTGCCGTTTTCGGTTTTCACTACCACCGAAAGGTTCTCCTCGTCGATGTCGAATTGCAGCGGTTGCTCCGAAAACTCTTTCAGCGCGTCCATCAGCAGTTTGGCGTTCACTGCCAAGCAGATGTCGCCCGAGGCGTTGGCAATTTCGAGCGATGTAACGAGCGTCGTTTCCAAGTCGGACGCGGTGAGCGACAGGCGATTACCTTCGACTTTCAGCAAGAAATTATCGAGGATTTGCAGCGAATTTTTGGTGCTGATAACGCGACCAATCGATTGCAGATGGCTTAACAAAGCCGTGCTTGATACTGTGAAATTCATATCTGTGTTGTTTTTTGTTTATTTACAAAATGGTGTTGCTTCTGTAATTTGCAAAGATAGAAAAAATAATTGGAAAATCAAAAAAAAATCGGCATAATTTTTTGTCGAGGCGTTATTGGTTGGGTGCGAAGGCGAATTTTGCCTTGCAAAACGACTGTCCAGCGTCCGATTTTAGGTCGAAATGGTAGCCTTCGGCAGTGTCGGCGCGCAGAATGTTCACCGTTTCGCCAAAGCGTGCTTCGCGCACATAGTTGATGTCGAATGTGGCGATGTGCTGCCCGTCGAACTGCGCCAAATCGAGCGTGTCGATCATCCACTGAATGTATTTCATGCTGTTGGTGTGCGCGTTGAAATCGATGTCGCTGTAGCGCACGGTGTGCGTGGTGCGTGGCGCAGTGTGTAGTTCGTCGATGCGTTTGGGAGCGGCGGCTGCCACCTCCTGTTCGGTGCAGAATGGGCGCAAATCGACCTGTTCGAGCAGATTGACGGGGTGGCGTGTGTCGTAGTCGAGCACCGACCAGAGCGATGTGGCTTCGCCGATGAGGCTGCCAGCGTGGTCGAAAATGCGAAAGTAGCGCGCCGACGCCAAGCGGTTGCAGTCGCGCGGCCAAGTTTCAATCTCGATGTCGTCGTTCACACGAGCGTAGCGCGCCATTTCGAGGTGCAGCCGCGAAAGCACCCACGACAATCGGCGTTTGGTAAACGCTTCGATGCCGAAGCCAAACGAGGTGGCCGACTGGCAGGCCGCGTCGAGCAGGCAGTTGCCCAAAGCCGTGAGCGTCTGTTGCTGCGCAAAATCGACATCTTGCGGCATTATGTGGTATTTTATCCGAAGAATCGCCATCGTCTATTTGCGTTTTGGAATGACGAGCCGTTGCAGCGACTGCTGTTCCCACTGCTGCGGATAGCGGTAGTAGAAAAAGGCGGTGAGCAGCGTGGCAACCACGCCCACAGCGGCACCAGCGCACACATCTTCGGCAAAATGTTGCGACAGGTAGATGCGCGAGTAGGCACCAATCATCGCCAGCACAAAGAAGAGCGGTGCTGTCCATGCTTTTTTGATGCAGATGAATGTGAGGCAGAGCATGAGCGAAAAGACCGCCGCCGTATGCCCCGACGGGAAACTGTACATTTGGTGCAGCCGCACGCCATCGACTTGGTGTAGCACCACATCGGGAAAATGTTCGGCAAAGAAACGGCTCGGTCGTGGCGCGGCAATCAGCACTTTTATGGGATAGACCACAAGTGCGGTAACGCCCTGCGAGAGCAGCACCAGCAGCCCTGCGCCCACTCGGTAAAAGAGCAGCAAACCGCCCACCACAAACGGCACAGACGCACCCAGTTCGGTGGCGTAGCGGAAAAATGCGTCGTGCAGCCGCACGCCCATATCGCTGTAGTTCGACAGATAGCCGAGCGTGAGCATTTGGTGCAGCGCGCCTTGGTCGGTGCAGAGAATGGCGACCAGCAGGGCAGCCACAAACACCGCCCAGCACGACAAAAAGATGATAAGTGCCAGATTTTTTCTCATTTTTTCAACTCAAATTTTTTGGAGCCAATCAGGTTGCCATCGGCAAAGAGGTCGGCGCGGTAAGTGCCTTCGAGCAGCGTTTCGTTCACCGTCCAATACATGGTAATGGGCAGGTCTTCGCCGCCGTATTCCACCGAGCGTTTGCTCGAATAGGCGATGTCGCGATTCTCGTAGCGAAAAGTGTTCGCCGCCGATTTTTGCAGCACCGCCTCGTTGGGCGTGGTGATGCGCAGGTAGATGGTTTTCATGCCAGGCTCGGCGGTATTGTTTTTGGCGATGACAAAATCGAACTGCAAAAGTGCGATTTTCGACAGGCGTGTGGTCTTTTTTTCGCGCTGATTGAGCGTAGTTACCGTGATGTCGCGCGCATCGAGTTGCGCCGCAATCGACACTTTGGCGGTGAGTTGCTGCTTCTCTTTTTCGAGTTGCGCCGCTGTTTGCGACACTTCGCGGTATTTGGTCGAAACCACGCGATTCTCCTCTTTCAGGTTGCTGTTCACCGTGTTGAGCGAATCGACCTGCGCAATGTAGTAAACCAGCACTTTGCGCACCGAGGCGAGTTCTTTTTTCAGTTCGGCGATGCGCCGTGCGTTGGTGGCTTTCACCGTGCGCAACTCTTCGAGCAGCAGTTGCACATGTTTCTGCTCTTGGTCGAGCAGTTGCAGCAGCGAGTCGTTGTCGGTGCGGTACGAGAAGCCCTCCATTTCGAGCGACAAATCTTGATATTCGGCTTCGAGTTGCTCTTTTTCGTAGGTCATCTGCTCCACCATTTCGGCCATTTCGGCTTCGGCGGTTTTCGATTTTTGCCAGAAGAAAAAGGCGGCTGCCCCCAAGCAGAGTATAAGCAAGATGGCAACGAAAATCCATGCTGCCCCTGATGATTCGTTTTTTGACATACGGTTTTTTAGTTTGAAAGTTTGAAAGTGTAAAAGTGTGAAAGTAGGGACGCACCGAGTGCGTCCGTTGGTGTTGATTTGATTATTTGGAATTATTATTCATTTTTCATTGTTAATTATTTATTTTCTTGGCAGTAGCCCCCTTTCCCATTTTCCCCGATAGGGGAAACCTTTTGGTTAATTAAGAATTGTGAATTTAGAATTTTTTTCGATAAGCGAGAGCAGTGCCAAACTCGTTTGAGCAATGCCGAGCGGAGAAAAAATGCGCATAGCGAATTTTTTGCGTTCCAAAATACTACTGAATTTTTAATTAAATAATTGGAAATTAAGTAATTGGGCAATTAAAAAGTCTATGTTCTATCTTCTATATTCTAAAAATCTTGTCTTGCTACTTGCTACTTGCGACTCGCTACTAATTAGCCCTGCAAAGTTACGATTTTTTGGTGTATGTACGAAAAAAAAAGGCGGAACTGCTTTGTTGCGCTCCGCCTGCGGTGTGTTTGTGGGTGTTTTTTATCGGTTCACCATCAGTTTTTCTACTTGTTGGCGGCCGTCGGCTTCGAGGCGGAGCAGGTAGAGGCCGTTTTGTAGGTCGCCGAGCGCGATGCTTGCGCCCGAGGCGATGCGCCCTTGTGCCAGTGTCTGCCCCGAAAGGGTCAAAATGGTGTAGTTCAGTTCGGCCGTTTCGGCGGCGACGGTTACAAAACTATGGGCTGGATTGGGGTAGAGCGTGAGGTTTTGGAACGCCACCTGTTCGATGGGTGTGCCGCCGTTGCTGTACCACGCTTGCCCTTTTTTATCTCCCCAAATGTACTCCGCCAGTTCGGGGTGGTCGATGAATGGGTTGCGGTTTTTCTGCTTGGCATACACAGCATCGTTGCGGTTGGTCTCTTTTTCGCTCACGGCGTCGTTGCGGTGCCATTTCATAAACAGATTGACACCGTAGGAACTTAATCCGCTGGTGCTGCCAAAGGAATTTCCCCAACTTGAACATTTGTCGGCATAGCAAGTTGCCATATAGAAATAGGTGCGTGCAAAGTCGCCTTTGTACTGGTCGTCGGGTTCGAACACGGTGCCAGAGTAACCGCTAAATGTGGAACTGCCCAAGCGTCCGAGTGCTTTGCCGCCCAAGTTTTTGCCGCCCGAACATTCGCCGAATGGGTAGTTGCTGCGCTGTCCGTTCACTTTGCCATCGGTGGGATAGACATGAAATGCGTCGGATTTCATCGGGTTGGCTTCGTTGAACCAACTTTGTGGCACAGAGTGCTCGCGGTTGTAGCAGTCGCACACTTTTGAGTAATTGCCGCACTTTTTCTTGCCGTGCTCCCATGTGCAGGTGGAGTACATATCCCACACCTTGCCGTCGTCGGTTACATCGCTGGTTGGATAGACATTATACAGTCCATCGTAGCCTACATTTGTGTGGCTTTTGATGATTTTGTAGAGGGCTTGGCGCAGGTCTTCGCCCGATTTTCCTTCGGCTTCGGCATAGTAGTTGGCTGGTGCTTCGGCGTGTAGCATGGCCGCCCCCATGAGGCAGGCAATGCAGATGAGAATGTGGTTTTTCATTAGTTGATTAGTTGATGAGTTGATTGGTTGATTGGTTGTTGAAAAGTTGATAAGTTTAACGCATTGGTGAAAATTTCTAATTTCTGGTTTCTGGTTATTGTTGAATCGTTTAATCGTTGAACTGTTTATTTGTTGATTTGGTTATTTATTGGAGCGTTCGGACGCACTCGGTGCGTCCCTACTTTCGCACTTTCATACTTTCAAACTTTCACACTAAAAAATTCCTCACTCCTAATTCCTAACTCCTCACTCATCTTGCTACTTGCTTCTTGCGACTACTTTTTGCGTTTTGTCGCCAATTTTCACGATGTAGATGCCGTTCAACTGGCCGTTGAGGCGTGTAACATTGCGGCCGAGCAGGTCGAAAATTTGGTAGTCGGCGTCGCACTCGATGCGGCCGTCGTGTGCGTAGATGGCTGGCATGTCGCGTTCCATTTGGTCGATGGCGGTTGCTTGGTCGGCGCGGTAGGTGGCGGTAACTATGATAGCCTCCGTAATGTTGTCGAACGCCTTGTCCCAACCTGCGAAGATGTAGCCCGCGCGTGTCGGATTTTCTGGTGCAGTGGCGGCGCGACCGTATTCTACGCTCTGTGTGCCGAGGGTTGTGCCATCGTAATCGACAAAAGTAACGGTGTACGAGCGCACTTTTTGGGTGAACTGCGCCGTGTAGGTCGCCTCGCCAGTAACTGCAGCGATTTCAGGATTCCAGCCGCTGAAAGTGTATTCGTATTGCGCTGTTGCGGCTTTGGTAGGCGTTGCGCCACTGTATGTTGGCGTTGTGCCGTATTCTACGCTCTGCGTGTCGAGCGTTTTGCCATCGTAATCGACAAAGGTAACGGTGTACGAGCGCACTTTTTGGGTGAACTGCGCCGTGTAGGTCGCCTCGCCAGTAACTGCAGCGATTTCAGGATTCCAGCCGCTGAAAGTGTATTCGTATTGCGCTGTTGCGGCTTTGGTAGGCGTTGCGCCACTGTATGTTGGCGTTGTGCCGTATTCTACGCTCTGCGTGTCGAGCGTTTTGCCATCGTAATCGACAAAGGTAACGGTGTACGAGCGCACTTTTTGGGTGAACTGCGCCGTGTAGGTCGCCTCGCCAGTAACTGCAGCGATTTCAGGATTCCAGCCGCTGAAAGTGTATTCGTATTGCGCCGTTGCGGCTTTGGTGGGCGTTGCGCCACTGTATGTTGGCGTTGTGCCGTATGCCACTTGGGACGATTGCAGCGTTTCATCGCCATTTTTGAAAGTGATGGCGTAGGTGGTGGCAGGTTCGTTTGTGCAGGTAGTGGTGTAGTTGGTTATTGTGGTTACTGAACCAGTGCCTTCGGTGGTGATTTTTACCGCCGTAAAGCACAATTGACCTGCTTTTTTGCTTTCAGAGCCGTAAGTTGCTGTTGAGCCAACGGTAAAAGTTACCGATGTTGCAGAGCCTTCCCAGCGTGTCAAAAGGGTGTCGACACTTGTCATTGAACCCGTATTTGCGGCAATGGTTGTCAAACGCTTTCGCCCTTGCGCACTGATTTCGAATTCAATGGCAGTTATAGTTTTTGTTGATGAAATAGTGAGCGTTCCTTTGGCATAAATGCGCAAATCCTTGTCGGTTGTGTTATACGCTGGATTGGTTGAACCACTACTTTTATCTGTTTTAATTGTGAAACCTTCCATTGTGCCAGATGTGGCTGCTAAATCAGTCATTGTGAGTGTGGTAACAACATCTGTCTTGCCTATAGTTTCTGATTGTTTGCCAAACACAGCGTAGTAGGTTTTGTTGGCGGTAACTGTGCCGCTGGCTTCGGTGAAGAGGTCGGCAGGCGCAGTGGTTTCGTTGGTATAGTCTTTGGTGGCAGTCCAGCCAACAAACAGTTTGCCTTCGCATGCTGTTGGTGTGATTGGCAAAACTAGCGCATCGCCTTGGGTGTATGTCTCTTGCGTTTTTGTGCCGTTCACACTCCAAGTGATGGTGTAGGTTGGTTTGGGTTCTACGGTAATGGTGTAGGATGTGCTTTTGGTCGTGCCATTTTCGGTGTACGAAATAGTAACTGTTTTGCTGCCATCGCTACTCATGTCGGGTTTTGTAACCGTTGGTGTGATGGTGCGCGATTCGCAATCGCTGTAGTTTGCGGTTGCAACCAAGCCATCGCTGCTAAATTTATCGCCTGCGGTGAATGTTTTTGCCACTGCGTCGGTGTTCAGCGTAATGCCTGTAAGCGTGCAGACTTTGCAGTCGGGCGCACTGGTGTAGGCAATTTTGTCAAATTTATAGAACTCGAATTGATATGCGGAACTGAATGTTTTTGCAGTATAGGTTGTGAATCCGCTGTAGTATTCCAAATATATAGAATATGAGTTGTACTTGGCATTTACATTCTTTACATATTTCATGCCGCCTGATTCTTCAAACATCCAATCGGCATAGTCTGTTGCCGTTCCGAAACTCAAGCCGTTGCCAGTGGAAGGACATATCAAGTAATTGTCGCCGTTTTTGAAGCGGATGTTTTCGCCAGAAACCTCAACGGTGAGCGTTATCGCTCCATCGCCCAACGATGTGATAGAACCGTTCTCGACGGTTGTTGCCACGCCTGTAAGTTTCGTATTGCTGGCTGTAGCGGTAAGGGCTAATTTATTGGTGGGATAGTAGATTACCACTACATCGCCATCGTTTAGCGTGGTAACTTTGGTGTAGCCACCTGTTTTATACACCGCATAGAGCGTGCAGTTGCTGGTGGGGTAGTAGGTGTCGCCAGCGGCATAGAGCGTGGGAGCGGTTTGTGTCTCGCTCACGGCTGCGGTAGTCCAGCCTGCAAATGTCCAGTCGCTGCAGGTGGTTGGCACTGTGGCTGTGGTCAGCACTACGCCGCCGCCTATCGTTGTTTCGTTCGAGGCGATGACATCGGGTGTGCCGCTGCCCGCATCGTAGGTTACCTTGTAGAGTGTTGCACCGTTGCCCGTGAGTGTTACAGTTACATCAGCCGCGCCGTTGCTTTTGAGCGTGAGTGTGGCGGTGTGTTCGCCTTCGGTGGTTGGCGTGTAGGTGATGGTTACGCTCTTGCCAGCCAGTGCATCGGCGGCCGAAACTGTGGTAGCCGAGAGGCCGAACAGCGCGCTATTGGTGCCAGCCAGCGTGAGTGTAACTGCGTCTGTCAGGTTGAGCCCCTTCACCGTGATGGTCTGCGTAGTGGCTTTGTTCACCGCCACTGCCCCAAACGCCACCGCACTTTTGGGCGATGTGATGGTCGGGTCGGTAGTAGCAATTTCGCAGCCGCACTGGTTTTCGGTATTGTCAAAGTCGGCATCGTACGACGACACAAGTTTGCTAAAATCGACCGCCTCGCCCTTTTTATTGCCCCAAATATATTCGGCCAAACAGGGATAATCGATAAATGGGTTGCGGTTGCCTTGGTGTGCATAAATGGCATTGTTGCGTATGCGTTCTTTTTCTGATACAGGGTCTTCACGATGCCATTCCATCATCAAATCCAAGCCATAATCAGTAAAATCTGCTACACTGTTTGTATAAGTGAACATGACAGTGCCACCCGCTGCTTGCGTGAAGTTTATATTCATGTAGCAAGTCAGCATGTAGAAATAGCCGCGTGCTAAATCGCCTTTGTAGTTGGTGGTTGCCGTTTCGCGTGGTTCAAAAATTTGTCCAGTGTAACCGCTGCGATTCGAAGAACCTACTGCACCATATCCATAATCGGAACAAGCAAGCGAAGCGTCTGTTTCGCCATACGGAAGCGCGGCACGATTGCTGTTTGTCTTTATATCGGTAGGGTAGATGTGGAATGCATCGCTGTACATAGGGGATTTTTCACCTCCAAACCAACTTTTAGGGAGAGAATGCTCTTTATTCCAACCTTGTCCACAATCTGGAGCACTTGTGCCAGCTTGTGACGATGTGTATTGGCACGAAGAGTAAATGTCTTCCAGTAGGTTGTTAGAGCCGTTGTAGAAATCAGATGGCTCGCTGCTTGCTGCATAGCATTGAGTTGGAAGACTGCTATATTCAATTGTTGTGTGTTCACCAATAATGCCCATGAGTGCGCTACGTAATGCATCGCCGCTTTTGCCATCGGCGGCATTGTAGTAGCCTTCGGGCATTTCGCCAGCACTGACTGCCGCCACCAGCAGCAAAAAAGTCGAAAGGAATGTGAGTTTTTTCATGATATTTTATTCGTTGATCAGTTGATTGGTTGATTGGTTGATTAGTTGATTAGTTGATTGGTTTAACGCATTGGTGAAGGTCAGTGCAGTTTATTTCTAATTTCTAATTTCTGGTTGTCGGTAGCCGAAACGCCGCAATTATTATTCATTTTTCTCGGACGCACTCGGTGCGTCCCTACTTTCGCACTTTCATACTTTCAAACTTTCACACTAAAAAATTCCTCACTCCTAATTCCTAACTCCTCACTCATCTTGCTACTTGCTACTTGCTACTACTTTCATTGCTTTGTCGCCAATTTTCACGATGTAGATGCCGTTCAAAGAGCCGTTCAAGCGTGTAACATTGCGGCCGAACAGGTCGAAAATTTGGTAGTCGGCGTCGCATTCTATGCGGCCGTTGTGTGCGTAGATGGCTGGCATGTCGCGCTCCACTTGGCCGATGGCGGTCTCTTCTGCACCGCAACCGCATTTGTCGGCTTCGGGCAGCGACAGATAGTCGGCATCGCGCGTAAATTTCAGCGTGGCAAAATCGACCGTTTTGCCCTTCCTATCGCCCCAAATGTATTCCGCCAAGCAGGGATAGTCGATGAATGGGTTGCGGTTGTGCTGAAAATCGTTCACAGCGTTGGCGCGGTCTATCTCTTTCGACGAAACAGGGTCTTGACGGTGCCACTGCAGCAAAACCTCGATTTCCCAATCTTGAAATTCGAGATAATTGTCGTTTTGCATGGCAAATTTTGAGCCTACATCTTTGTTGTCGAGCCGCCAGCCTTTGTATTTTGTCAAATCGGGTGCATTGCCGTTTAGGTCGTGGCCGTAGCAGGTGGCCATGTAGAAGTAGGCGCGCGCAAAATCGCCCTTGTATTCGTCTTTTGGCTCGAAAATGAAGTGTTCCACCCCCAACTCTTCGTGATAGCGTTTGCCAATTTTCAAAGAGCCAGCCGTTTTGGTTGGTTCGTCCACATTGCCAAGTGGATAGTTGCCGCGCGAACTATTGGCTGTGCTGTTCGATGGATTCAGGTGGTAGCAATCTTTGTAGGCATCGTTTTTGGCACCGCCCCACCAACTTTTGGCAAAACTATGTTCGATGTTGCAGCCGCTCACTACCGATCCAGGCGTGGAGAACGATTTCCAGTCGTCGCAGTACATATCCATGCAGAGCCCTGTGGTGGTGTCGCGGTCGGAGTAGTAAAACACCTCCCAAGTGTGGCCAGTGCCGCTGCCATATTCTATTACAGTGTGTTTGCGTATGATTTCGCGCAGTGTGCCTTTCAGTATGGCATCGCTTTTGCCATCGGCGGCGTTGTAGTAGCCTTCGGGCATTTCGCCAGCACTGATTGCCGCCACCAGTAGCAAAAAAGTCGAAAGGAACACGAGTTTTTTCATAATTTCAGAATTTCAAATTTCAGAGTTTCAGGGTTTCAGGGTTTCAGAGTTTCAAGTTGTTTTAGTTTTAGTCTTCGTCTTTTGTCTTTACTCTTTATTCTTTATTCTTAAAAAAACACTCCTCACTCCTCACTCCTAATTCCTAACTCCTAACTCCTAATTGTCTATAACCTCTCTTTTTAATTCGCTATTTTTAGCGTGCGTTGTTGGTTGTTGGCTTGTATGCGTATGAAATAGATGCCTTTGGGTGCGGAGAAGGTTTCGCTTGTGGCGCAGTTGCTACGCAGTTCCAATGGGCAACCAGCGCAGTCGAAAATCGTTATCTGCGCCTGTTCGGGCAGGTTGCTCACACAAAATTTGTTTTGCCCTGTGGTGTAGCAGATGATGTCGGGCAGCACTTTTGGTTCTTCGATAGCCAACACGGGGTCGTTCCCAGTGGTGATAGTAACTTTGCCGCTGGCTTTCGACACGATGAGCCGCCCGAGCGAAGCGTCGTAGGTGTATGTGCCGCCAGTTACGGTCAGATTTTCGGCGGCTGGGTGTGTGCCATCGCCAAAAGTCAGATAACTGATAAACCCAGCCGATGTGGTGTAGGTGTAGTTGGGATTGACGGTGGCCGTGGTATTTTTGACCACATTGTAAGCGGTTACGCCCGATTCGTCTTTCAACATACTGATGGCCAGTTCGGGAAAGTCGATAAACGGATTGCGGTTGCCTTGATAGTCCTGCGCGCCATCGTTGCGCACCATTTCGGTGAGCGAAGGTGGGTCTTGCATGTGCCATTTGAGCAGCACTGCCAGCGATTCGAACACGCCATCTGAACCCAGTTTGCTGAGCAGTTGCGCATTGCCAAGATAGAGGCTGTTTTTGTAACTGCCAGCCTGACCGTACACCACATAGTCGTACAAAATCACGCGCGCGCAGTCGCCACGGTAGGTGCCGAGGTTCGATTTTTTGTAGTAGGTGTTGTCGATTTCTACCTCGTCGGGGTCGTAGTAGCCGCTCGATTCGCCGTAGGCATCGTTGCCGCGGTCGCTATTCACGGCGGTGTTTGTTGGGCGCACCGACTGCATATCGTGTCCCATCGGGGTCGCTTTATCTGCGCCTTTCGACTGTGGCCAAGTGTGTTCACGGTTGTAGCCGCTGCCCCATGCGCCGTTCAGTTGTTTGCCGTCGTAGTAGCCGATTATTTTGCCGCTGGCATTCAGGTCGCGATCCACTTTCACATAGTTGTTGCGCAGCGTATTGTAAGTAAACGAATTGTTGCCAATTCGGCTGGTGTTTCCCATCAGCGTGTTGAGCGAGCCGAAAAGCGCGTCGCCCGTCTGCCCAACGAGCGTGGTGTAAACATACGAACCCGTGTAGTAGGCTGCCTGTTTGGCTTTGTAGTCGCTGTAGGCGGCTTGCCCCTCGTCCGAAGCCATGTGCGCCTGCATATCGATGCCCGCCCACGCAACAAATGCGGCACAAAGGAAAAGGACAGAGAAAAATATCTTTTTCATGGCATTTTATTCGTTGATCAGTTGATTGGTCGTTGAGAAGTTGATGAGTTGATTAGTGGAAAAGTTTAACGTATTGGTGATGGTTTTTAGTTTCTCAAAATTGCTGACGCAATTTTTGTTTCTATGTTTCTAATTGTTGATTTTGTTATTTATTGAATCGTTGAATCGTTCGGACGCACTCGGTGCGTCCCTACAATTTGAAATCTGAAATTTGGTCGTCGCCCCCTTTCCCGTTTCCCCCGAAGGGGGAAAAGCTTTCGTTTAATTATGAGTTAAGAATTTAGAATTATGAATTTTTGCGTTCCAACAGCATCCAATTTGATTAGATGATTGAAAATTAAGAAATTGGGTAATTGAAAAATCTATGTTCTATGCTCTATATTCTTAAAATCTCGTCTTGCGACTTGCTACTCACATCTTGCGACTAATTATCACTTTGCTGATGCTGACAGTTCCGTTTGCGCTGATTTTCAACATATAGATGCCGTTTGCTACATTGTCGAATGCCAATGTTTCGCCAAATGCGCTTGTGCCTGCTGCCAAAGTGCGCCCCGCTGGGTCGATGAGTGCGTAGGCAAAATCGCCGCTGTTGCCAGCCGTTACGGTAACTGTGCCGTTGGTGGTTGGGTTGGGCGCAACAACCAAATCGGCAAGTGCTGTGGTGGGCAGTGCGGTGGTTGTGGCGTACCACGCTTGCCCTTTTTTGTCGCCCCAAATGTACTCCGCCAGTTCGGGGTGGTCGACAAATGGGTTGCGGTTTTTCTGATATTTGTACACGGCATCGTTGCGCAAAATCTCTTTTTCCGAAATGGGGTCGTTGCGGTGCCATTTCAGCAACATTGTGGCTACCGACGATTTGAAACCGTTGGCGTCGCTACCAAACATGCCGCCGCTCCAGTTAGAACATTTGCTGGCGTAGCGTGTGGCCATGTAGAAATAGATGCGCGCAATGTCGCCTTTGAATTCATCGACGGGCTCGAATGCTTTATTTTTTTCGAGCCAACCGAGTGCGTGTGTGTCGTTGCCTACTGGCGTGCTGTGGTCGCTCACCTCGCCGTAGACAAAGTTGTTACGAAGATTGTTCACGCGTGCGTCGGTCGGCAACACATGGAACAGGTCGCTCTTCATAGGCGAACTTTTGCTAAACCAACTTTGTGGCACGGTGTGTTCCTTGTTCCAGCAGTCGCACACATTTTTTTGGCTGCAATTAGCATCGCTGAACGAAAATTCGCAAGTGGAATAGATGTCCCACACACGGTCGGGGTTGTCGAGCCGTGCATCGATGTCGGGATAGTAGTCCTCCAAATCGTCGTACGAAATAACAACATGATCGTCGATAATACTTTCCAACGCCGTGCGCAGTGCCGTGGTTGTTTTCCCTTCGGCGGCGGCATAGTAGTTGGCTGGTGCTTCGGCGTGCAGCATGGCCGCCCCCATGAGGCAGGCAATGCAGATGAGAATGTGGTTTTTCATTAGTTGATGGGTTGATGGGTTGATTGGTTGATCGGTCGTTGAAAAGTTGATGAGTTTAACGCGTTGGTGTTGGTTTCAGATTTCTAATTTCTAGTTTCTGGTTTCTCAAAATTGCTGACGCAATTTTGTTTCTATGTTTCTCGCGCTTTCGCGCTGTTTCTATGTTTTAAGTTTTAAGTTTCAAGTTTCAAGTTTCTTCAGTTATTGTCTTTTGTCTTTACTCTTTATTCTTTATTCTTTACTCTTTATTCTTTACTCTATTGTCCATAACCTCTAACCTTTCATTGTCAATTATCAATTGTCAATTGATTAGGTAATAACCCACAAAGGTACGAATAATTTTTTGTTGGGACAAATTTTTGTGCAAAAAACGGTCGGAGTGGGGCGAAAATTCGACAAACGGACGGTTTTTGTCTATTTATTGCCGATGATGGTTACATCCATGTGCGGGTAGGCGAACTCGAATCCGCGCTGCGGCAGTTGCGTGTAGAGTCGCTTGTTCAGGTCGAAGCGCGCCGCCCAGTAGTCGGGCGTTTTCACCCACACACGCACGGTGAAGGTGATGTCGCTGGCGTTGAGGCTGGTCAGCGCAACGAACGGGTCGGCAGCGCCGCGCGTTTGGGCGTCGAGCGTGCGGCTGTCCTGCTTGATAATGTCGATGGTGGCGGCGGTAAACTCATCGACATCGGCTCCGTAGGCCACCGACACTTCGAGGTCGATGCGGCGCAGCGGTTGTGCCGAAAAATTGTCGATATTTGTGTTCGACAGCGTGCCGTTTGGAATCACCACGATGTGGTTGTCGATGGTCAGAATTTTGGTGCTGACAATGCTCACATCGGTTACTGTGCCGCTAAATCCTTGCGCTGTGATGAAATCGCCCGCTTTGAACGGCTTGAAAACCAGCAACATAATGCCGCCAGCGAAATTTTGCACCGTGCCGCTCAACGCCATGCCGATGGCCATACCGCCAGCCGCCAGCAACGCCGCCAGCGAGGTGGTATCGACCCCAAGCGTGCCTACGGTAACGATGACGAGCAGCACTGTGAGCGAAATGGAGACGAGCGACGAAACGAATGAAGCCAGCGTGCGTTCGGTTTTGCGCCGTGCAAAAATGCGCCCAATCAGCCGTTTCACGCGCCCAATGAGCCACGCCCCGATAAGGTAGATGATGATGGCAACCAGCACTTTTATGCCGAAAAGAAGCGCACTCTGTCCTAAATCCGTCCAAAAAACGCTGGGATTTTCTTGCGCCTTGTGTATGATGGTTTCGGTTACCGTCCGCAGCGAATCGGGCTGCATAATGGCTTGAGCAATGTCGGGAGTTTGCAGTAGCATAGTTTTTTAGTTTGAAAGTGTATAAAGTAGAAAGTGTATAAAGTGTGTAAAGTTGATTGGTTGATTGGTTGAACAGTTGATTGGTAGTTGATAAGTTGATGAGTTGATGAGTTTAACGCATTGGTGTTGGCTTCAGATTTCTGGTTTCTAGTTGTAGCCCCCTTTCCCGTTTCCCCCGAAGGGGGAAAAGCCACGCATTTAATTAAGAATTTTGAATTTAGAGTTATGAGTTATTGCGTTCCGACCCGCCTCAATTTTCAAATCTTCAAATTTTCAAATCTTCAAATGATTTAGTCTTTTGTCTTTATTCCTTACTCTTTAATCTATAACCTATAACCTCTCACCTCTCACCTCTCACCTAATTACTCTTTCCCGTGAGAATCATAAACACAATGGCGGCGATGATGATGGCAATGCCGATGACGACATGGATTGTGATGGCTTCGCCGAAGGCCCACGCACCGACCAACACGGCGGTGATGGGCTCGAACACGCCCATGACCGAGGCTTTGGTGGCGCCGATGCGTTTGGTGGCGGCGGCCAGCGTGGCGGTGGAGATGATGGTGGGGAACACCGCCAACCCAACGATGTTGAGGCAGGCTTGCGGCTCGGCAGCGAACTTGGCGATTTCGCTGGGCAGCGAAGTGCCTTGTTGCAACATGTGCGCCAGAAAAACCACCGTCCCCGTAACCAGCACATAGAAAGTGAGCAGCGAATCGGACACATGCGCTATGGCGTGGTTGCGATTGATGATGACGATGAAAATGGCATAGACCAACGCCGCCGCAAAAGTCAGCACAAAGCCCTGCCACGGCCATGGTTGCGCCCCTTCGCTGTGGCATAAAAACAGCACGCCAACAAATGTGGCGGCTATCGACAGCCAAACCTGCCATGTGGGATAGACGCGCAAAAACACCATAAGCAACGCCACCAAAATCGGGTAGAGAAAAATGATGGTGGTGGCAATGCCCGATGGAATGTAGTTGTACGCCTCGAACAGAAACAGGCTGCTCGACGAAAAGAGCAGTCCCAGCAGCACCAGCCATTTGCATTGCGCCCGATTCACACGAAAATCGGTGTGGTGGCACGCCAGCATAATGCCGAGCAGACACGCCGCCAGCAGGTAGCGAAAAAAGAGTATCGCATCGACCGAAATGCCGTATTTGATGAGCGGCATAGCAAACAGCGGGTTCAGCCCATAGGTAACGCCCGTAAGCACGCCCGCCACATAGCCCAAAACGATGGATTTTTTGCTGCTCATTTTGTAAGTTTGAAAAACGCCACAAAATTACACAAAAATTGCGTAGCAAGTTGCACCGTTTGGCACTATATTTGCACCCTGTTTAATATGACACAGGAAATTTTGGCATATTGCATCTTGGCTGTGGCGTTTGGTGTGGTTGTTTGGCGCGTAGTCAAGCGTTTTCGGCACAAAAACGCCGCTTGCAACGAGCATCGCAGCGGCAGTTGCGCTGGCTGTCCGCTGTCCGACAGTTGCGACAAGGCGACAAAATGACCGATTTTCCTATTGCGCAAAAAGTTTGAGCCGCTTCATCACACCGAAGACGAGCCAGTCGGGCAGGTGGCTGATTATCGGCACGATGACAAAATTCCACGCGCCGGGCAGATATGTTTTTCGCTTCGATTTGAACAGTTTGCGTAGGGCTTTGCGTGCCAGCGTTTCGGGTTGCATCGAGATGCCGAGGACGAGCAGTTGTTTGCGTTGTTTGTCGGGCAGACCGAGCAGCGGCGTGTTGATTGTGCCTGGCGTAACGGCCAGCACGCGCACCCCTTTGCACCCAAATTCGTACCAAATTGCTTTCGAAAAGTTCAGCACATAGGCTTTGCTGGCGTTGTAGCACTGAATGCCCGGCATGGCCATCCATGCGGTCATCGAAGCCATGTTCAGAATGTAGCCGTGCCCGCGTTGACACATTGTTTCGCCAAATAGGCGGCAGAGTTTGGTGAGTGTCAGCACATGGAGCGCGAGCAGCGTTTCGATTTTCGGCATCGGAGTGTCGCAGAGCGGACGAAAAAGTAGCACGCCAGCGTTGTTTATCAGCACATCGACCTCGATATTATTGTCGCACGCAAACCGAAAAACCGTTTCGGCCGCATCGGGCAGCGACAGGTCGGCAAAGAGCGCAACTGTTTTCACGCCATATTTTTCCGCCAACCGACAAGCCGCCTCGTCCAACTCCTGCGCTTGGTTCGACACCAAAAGAAGGTCGTACCGATAGTCGCGCGCCAGTTGCGTGGCGTACTGCAGCCCAATGCCCGACGATGCTCCTGTAACGAGTGCAAACATGTTTTTTGAATGAGGAGTTAGGAATTAGGAGTGAGGAATTTTTAGTGAGAAGTTAGCAGTTAGAAGTGAGAAGTGATGCGGCAAGCCGCGATTTCAGATTTATAGATTTTTTCTCCGCTCGGCATTGCTCAAACGAGTTTGGCAC